>JBKKCB010000168.1:0-33132 GCA_046713545.1 Hyphomicrobiaceae bacterium | reverse complement strand
AACACGTAAGCATCGTGCCCCAGTTGCCGCAGCCAGGCCGCCACCATCGGCGCCCGGATCATGTCGCCATCGGCAACGATAATGCGCGCGCCCTTGACCCCGACCCATTGATCCGTTGCCTGCACGAGCTGCCCGCCCGGCGCGTGGCGAAAGCCCGGCATCGGCGACGCGGACGCTTCCTCCGCCGTGCGTACATCGAGCAGATACGTTGTGCGCGCCGCGTCTTCCAACCAGCCCGCGACTTCACCGGCCGCAACCCAGGCGGCACCGTGACGGTGCGCATGCTGCCGGGCTTTCACCTGCATGGCCTCGCGCGTACGGGCATCTGCTGGCGCGTCCGGCCAGCGGCGATCGGCCCCGCGCTCCAGTTCGAAGCCCGCGAGAAACCACCCCTGCGTCCCGTTCTCGAGTGCCATAACATTGTTGGGCACACTGAAATCAATGAGCGTCTGCGCACCGATGATCGAGCGCGTCCGGCCGGCGCAGTTGACGACGATGGTCGTCTTCGGATCGGGCGCGATCTGGCCGATCCTGAGCGCCAGCTCTCCGTTCGGACAGCTGATCCCTCCGGGAATATTGAAGCGCGTGTATTCCGCCCACGTGCGGCCGTCGACGATGACGAAGTCATCACCCCGCCGCGTCATCGCTTCAAGGTCCTGCGCCGAGATGCGCGGCGTGTGACGCGCATGCTCGATCAGCTCGCCGAACGTCTTGGACGGCAGATTGACGCCTTCGAAGAGCGTGTACCCGGCGCTTTTCCAGGCCGGGGTCCCACCCGCCAGCACCATCACGCTGGAATAGCCCAGCGCTTCGGCCCGCTTCCGCGCCCGTTCCGCAACCCCGTCGCCGCCATCGCACAGCACCATGCGCACGGCTCGGTTTGGCGCGAGGTGTCCGATGTCGAGTTCGAGGCGGCTGTAAGGCAGCGGCACCGCAAAGAATGGATGACCGTCGGCAAACGGGCCCGGCTCGCGCACATCAAAAAACGCGATCTCGCGCCCATCCGACAGCCACGTCTTCAGCGTTGCGGCTTCGACGGTCGAACTCATGACTCAAACTCCAGGACTTTGCGGTGACTGTTGGCCTGCACTCAGGCGCCGGAGCCTGCCTTCTTCGCTTTCACCACCGCGTCGATGGCCTTCAGCTCGATGAGCAAGCCCTGCATGTCTTTCAAGGCGAGCATATTGGGCCCGTCGGAGGGCGCGCGGTCGGGGTCCTGATGCGTCTCGATGAACAGGCCCGCCACGCCGACCGCCACGGCCGCGCGCGCCAAGGTCGGGACGAAGCGCCGGTCGCCGCCAGACGATGTGCCCTGCCCACCCGGCTGCTGCACCGAATGGGTCGCGTCGAAGATCACCGGCGCGCCGATCTCGGCCATGATCGGCAGCGATCGCATATCGACGACGAGGGTATTGTAGCCGAAGCTCGCGCCGCGCTCCGTGACGAGCACGTTCGCGTTTCCGCTCTCGGTGATCTTGGCCACCACATTCTTCATGTCCCATGGCGCGAGGAACTGGCCCTTCTTGACCTTGATGACCTTGCCGGTCTGCGCTGCCGCCACCAGCAGATCGGTCTGGCGGCACAGGAAGGCCGGGATCTGCAGCACGTCGACGACGTCTGCCACACGGGCGCATTGGCTGATCTCATGCACGTCGGTGACCACCGGCAGACCTGTCGTGGCACGGATTTCCTCGAAGACCGCCAGCGCCCCGTCGAGCCCGACGCCGCGCTTCCCGGAGAGAGATGTCCTGTTGGCCTTGTCGAAACTCGTCTTGTAAACGAGCCCGACACCGGCGCTGGCGCAGATCTCCTTCAGCGCCGACGCCATCTCCAGGGCATGCGCCCGCGACTCCATCTGGCACGGCCCAGCGAACAAGGCGAAGGGCCGGTCGTTGGCAAAGGTCACCGGCCCGGCGGATACGGCTGAATTGGGGTGTCGAGGATCGCTCATATGTTGCCCTATAGCACGAGCGGCGGTTGGCAATCCAACTGGCCCGCCATGCGCTCCGGAGGTTGCTCACAACACTATGTCGCAACCTGCTGCACCACCATGCGTTGTCTCATGCAATGCGGACAACAGCGGAGATGCCCCATGACCCGGTTTTCAATGTACCGGCCTTTATTGCTGTCTCTTTGCGTGATGGGAACTGCTATCGCCGGCGCAGCCGAGGCACAGACGCCCCGCCGCAATTTGGGAACCTTGACCTGTACCCTGGCTGAAGAAGGCGAAAAGCAAAAAACGCCGCCCAGCGATGAGCGCGCCATGCGATGCATATTGAAGCCAACCGAAAGCGGCGTCGAGCTGACCTACTCCGGAACCATCCGCAAAGTTGGTGCAGGTCAGGATCTCACCGGCAAGCTGGTGATGATTTGGGTCGTCCAGGGTCCTTCAGATACAAAACTGGAACCGGGAATCTTTGCCCAGAGCTACGTCGGAGGCGATATCACCACGACGAAAGGGGCTGCTGCAAACAGCCTGATCGGCGAAAGCAACAAGGACATCACGATGCAGGCGGAAACCACGCAAGGCTCGTCCGATGCGGGACGCTCCGTCATGATGATAGAGCTGAAGGTTCAGTCTGTTCCCGTCTAAGTGTAGTAGAGGGCCGGTCGCGTTTCGCATGGACGCTTGCTGCTTCCAGGCGAACGATCGCGCTCTAAGCGCCGTTCAGGTGCGAGGACCTTTCTTCACGGGCTGTGCGCCCTTACCCGCGGTCTTGGCAAATCGCGGGAGATCGTCGTGCACATCGAACCAGCCGACCTGCTCGCCGACATGAGCATGCCCGGTCGGCGGCCACTGCGCCGGCGATTCAAGAGTGCCATGGAACAAATGCACCTCGCGTGGCCATCGTGCACCGGCGTAGGCCATCGGCGAACCGCAGGTCGAGCAGAAATAGCGTTGCACACCAGGGGATGACTCATAGATCGCCGGATCGCCCTTGAGATAGCGAAACTGATCGATGTCGACGCCGATGTACGTTGCAACTGCCGAAGACACGGCCCGCCGGCAGTTCTCGCAATGACAGTGCATGACCCACTTCGGCTTGCCCTCGAATTCGTACTCGATGGCGCGGCACTGACAGCGACCTTTGGTGACCGGCATAGGCGTTGATCCCGTTGAGCCTCGTTTTCCTGAGCAATCTAGCGCGCGCCCATGCCCGGTCGTCAAACATTTCCTCCCGGCAAACCATGACCGGCCACGGAGCAACAGGATCTAATCCCCGCCCCACAGCGCCATGCGATCCTTCACGAAACCGCCCTAGGAGGCTGCCGTGAAGACATCGCCGCTGGCCTTGCGAAGACAGCCGAGCTTGCCCCCTCGGCCGGCAGCGTCCATCCCGCAACAATCCTACTGCCGCGCGCGGGATCTGCCGCGGCTCATCGCTCTTTGGCCGCAGGAAATCGATGATTGCAGCGAGGACGGCCGCCGGGCCCTTCTGCAGAAGCTGCGCCGCGCCTTGAGGGAGGAGCGGCGGCGCGGGCTGGCGGGACATTGGACTTACGACATCACCCGCCATGCGGGCCTGCTGCGAGCCTATCGGCACGAGCTCACTTCTCGCGGCGCGTCCCAAGCCCCATCTTCTTGGCCAACTGTGACCGGGCGGCGGCGTAGTTCGGCGCGACCATCGGATAGTCGTGCGGCAGATTCCACTTCGCACGATACTCGTCGGGCGACAGCTTGTAGTGCGTGCGCAGATGGCGCTTCAGAGATTTGAATTTCTTGCCGTCTTCCAGGCAGACGATGTAATCGGGGGTGACCGATTTTTTCACGGCCACGGCTGGCTTGGACTCTTCGCGATCCGGCACGCCGCCCCGGGTTGTCACCCGGCTGAGAGCGTCATGCACTTCCTGGATCAGGCTTGGCAGATCCGCCACCGTAACGCTGTTCTTCCCGACATACGCAGAGACAATTCCGGCTGTGAGTTCCACAAGCTCAGTTTTTTCGTCATCCACCATCAGTATTGCTCCCGATGACCGGTCACGCTGCAACCCCTTGATCACGGTTATGCTTCGGAATCTTGAAAATGCCTTCTGCGTGTAGCGGAAGGTACTTGCTCTGTACAGAAACACCAAGGCACTGACAAGATGTCACCTGCGAGACAGGCAGTCTCGTCGCATGCACTTTCTTGGTTATCCTCGATTAATGCTGCCAGGTCGGGCATTTTTTCCCTCCCGCTCATCGAAGGATGCACGGCTTCGGGTCCCAGAGCCTGAGGAATGCTTTCAACGGGAAAAGCGACACTCTGTCAACAGCTTTCGACCATTGCAAATATTGCCCGCCGACATCACATAACTGCAAGTTACCACCGGCCAAGATGAATCATCACTATATTTGCAAACACGAGCCCGATAAAATAATTTACCTAAAGTATTTCATTCTTCCACTACTTCTACCATATCGTATACAGATAGTTTTTAATGATTTATGCTGCGCCAATACATCACGATAATCATGCCGATCCCCACCTGACCGTTGTGTTGCCGGTAGACATGCGCGCGTATGACTGGTTCTACGCCACCGGGTGGGGCAAGATATGACTGGATGAAGCCATAAGGCGAGCCGCGCCTGACGCCGGGGCGCCTGCACATGGAGAGAGTCATGGCCAGCGACAAGCCACCGACCGAGGTCCGCACCGTCAAGAACGACGCAGAATTGCGCCGGACACTCACCCCTGAGCAATACCGCATCACCCGTGAGCACGGCACCGAGCGGGCGTTTACGCATCCGTACAATACCGAGAAGCGCGACGGCACGTTCGCGTGCGTCTGCTGCGGCGAGCCGTTGTTCACCTCCGACGCGAAATACGACTCCGGATCGGGATGGCCGAGCTTCTATAAGCCTGCCCGCGACGAGGTCGTGAGCGAAGTCGAGGATGTATCGCATTTGATGCGGCGGACCGAGGTTCGCTGCGCGCGCTGCGAGGCGCATCTGGGACACGTGTTCCCGGACGGTCCGCAGCCGACGGGCCTGCGCTATTGCATCAATGGCGCCGCGCTCAAGTTCGAAAAGAAAACATAAGCCGCCCGGGAAGGCCACGAGCCGCCCGCGTTGAGGCGCGCTCGCGCCCAAGTCGGCCTGTTGATTGTGGTGAGTGGAGATTCCCATGCATGGTTTCGTCAAGTCCCCGAACGCGATTGTTGCGCCGATGGCCACGCGGCGCCCCGTCACCACCACCCATCACGGCATCGACATCGTGGACGACTACGCGTGGTTGCGCGCGCCCAACTGGCAGGACGTCATGCGCGACCCTGCCCTCCTCGATCCGGAAATCCGCGCGCACCTCGATGCCGAAAACGCCTATACCGCGGCGCAACTCGCAGATACACGCGACCTCCAGGAAACCCTCTACGCGGAGATGAGAGGCCGCATCAAGGAAGACGACAGCTCCGTGCCGGCTCCCGATGGGCCGTTCGAATATTACGTGAGCTATGTGACAGGTGGACAGTATCCCCGCCTCGCCAGGCGGCCGCGTGGCGGCACCACTGAAACGATCCTGCTCGACGGCAACCAGGAGGCGCTCGGCAAGCCCTACTGGCAGCTTGGCGCCGCGGCCCATTGCGACGATCACCGGCTGCTGGCCTATGCGGTCGACGAGAAGGGCAGCGAACTCTTCACCATCCGGTTTCGCGATCTCGAAACCGGCCTCGACCTCCCGGACGCCATTCCCGACACCCGCAGCGCGGTCGTCTGGGCCCGCGACAACCGCACGCTGTTCTACGTCCGCCTCGATGCCAATCATCGCCCGCTCTACGTCTATCGCCACGTCGTCGGCACGCCGGTCGATGAGGACGTCCTGGTCTACGAGGAGAAGGACACCGGCTACTATGTCGGCGTCGGCCAGACGCAGTCGGGGCGCTTCATCCAGATCGACGCCCACGATCATCAGACCAACGAGGTCTACCTGATCGACGCCGATGCGCCGCACGGCTCCCTGCAGCTCGTCGCACCACGCCGCCACGGCCACGAGTACCAGGTCGAGCACCAGGGCAATCGCCTTGTCATCACCACCAATTCGGGTGGCGCCGAGGACTTCCGCATCTGCGAGGCGCCCGTTGATGCGCCCGGCGAAGAGAACTGGCGCGAGATGGTCCCGCACAAGCCCGGCCGGCTCATCATCGAGACCGTGGCGCTCCGCGACCATATGGTGCGCCTGGAGCGCGAGGACAGTCTGCCGCGCGTGATCGTCACGCGGTCTGCCGACGGCGCCGAGCATGCCATTGCTTTCGACGAGGAGGCCTACTCCCTCAGCATGTCGGCCGGCTACGAGTTCGACACGACCACCCTGCGCTTCAGCTATTCGTCGATGACAACGCCGGCGCAGGTTTACGACTACGACATGGAGACGCGCGAACGCACGCTGCGCAAGACGCAGGAAGTGCCGAGCGGCCATGACGCGGCCCACTACGTCACCCGGCGCATCCTGGCGCCGGCATCCGACGGCGAGCTTGTGCCCGTGTCGATCCTGTACCGCAAGGACACGCCGCTCGACGGCACGGCTCCGCTGTTTCTGTATGGCTACGGCGCCTACGGCATCCCCATCCCGGCCAGCTTTTCGACCACGCGCCTGTCGCTGGTCGACCGCGGCTTCATCTACGCCATCGCGCATATCCGCGGCGCCAAGGACAAAGGCTATCGCTGGTACAGCGACGGCAAGCTGAAGAAGAAGGTCAACACCTTCACGGACTTCATCGCTGCCGGCGAACACCTGGTGAAGCTCGGCTACACGAGCCGGGGCCAAATCGTCGCCAACGGCGGATCGGCCGGCGGCATGCTGATGGGTGTGGTCGCCAACATGGCGCCGAACCTGTTCCTCGGCATCATCGCCGACGTTCCGTTCGTCGACGTCCTCAATACGATGCTTGATGATACGCTGCCGCTGACGCCGCCGGAATGGCCCGAGTGGGGCAATCCGATCGCCTCGCGCGAAGACTTCGACACCATCCTCTCGTACTCACCCTACGAGAATGTGGAGAAGAAGGCCTACCCGCACATCTTCGCCTACGGCGGTCTCACCGATCCGAGGGTGACCTACTGGGAGCCGGCAAAATGGGTGTCGCGCCTGCGCGAGCGCAATACCGGCCCGAACCTCGTCCTGCTCAAGACCAACATGGAGGCTGGTCACGGCGGCGCCTCCGGACGCTTCGAGCAGCTCAAGGAAATCGCTCTCGACTACGCCTTTGCGCTGCGGGTCGCGGGGCGGGCCGGCGTGTAGGGCCGGCGTCCGCAGGACGCAAGCTTCAAACGCCCTCTTTCCGCCGGGAAGGGGGCCTTTCGTTTGCGCTGCTTCTCGACGATCTTGGGCTGAGGTTGATCGCCCAGGCGCGAGCTAGTTCCGTGAGCTGGTTTCCGTCACGCCCGCAAGTGGCAGCGTGAAACGCGCGAACGGTCCGTGCTCGATGAAGTCCGCGTGGTCATCGCCGATTTGCGGGAAGCCGAAGCTCGCCAGGAGGGGCGAGACGCGCTGATCCGTATCGAGCGCGCCGAATATCGCATTGACGCGATAGCCGATGGTGAGGTGTGCGGGACCGATGTCGAACGCGAGGCCGGCTTCACCTTCGAGCGCAACGACGGTCCGGTCGTCCTTGGCCTTGAATTGAAACGGCGGGAACAGCGGATCGTCGAGGCGGCTCGTGAACGTCGATGTGCCGATCAGCGCCGCCACGGAGCCCGCGCCCACAAGGCTCACTCCGTCGATCAGCGGAACGCCTCCACGGAGCCCGACCTTCGGCCCTACACCACGAAAATCGTGCGCCATGACGAGCGCAAATGCTGGCAGGCAGCCGCACGCACCGCCGATGAGCGCCGCTTCGCGCTCGATCGAGGCGTAGGTGAGGCCGCCGAAAAGCTCGAGCCGCGCGCCCGCGAGCTGAAGCTCCTTGCCGATCTCGAAATCGAGCATCGAGGCTTCGGAATCGACTGTGGTCTGCGCGCCGAGCACGCCGAAGGGAATGCCGCCCGGAACGAAGGGAATCTGCGGGGCGAATGCGACGATGCCGGGCTCGACAGGGCCGCCGTCATCGTCAGCCGCGAGCCGGCGGAAGCGCACCGCGCCGCTCCAGCCGTTGCTCCATCCATAGCCGAGCGTGAGCGCGCCACCCCAGCCTCGGCCTTCGTCGAGCTTCTTTTCGGGCCCGACGATGTCGAACTCGGTCGGCGGAACGAGACCCGCCACGAAATCGGACTCGCCGAACACCCGCTGCCCCTCGACCGCGATGAAGACGCCCCGCGGCGTCGCCACGGTCTGGGCTGCTGCCGGAGCGCCAGCCAGAAGGACCGCGCAGGCCGTCGAGAGAATCGCCAGAGAGGTAATGGGATTGCGAGCGTAAGCCATGAATCCTCCGCGTTCAGAGAGAGTCTCCGAGTCGCGTGTCAGGTCAAGGTAGGCTGCGGGATTGCCCGCCCGGATGACCGGGCCGGCATGCGCCACGCCCACCCCTTGCATCCCCCAGCCGGACGGCGCAATCTTGCCACTGAACACATCGGCCGGAACGAGGAAACGAGCCATGGCCTACACGCTGGAAACGTTCTGCAAGGACTGCCATGCAGTCCTGAAATCGGACAAGGGTCCAGGCGGCCGCGAAAAGATCCGCGACCTGATCGAGAAACTGCTGACCAACACAGAGTTCGTCGCCGAGCATCTGGGGCCGCAGGTCAAGACCGGCCGGGAGACGCTCTACGAGGACCCCGAGCTGAAGTTCTGCGTCCTGGCGCATGTCGACCGCGGCGGCCGCTCGTCGGCACCCCACGATCATGGCCGGTCATGGGCCGTCTATGGTCAGGCCGTCGGCTGGTCGGAGATGAGCATGTGGAAGCGCAAGGACGGCGGCGATAGCGCCGGCCCCGCTGAGCTGGAAAAAGTCGACACGTTCCGCCTCAATCCGGGCCAGGCCGGCATCTTCGACGTCGGCGCCATCCATGGCGTCGACCGCTCGCCCGGCGACTGCTCTTTCCTGCGCGTCACCGGCGAAGACCTCGAGATCGTGCCGCGGCTGAAATACGACCTCGGCGCCAAGCGCGCGATTGCCATCGAAAGCGCCGGCGTCAGCGGCTGACCCTGCTTGACTGTTGGATATGCAAAGGGCGCGTCCTCGGACGCGCCCTTGTTGTTTTCGGTGAAGGAAGGAGAGATCAGATATCGAGATCGCCGCCGCCGCCATCGCCCCACGAGCTGTCAGAGTTGCCTGGGTCGTTGTCGTTCGCGTCCTGATAGTGCGACGCCTGCTCCGGCTTCTGGTTCACCTCGTAGGGCGAGCTTTCCTCGGCCTTGGGAGTAGCCTCGGCTGCCTGCGCCTTGCCACCCGCGTTACCGCCCATCATGCCGCTGATGCTGTTCGCCAGCAGCATGCCGCCGGCAACGCCGGCTGCCGTCGTCATGGCGCCTTTGAGGAACCCGCCGCCACCGCCCGGCGCTTGGGCGCCCTGCTGGCCAAACCCGCCACCACCGGCGCGCTGGCCCCATGGCGAACCACCGGGCGCTGAACCGCCGCGCTCGCCATAGGCGGGAGCACTGCGCGACCCAATCACCGGCACGCTGCCGCTGCGGTCCTCTTGCTGCCCCCGCCCGCCAAACAGTCCACCGAGGAAACTTCCCCCGCCTGCGGCCGCCGCCTTGGGTTGACCCTTCTCGAGCTCACGCACGCGGTCCTCGAGATCCTCGATGCGCTCGCCGGCCAGCTGCAGGGCATTGTCCTGAACGAGCACGGATTGCACCAGCATATAGGCAGCATCCGGCGTCTGCCGGACGGACCGGGCAATGAAGTCTTCGGCCTCGCGGTCCTTGTCGATGGAACCCATCCCGCGCATGCGCTCGAACAGGCCGCCAATCAGATCACGTTCTTCGGGTGTCATGTCGGTCCTCCCACGGATTCAGCATCGCCGCACATATGGGGGCACGGCGTGACGCTACAATGGCGGAGCGTCGATTGAACGTGTTTACATCGGAACGTTGTCAGAACAGAGCGCCGCGCGCGGCCACCGGCCAGACGGACTCCACCCTGGCATCAGCGGTGCCCAGGCCGCGCACGCCGATGTACCAGTCGTGCAGGTTGACGGTCGGGTCGCAATGGCCGGGAACCAGCAGGATCCTGTCGCCGAGCCAAGCGCGCTCGTTGCACGCCGTCAGATTCAGGTTGCCGTGCTCGTCGGACGGGCGCTCGTAGATGGCTCCGGCGAGGCCCCGCACCTCGGGAACGCCGGCATCGAACGAAAAGGCCTTCAAGCCCGCATCGATCACGGCCCGTTCCGGGATCGGCGTGCTCATCACCGAGGCCAGCACGAACAGCGCGTGATCGAACGTGTCGAACCGGCTGCCGTCGGCCTTCTTGTTGCGCGCGTAGTCGGCATCCATGAAGATATACGATCCGGCCTGCAGCTCGTTGTAAACGCCGCTTGCGGCCTCCATCTCGTACGTGCCGGTGCCGGCTCCCCCCACCACCTCGCACGACAGGCCCGCCCGCTTCAGCAGATCCACCGTGCGGCCCGTGCGCTCGACGGCATCGGCGATCGCGGCTTTACGCTCCTCGATCGTACGCAGATGCTGCGCGCGGCCCTGGTAGGCCTGCAGCCCCGCAAACTTCAGATTCTTTTCCCGGGCGACGGCCTCGGCCAATCGGACGGCGGGCTCACCCGGCTCGACGCCGCAGCGATTGGCGCCCACATTGATCTCCACCAGCACCCGCAATTCGACGCCGTGACGCGCCGCCGTCGCCCCCAGTGCCGACACCGCGGCCTCGTTGTCGACCGCCACCATGACACGCGCCTGTCGCGCCAGCCCGGCCAGCCGGTCGAGCTTGCGCTGCCCCACCACCTCATTGGACACGTACACATCGGGCACGCCGCCAAGCACCATCGCTTCGGCTTCCGACACCTTCTGGCAGCACATGCCGACCGCCCCCAGCGCCATCTGCTTCAGCCCGATGACCGGCGACTTGTGCGTCTTGGCATGCGGGCGCAGCCGCACGCCGGCCTTGGCGACCGCATCGGCCATGCGCTTCAGGTTGCGCTCGAAGGCATCAAGATCGATGACGAGTGCTGGGGTATCGATGTCGGCGAAAGCCATTCCGGGTGCGGCAGGCGGCAACTGGGCCATGTCGGATTTTCCTCGTTAGCAAACGTGCGTCGTACCGATCACGGGACCAGAGCGTCGGCAAGAGCCTTGAAGTCGGTCAGGCTGAGATCCGGCTGCAGCGGTGTCTGCCCGAACGGCCGCTTGCGGCGATCGATGAAGGCCGTGCGGAAGCCGTGCGACTTGGCCCCGATGCAGTCGAACGCGTGATTGGCGACAAACAGGCAGCCGGACCGCTCGATGTTCGGCCACTCAGCCGTGATGATCGCCTCGGCCGTCGCATAGGTCTCGAAGTGCGGCTTGAAGTACCCGGCCTCCTGCACCGAGATGATGCGGTCGAACGGAAAGCCGATGTGCGGCCGGGCCGCCTCCAGCATGTCGCGGTCGCCGTTCGACAGGATGACCAGCTTGTAGCGCGTGTGCAGGCGGCCCAGCGCCGCGATCACGTCGGGGAACGGCTTGAGCCTCTCGATCTGCGAAACCAGCCACTCCACCTCCTTCTGCGTGTGCTCGATGCGGCAGCGGTCCATCACCTGGGACACCGCCCGGTGGCCCACCTGCCGGTACGGCGTGTGGCCGCGGTCCAGCAGCGCATCGATCATGCTGTCCTCGAAGTGCGTGCGCCGCCACCACGTCACGAAGCTCGACGCGTTGCCGGTCCAGCCCTTTTTCGCCAGGAACGGCGTCACCGCGTCCGTCAGCCCCGACTGCATGTCCACCACGGTGCCGTAGAGATCGAACACGAGAACCTGTGTCTCCCGCCGGATGATGTCGAGCACTGCCGCCATAGACGTGGTCCCTCGCCGTTGCCCAAAAAGCGGGCTACTGTGACCCCAGGCCCCCACGCGATCAAGAGGTGTGTAGCATGTCCTTTCGCATCGGCCTTCTGCTGTTTCCCGACATCACGCAGCTCGACATGACCGGGCCCTACGAGGTCTTCACGAAATTTCCCGGGGCCGAGGTACATCTCGTCTGGAAAACGCTGGACCCCGTCACGGCCAACGGCGGCATGAAAATCATTCCGACCATCACCTTTGCCGGCTGCCCGCAGCTCGACCTCGTGTGCGTGCCGGGCGGCCCCGGCATGAATGCCCTGCTCAACGACGAAGAGACCCTCGCCTTCCTGCGCCGGCAAGCCGAGGGCGCCCGCTACGTGACTTCGGTGTGCACAGGCGCGCTGGTGCTCGGCGCCGCGGGCCTGCTCAAGGGCAAGCGTGCGGCCACGCATTGGATGAGCCGCGACATGCTGAAGGCCTTCGGCGCCATGCCGGTTGCGGAGCGCGTCGTCGTCGACGGCAACGTCATCACGGGCGGCGGCGTGACGGCCGGCATCGATTTCGCCCTGACGGTTGCCGCCGACGCGTTTGGAGAAGACCTCGCCAAAGCCATCCAGCTCGGCATCGAGTACGACCCGCAGCCGCCGTTCGCAGCAGGCTCACCCGACGGCGCCGGCCCCGCCATTGTCGAGAAAGCACGCGCCGGGGCCGCCACGCGTCAGGCCGAGCGGCGCAACGCGGTCGACCGCGCCGCAGCCAGGCTCCAAACGCAATAAGGGCGGCCCAAGGCCGCCCCTGAAAAGATGAAGGCCGCTTTCGCGGCCCTCTCTTCAGTCAATTTTTTTGGATCTAAGCTGCAGCTTTTTCCCGCGTGGCCGGCAATTTCTTATCCTCCTCGTGTACCTGTCCCGATCTGAGTGTGATGCCCGTGTAGCGTGTTCTGCCTGCTATTCTCACCTTCTGAATTCCAAGCTCACCGAACTCACGTCCAAACCTCGGCAATGCGAGGGGCTCTTTCTGGTTTTCCTCACACCACGTGCAGTAGTCCTCGTACAGCGCACTGGCTGTCAGGCTTGATCCGGCGTCGGCCGTCTCAATTCTCTCCTTGTAGAAACGCTCCACGTCATTCTCGGGCACCAGCATCTTGGGTGCCTGAGCCGGCAGCGATCTGTTGTCGTTGGCTCCGGCCTGCGGCTTCTTCGGCTCGACGATGAGCGCCGGTGCGGACTGGACTGCGGCCACGACCAGCGGCGCTGCTGCTTGCACAGCCGGCACCGTCCGTCGATCATGCAGGTTCCAGTAGGCGAAGGCCACGTACATGCCGAACGCCGACCCGACTTCCAGCAACAGCGCCACGAAGATCGTGAGAGCCGTCTGGACATCCTCGACCTTGATGTTCGGGAACAGCAGCCCGCTCAGCTTGGCCAAGACGGCCGCCTGAGGATCTGCCTCCGACATCACGCTTGCGCCCTCGGACTTGGCCAGCTCGACCTTGATGCTGGCGATGCGATGGCCGAGTTCCCCCGCCTGCTTCGCCGAAGCCAGCTCGGCGTTGAGCGCATGGTACTTCTGACAGAAGTCGCGAGCGAACTTGCCGGTGACGGCCGTGCAACTGCTGGTCGTCGTCCACGCCCGCTGGTTCTTGACGCCATCGATCTCGCTCTGCACGGCCATGGCCGGACGGTGCTGGGGAATCCAGCTCGCCTGATCCTCGGCGCGTTTCAGATCGGACCGAAGGTCCTTGTAGGTGGCAGCCTCGACCGCGCGGTGGCCCGACGTATCGAGCCGGTTGAGCGCGGCGTGACCCAGCGCCGACGTCAGCGAATATGCCGTGACGACGACCCAGACCACCGCGGAAGCGGCAGCCTGCGACCACATCTTGTTTCGGATAGCGGCGAAGAAAAAGAACGGAACGAGCGCTTTGAAGCAGTCGGCTGCGGCGCTTGCGGCGCCGTAGATCTGCCCGTCCATCTCGGTTTTGCCGAGACTGAACCCAAAGCGCCAGTTCATCGCCGCCGATACTGCAAGCAGTATGCTGGCGGCAATGACGCCTAGGGCGCCAAGCACGTGTTTCATCATCAATTGCCCCCTGTTCGTGGACCGGCGTGCGCGATCGCACGCGGTCGTTCTACTCACGCTGGAGGGATGCCCTGGGTGCTTGCGAAATCTCCTGCCAGTGAGCGCTGGCTCAGAGACGCGCTAGGTCCTCAGTTGGCTGGCTGGGAGCAAGTTATCCACATCACTCATCGCCGCTAGGATGAGACCTGTGGAAAAGCTACTCGGAGCCAGGCGCACACGCGACGAAGTACGAACAAACTTCCCCCTGCTTTCGGGGTTACAGTGATTTTAAAGATTCGCTAAGAGTTTTCATGGGCTTCGGGTGATGTGGCCTAAAAGGTGCGGTTGCGGCGCAACACTCACCTCCGCCCTGCTGAGCAACGGCGCCCGCTGTTGTATCCACTGTTTATCCACAGGGCGGCGGGGTTATCCACAATAGGTAGATGCCGCTCGCGCCATACCTACAATTTGAAGTGGTTTGCGATCGGGCATCCTCTCGCGCCATTCAGCAGGATCGCAATCTAACAGAACTGTGAGCGCGCAGGCACACCCGCCGGCCAGCGCGCGTGCTATAAAAATTTTCGGCCCGGTCGAAACCTACCATGGCACCCGCGCGTCTCTATTCAAGGGATCAATTGGTGTTGTGGTGACTGTCGACCCAGCGCGTTTGGAGTTGCATATGAGTATACGGGCCATTGCGTTAGTTCTTGTCGGCGTCTCGGCGGCCGCATTTTTCTGGCCCCGTCCTGAACAGCCTGTGTCTGCCGTCAATGTGTCCAGCGCCACGGCGGCGCAGGAAACCCGGCAGGACACGGGAGCCCGCACCTACTCCTCAAAGCAACCGCTTCTGGCCTCCGGAGAGAGCCGCGGGTTGCGGGATATCACGCCGTCGGAAATCTCGCCCAAGCTCGACGTACCCCGCGCGACCCCACCAAAAGCCGTCTCCAAGGAAGAGGCAGCGGTGCGCCCGCGCATGGCCGATGCAACAGCCAAGCGCATCTCTTCCACACAGCCTGGCGATGCCGAGACCCGCGAACAGTTGGTGCGGGATATCCAGTACGAACTCAAGCGCGCCGGTTGCTATGACGGCGAAGTGCACGGCTCGTGGAACAGCGGGACCAAGCATGCCATGCAGACATTCACTCAGAGGGTGAATGCGTCTCTGCCCCTGGAACAGCCCGACTACGTTCTGCTGACGCTGCTGCAGAGTCAAAAAGGACAGGCGTGCGGCAAGGGCTGCCCCGCCGGTCAGGTCGTCGCGGACGGCGGGCGCTGTCTGCCGCGAGCGATCGTCGCCCAGCAGCTCAACAGTTCGCGGGGCCCCATCGCATCGTCTAAGGCGACGCTCCCGGCAGCGTCGACGCTTCAATCAGCGCAGGCACCGATAGCTGGCCGTATGGGCGTGGGTGCGACTGTCGCCGGACAGGAGGTCCCGCTGCCGTCTCGCACGGATTCGTCTGACCGGATCGGCTTGGATTCAGAGCGGCTCGGAGATGGCGTGGTCCCACGCTCCTCTCCCTCAGACAGTGCCAATGCTCAAACCGATTCACGTGCGCATGCCGGTTCTGCTCGCGTTCAACCACCCCGGCCATCGCGGCCAGGCGGCTATGCGCAACGCGGTTCGACCCGGGAGGTGTTCTCCACCGTGATGCGTAGCGCGCCCTGATCTCCTTGTTGTGCTTTGCGGACAGATGCCCGAGCCGGGTTCGGCCGCGGGACCATTGCGCTTCGCTGAATTTCATGCAGCCTGTGCCACCAACACAGGCGGGCAAGGATCAGCATTATGGGCAGGCATCGCATTGCGGCGATTTCCGGTGACGGCATCGGCAAGGAAGTCATTGCGGCCGGCGAGGAGGTGCTGAACGCCCTGGCGCAACGCGCCGGCGGGCTCGAACTCTCCTTCACGAGCTTCCCTTGGGGCAGCGACCACTATATGGCGCACGGCCGCATGATGCCTGAGGGCGCGACCGAAGATCTGAAAGGCTTCGATGCCATCTATTTCGGCTCGGCCGGCGATCCGCGGGTGCCGGACCACATCAGCTTGTGGCAGCTTCGCCTCGCCATCTGCCAGGGCTTCGACCAGTACGCCAACATCCGCCCGACGCGCGTTCTGCCGGGACTGACATCGCCGCTGGCCGGCGTCGCAGCCAAGGATATCGACTGGCTGATCGTGCGCGAAAATTCCGAGGGCGAATACTCCGGCGCCGGCGGACGGGTGCATCAGGGACTGCCGCTCGATGTCGGCCTGGATGTGTCCATCATCACGCGCGAAGGCGCCCGTCGCATCCTGACCTTTGCCCTGGAGCAGGCGCGCAGCCGGCCGCGCAAGAAACTCACCTTCGTCACCAAGTCCAATGCCCAGCGCCACGCCATGGTTCTTTGGGACGAGGTTTTCGAGGAGGTCAAGGCCGGCTACCCCGATGTGAAGACCGACCGGATGCTGGTCGACGCGATGGCCGCGCGCTTCGTGACCGATCCGGCCAGCATCGACACCGTTGTCGCCACCAACCTCCACGCCGACATTCTGTCCGACCTTGCCGCGGCGCTGGCCGGCGGCCTCGGCATCGCGCCGACCGGCAACCTCAATCCCGAGCGCGCCTATCCCTCGATGTTCGAACCCATCCACGGATCGGCCTTCGACATCATGGGCCGCGGCATCGCCAATCCGCTCGGCGCCTTCTGGTCGGCCGTGCTGATGCTCGAGCATCTGGGAGAGCGCGACGCGGCCGCCCGCCTGATGCGTGCCATCGAAACGGTGACGCGCGAAGGCCGCGCGCTGACCCGCGACCTCGGCGGGCAGGCGACCACGGCGGAGGTGACGCGCGCGGTCATCGAGGCTCTCGATGCCCGATGAGGGCGGCTTGCGTGAACCAGACCATGGATCACTCTCTTAACCTGCGCAGCGCATCGGTCGTCTCGGTCGGCGAGTGCATGGTGGAGCTTGCGCGCGGCACCGATCATCGCTTCGGGCTGTCCTATGGCGGCGACACGTTCAATACCGCCGTCTATCTCGCCCGTGCCGGCATCGACGTTCGCTACGCCACCGCCCTCGGCGATGATCCCTACAGCGCCGGCGTGATCGCGCTTGCCGCGCGTGAGAACGTGGGCACCGACTTGATCTCGATTCTCCCAGGCCGCATGCCAGGGTTGTACTTGATCGAGACAACCGGTGGCGAGCGCACCTTCCACTACTGGCGCGACCGTGCGCCGGCACGCGAGCTGTTCGAGCTGCCACAGGCCGAAGACATTGTCGCCGCACTCACTCAGTCGGGCGTGGTGTACTTTTCCGCCATCACGCTGTCGCTGTACTCGACATCGGGGCTGGCACGTTTCGCCGAAGCCTTGCAGCAGGCGCGCACAGCCGGCGCATTGATCGCCATGGACGGCAACTATCGCTCGCGGGGCTGGCCCAGCGCCGAGCACGCGCGCGATATCATCGGCCGCTTCTGGCCCCTGGCGCATATCGCGTTACCGACCTTCGACGACGAGGCTCAGTTGTGGGGCGATGCCGACCCGCAGGCGACAGCGACCCGGTTGTCCGCACTCGGAATTCGGGAAATAGCCGTCAAACTCGGAGGTGCTGGTGTGATCGCTGGCCGCGCGGGAGCCATGACGGCCATTGCACCAGCCGTTTCCATCGAACCGGTCGACACCACGGGAGCGGGCGACAGCTTCAATGCCGCCTATCTGGCAGCGCGCCTGCGTGGCCTGCCGATCGATGCCGCGGCGCACGCCGGCAACAGCCTTGCCGGTGTTGTCATCCGCCATCGCGGCGCCATTGCCCCAAAGGATGCCACCTGCGCCATCCTCACGTCTTGACACGCAGGGAGGCTGCCTGATGCGCCAAGGCGCTGACGGCCAGCCAATCCTTTGCCCCCACCTCCTTGACCGGAGCCACCCACGACCCGCCGACGGCGGCAACATTGGGCAGGGCCAGGAAGTCGGCCGCATTTCCGGCGTCGATGCCGCCGGTCGGGCAGAACATGACCCCGGGCAGCGGCGCCGCCAGCGACTTGAGATACGCCACTCCGCCCGCCGGGACCGCTGGAAAGAATTTCAGCACGCGATATCCGAGATCCGCGAGGGCCATGGCCTCGGATGCCGTTGCGGCGCCCGGTAAGAATGGGACCTGCCAGGTCTCCGCCGCCTGCAGCAATCGCGGCGTCATGCCCGGCGCTACGATGAACCGTGCACCGGCCGCGATGGCCTTGGCGGCATCGTCGGGATCGAGCACCGTGCCCGCGCCGACGTTGACGTCACGCACATCCGCAGCGATGCGCCGGATGACCTCGACTGCGGCCGGCGTCCGCAACGTAATCTCGATCAGGTTCAGCCCGCCACGATGCAGCGCGCGCGCAATGTCCACCCCGACGTCGGGATCATCGATGGTCAGCACGGGCACGACAGTTGCCGACCTCAGGGCCTCACCCAGCGCACCGTTGAGTTTCGTCTGCATGCATCCTCTTTCCGCATCTGGTTTTGTTGCATCGGCACTTCAGATCTTCGGCGTGGCCGTCTGCTCCTCGATCCAGCGCAGAAAATCGCCCGAGCCCCCTTCAATCGGCAGCACCACGAGCGCCGGAATGTCATAGGGATGAAGACTGCGCACCCTCGCCATCACCGGATCGGCCAGTGCGCTGCGGGTCTTGATGATCGCCACGCATTCACTGTCGCTATGGCGTTGGTCCTTCCAGATGTAGATCGACGTCATGCCCGGAATAATGTTAACGCACGCCGCCAGGCCGCAGTCCACCAGTTCCCCACCAATGCGCTCGGCGTCCTGAAGCGTCGGGAACGTCGCGTAGATCAGAATGAGCTTGTTGTTTGCCTGCACTTGGGCGAGCCTCCGGCAGCCGGTCCACGGGCCTGCATCCAGCATGTCATGAGCGCACTGCCAGAATGGCAAAAAAACACAAGAAATTCGAGCAGATTGCGTTCGTCGCAAGCGACGTGCCTCCGGCACGGGAGGCCCTTGCCAAACTGATCGCGATGTACGGCAACGCAGACTTGCGCAAGGCCGACGCCGTCGTCGCTCTGGGCGGCGACGGCCTGATGCTTCAGACGCTGCATCGGGTCATGCACGATCGCATCCCGATCTACGGCATGCACCGCGGCTCCGTCGGGTTCCTCATGAACGACTATCACGAGGACAATCTCATCGCCCGCCTCGAACGTGCCGAGATCAGCCGCATACATCCTTTGTCCATGCTCGCCGAGGACGCCAACGGCAAGCAGCATGAAAACCTCGCCATCAATGAAGTGTCGTTGTTCCGGGAAACACATCAGGCGGCCAAGCTGCGGATTTCCGTCGACGGCCAAGTCCGGCTGGAGGAACTGGCCTGCGACGGCGTGCTCGTTGCGACGCCGGCCGGGTCCACGGCATACAACTTGTCCGCCTACGGACCCATTCTGCCCATCAACGCGCCGTTGCTGGCCGTGACGCCGATCAGCGCCTTTCGGCCGAGGCGATGGCGAGGCGCTCTGCTTCCCAACCGGGCTGTCATCGGCATCGACGTGCTGGAGGCAGGCAAGCGGCCGGTCAGCGCCGTGGCCGACAACGTCGAGACCCGGTCCGTCGTCAAGGTCCGCGTCTGCGAAGCCCGGCATGTCGAGCTGTTCATGATGTTCGATCCCGGCCACAGCCTGGATGAACGCATCCTGTCCGAGCAATTCCGCTATTGAGGGCAATCGGAGATCCCGGGTTCCTCAAGGTTGGACCTCCGCTTTTGGGAGATCTTGCCAACCGGCCCGCGCCAGCGCACAACGCACACGAACTGTCGCTGATGCAGATCTTCAGGTGCCGAATGCAAGGCCGCTATTTCGAGGAATTCGAAGTCGGGAGCGTGATGGAACACGCCATCCGGCGTACCGTGACCGACATGGACAATACCTTGATCTGCTGCCTCACGCACAATCCGCAGCCTCTTCACATCGACCATGACTTTGCAGCCGCCACCGAGTGGGGCAAACCGCTGGTCAACAGCATCTTCACGCTGGGGCTGATGATCGGCCTGTCCGTTTCCGATACGACGGTCGGGACGACCATCGGCAATCTCGGCATGACCGACGTGAAGTTTCCCAAGCCGGTTTTTGCCGGCGACACGCTGCATGCAACGACCGAAGTCGTATCCAAGCGCAGAAGCGCCTCGCGCCCTGACGCGGGCATCGTCGTGTTCCGGCATCGCGCCTTCAACCAGCGCGATGAACTCGTCGCCGAGTGCCTCAGGCAAGCTTTCATGCGCACCAAGCCGAAAAGCAAAACTCGACAGAAGGTCTGACACGATGCGCTCGCTTTTGTTCGTTCCCGCAGACAGCGAGCGCAAGCTCAGCAAGGCCCTGTCGGCGGGCGCCGATGCTTTGATTCTCGATCTCGAAGATTCCGTGGCGGCCGACCGTCGGCCGCAGGCACGCGCGCTCGCCGCCGAATTCATCAAGTCGGCGCGCGACGTGCCAGGGCGACCACTCCTCTACGTCCGCGTCAATCCGCTGGATAGCGCAGATGTGGAGGCCGATATTGCGGGCGTAATGCCGGCGGCACCTGACGGCATCGTGCAGCCCAAACCCAATTCTGGCGAGGACGTTCACCGCCTGTCGATTGCCCTGGGTCATGCCGAAGAGCGGGCTGGACTGCGCGACCGCCCCGCGCGCATTCTGCCCATCGTCACGGAAACGCCGGTGTCTGTGCTGCAGCTCTCGACCTATATCGGTGCCAGTTCGCGCACCGTAGGCATGAGCTGGGGTGCGGAGGACCTGTCGGCCGTCGTCGGTTCGCTCTCCAGCCGCACGGCCGACCGGGTGCTGAGCTCGCCTTACCGTCTGGTGCGGGATTTGTGCCTTCTGACCGCAGCCGCCGCCGACGTTCAGCCGATCGATACGGTGTTCGTCGACTTTGGCGACGAGGCCGGCCTGAGGCGTGAGTGCGAGGAAGCCGCGCGGGACGGTTTTACCGGCAAGATGGCTATTCATCCAAACCAGATTGCCACCATCAACGAGATGTTCACGCCGACCGCGATCGAGATCGAGCATGCCCTCTCGATCGTGCGCACCTTTGCCGAAAATCCGGGTGCCGGGGTCGCCAGCCTCAACGGCAAGATGCTGGATCAGCCGCATCTGAAGCTGGCCCAGAAGGTGCTGGCCCGGGCCAAACCTGCGGCGGGTGCGCCGCTGACTACTCCGCCGCCGCCGATTCAGGAATGATCTGGCCGTCCGCATCCACTTGGGGACGGTTGATCGTGAAAATGGTCTCGGGCGTCACCACGGCATAGTCCATGTATCCGAGCCGTGCGATGGGCCGCATGGCGCCCGTATCGACGATGCCGTCCTTCACGAATTTGTCGTCGATATAGATCCCGACGACGAGTCCGAACACCACGGAATAGGTTGCCTTGTGATGGGGCGCCGCCGGCGGCAGTTCGATCGTCTTCCAATGCCGGCATTCGAACGCGGCCGGGCTTTCCTTGACCCGCGGCGGCTTGACGAGCCGGGATGGCGCGGCGGTGAGCCCTGCCATCGGATATTCATCGACCCCGTGCGGCACGGACGCCGACGTCGTATTCATTTTGAAACGCAGATCCCATGTCGCCAGCGAACATGTGAACTCGCCTGTATCCTCGATATTCCTGAGGCTATCCTTCATTTCCGATGAGGAGAACACGACGTAGTGCGGCCGTTCGCCGACCGCATTGAAGAAGCTGTAGGGCGCAATGTTGGCGACGCCGTCCTTGCTGACGGTGGAGATCCAGCCGATCGGACGCGGCGTAATGAGCGCCTTGTAGGGATCGTGCTTCAGGCCGTGCTTGTTTTCGATGGAATCGTAGAACACTGGTGTCGCTCCGTCGGTTGCATCTCAAGCATGCCAGCGAGAGACGATATCTGACAAGGCCGGGCGCTCGCGATCGGCCTGCCGCTCCTTCGCCGTGCCGATGAACACGAAGCCGGCGATGCGCTCGTTATCGGACAGTTTCAGCGCAGCCCGGACACCCGGACTGTACGAGTACCATTCGGTAATCCAGCAGGTCCCAAAACCCGTCGCATTGGCCGCAAGGCACAGATTGTGCGCGGCCGCGCCACACGAAAGGATTTGCTCCCATTCGGGCGCCCCCACGGATGGGACCACGCGGGAGACAACACAAACCACGGTCGGGGCGCGCAGCAGGCGGCCTCGCTCAATCTCCAAGCGTGCACCTGACGGCCGATCCTTGTCCTCGGCCTCCAGCGTCCGCGCCAGGACGTCTCCGAAAGCCCGCCGGGCATCACCCTCAAACACGATGAAGCGCCAGGGTACGAGCTTCTTGTGATCGGGGACGCGGCTGGCGCACGTGAGAATCCCGTCCAGCTCGGCAGGCGTCGGCCCGGGGCCCGTCAGCATGGCCGCCTTGACGGATCGGCGTGTCTTGAGGAGGTCGAGAGTATCCATCGTAATGATTACTGCCCTTGTCGACCGCGTAATTGCAGCCCCTCGCTAACTCAAATCGGACTGCTGTACAATGCCGCCATGACAGCGGCACCATCGCGGCCATACCCGGAACGATTCCAAGTTTGGCGGGCCCACTGCCTGGGCCTGCTGGCCTTCCTTGCGCTCTGTTTTACGAGCGTTGGCGCGACGGCCGCCGATCCGGCCAACGTCATGATCGTGTTCGACGCGTCGGGCTCCATGTGGGCCAAGTTCGGCAACGACAAGCAGTCGAAACTGGTGCTGACCCGCTCCGCGCTGAGAGAGGCGCTGCCACGTCTGCATAAGGACACGCGGGTCGGGCTGGCCGCATTTGGCCACCGCCGCACCAACGACTGCGCCGATTTCGAGATCCTCGAACCTGCGGTGACATTGGATCCGGGACGCATCGCTGCCGCAGCCGAGAGGCTAAACCCGAAGGGCCGCAGCCCGATCGCACAGGCGATCAAGGAGTCCGTGCAGGCCTTGGGCGCCGGAGCTGCGGCGGGCATCGTCCTCATTCACGATGATCCGGACAATTGCCAGCAGGATCCATGCGCTGCGGCGGCCGAGGTCAACAGATCACACCCCAACATCGCGATCCAGGTCGTGTCGCTCGGCCAGAAGCCCGAGGATGCTCAGCGCATGGCCTGTGTCGCGCGCATAACCGGCGGAAAACTGTACGATGCCCGGACGGCTGGCGACCTGCCAAAAGCCCTGTCCGACGCACTCCTGGCCGCCAGCCTGTCATCGGGCGTGGTTGCGCCCAAGCCGCGCCCGGTGTCGCGAGATCAGCGACCGCCCATGAAATCCGGCCTTTACCTGGCCGCCCGTCTTGCCCCCGGCGGCGCGGCGCTCGATGTTCCGGTGCGCTGGCGCATCGCGCGGACAGGCGATGCCTCCGGCGATGTTCTCTATCAGGGCGAGAATATCACCTTGTCCCTCTTCGACCTGCCCAGCGGACGCTACGATGTCGAAGCACAGTGGGGCCTCGTATCGGCCAGGCAAACGGTCGATGTCGACACGTCCGCAGCCCAGCAGGTCGACATGATCCTGAACGCCGGCACGATCCGGCTGGCGGCGACCAGCCAGCGCGGCGCCACATCCGGGATGGCTCCGGTGTTCACGATTGCCAAGCCCCTGGCCGGCACGGGCGGAGCAGCGACGGGCCGGCCTGGCGATCCGCTGATCGTCATTCGCGCCCCGCAAACCGAAATCGCATTGCCGCCCGGCCCCTATGTCGTCAGCCTCACGCACGGGCTGTACCGCGTCGACAAATCGGTGATTGTCGCCACCGGCACACGCGGCCGGCTGGATATGGTGCTGACGACCGGCGAGATCGAGTTGCAGGCTTCGGCCACGCGCGACGGTCCGCCCCTCGAGGACGCACTCTTCCAGATTCTCGAGGACGATCCCGACGCCCCGCAGGGCCGCAGGGAGCTGGTCCGATCATCCGCAGTCCGCCCATCGTTCACCCTTGCGGCGGGCACGTATCACGTCGTTGTCCGGCATGGCACTGCCGAGGTCCGCGAACGCGTGGCCATCCGCCCCGGCGAGGTTGAGCGCCGGACCGTCGTAACGGGATCGGCACGGATTTCCCTGTCATCCACGATCGCGGGCGGGCGGCCCGACTCGGGCGACGTGGCCGTCTATCGGGTGCTGCGCCTGGACACACAACCCGTCGAAGTGGCGCAGGCGAGCAGGCTCACGGCCACGTTCGATCTTGCCCCCGGCCGCTATCGCATCGAAAGCCGCCTCGGGCCATTGAATGCCCGGGCGGAGCGCACCATCGACCTGAAGCCCGGAGCCCGGGACGAGATCGTCATGGACCATGATGCCGGCGTCGTGCGCCTGGTCCTCGCAGAGCCGCAAGGCGCACAACAGCACTCGGACGTCTTCTGGGAGATCAAGGACCAAAACGGACAGACCGTGTGGCTGACGAATGAAGCGCAGCCCATCGGCATCCTGAAGGTCGGACCCTATTCCGTGCAGGCGGAGCACCGCGACCGCCGCATCGACGCAAAGATAGAAGTCCGGCCCCGGGACAATCGCATCATCGAGCTCAAAGGCCAGTAGCCGTGCCTTGATATTGCCCGCAAATGCCTGTGAGTCTCTGTCGAATGGGGCATGAGTCGCCGTATGGTCCAGGGTTCGTCACCCCTATGCAGGAACGAGGACACAATTTCATGCGCCGGTCCGCGCGCACGCTTGTCGCTCTCGGCGTTGTCTGCGCCGTCATGGCGAGTGGTGATGCATTGGCCCAGCAGGTTCAGCGCTGGCAGCCCGAAACGCAACCCGCTCGACCCGGTGACGCCGACCCGCAGAGGAATATGACCGTTGTTCCAAGGTCGGCCGCGGACACCAAGCCGACAGCCAATACCGGCGATTTGACCCTCGTCGCCCTCCTCACCGATGACGGACAGCGCATCGATCAGGGGCTCGTCTGGCGCATCTTCCAGGAACAGCCCGGCGCCGCCGAGGCCAAGCCCAAGGCCATCGGCAACTGGCGAAATGCGAGCCCGCAGATCAAGCTTCCTCCCGGCGACTATATCGTAAACGCGTCATTCGGCCGGGCGCATCTCACGCGCAAGATCAAGGTCGAAGGCGGTGCAGCCCTGCAGGAACGCTTCGTTCTCAACGCCGGAGGCTTGCGCGTGAAGGCGCTGCTCGCGACGGGTGAGGCGCCGCCCGACCGCGCCGTCAGCTACGAGATCTACAGTGGCGAGTCCGACCAGCTCGGCAATCGCAGCAGGATCGTGGGCAACGGGCGTCTCGGACTGATCGTGCGGCTGAATGCCGGCATCTATCACCTCGTGAGCACATACGGCGATGCCAACGCCGTCGTCCGCGCGGACGTGACGGTCGAACCCGGCAAGCTCACCGAGGCGATGATCACGCATCCCGGCGCCAAGGTCACCTTCAAGCTCGTCACCCGCGCCGGGGGCGAGGCGCAGGCCGACACGCAATGGAATGTCGTCAACACGCAAGGCGATCTCATCAAGGAAAGCGTCGGCGCCTTGCCCACGCATGTCCTGGGGCCGGGTGCCTACGTCGTCAATGCCAGGCAGGGCGGCCGCAGTTTCCGCCGCTCCTTCAGCATACAAGGCGGCGAGCCGGTCCAGATCGAAGTCGTGATGCAATAGCGCGGCCTTGCCGCTCCCTCGGCCGGCGCCCAGCACAATTGCTCCGCCAGCCGCCATTCCGGCTCTGCACTTGACCTTTGCGCATGATTGCGCCACGACGGCCGATTGAGCAGCCAGGAGACGATGCATGGGACAGCCGGGCGACGGGCCGAAGAAGAAGCGCCGCACCTCCACCAATATCGTCCACTCGGGCCGCGACCCCTTCGCCCACCACGGCTTCGTCAATCCGCCCGTCTATCGCGGGTCGACCGTGCTCTTCAAATCGCTCGAGGCTTTCGAGAAGCGCGAGCAGCGCTACGTCTATGGCCGGCGCGGCACACCCACGACGGATGCGCTCGAGGAAGCCATCTGCACGCTGGAAGGCGGTGAACGGACCTGGCTGACGCCATCGGGTGCAGCCGCCGTTGCCGCGGCACTGCTGGCCTTCACCAAGGCTGGCGATCACATCCTGGTCGCAGACACCGTCTATCAACCCACGCGCAAGATGTGCAACGGCATCCTGAAGCGCTTCGGCGTCGAAACCACGTTCTACGACCCCCTCATCGGCGCGGACATCGCCAAGCTGATGAAGCCGAACACGACCGTGGTGTTCACCGAGTCACCCGGCTCGCAAACCTTCGAGATACAGGACATTCCGGCCATCGCCGCAGCCGCCAAGGCCAAGGGCGCCTGGGTGCTGATGGATAACACCTGGGCTAGTCCGCTCTACTTCAAACCCTTCGAGCATGGCGTCGACGTCTCGATCCAGGCGGCCACCAAATATATCGTCGGTCACGCCGATGCGATGCTCGGCGCCATCACCGGCAACGCGCGCGCCGCGCCGATCATGCTCGATGAAACACAGAACATCGGCATCTGCGCCGGCACCGAGGAAGTCTATCTCGGCCTGCGCGGGATCCGCACCATAGAGGTCCGGCTCGAGCGCCACTGGCGGTCGGGCCTCGAGATCGCCCGCTGGCTCCAACAGCGGCCCGAGGTCTCGCGCGTGCTGCATCCCGCACTCGAGAGCGATCCGGGGCACGCGCTGTGGAAGCGCGACTTCCTGGGCGCTTCGGGCCTGTTCGCCTTCGAATTGAAGCCCGTCCCCAAAAAAGCAGTCGCCGCCATGCTCGACGGTCTGCAGCTCTTCGGCATGGGCGCGTCGTGGGGCGGGTTCGAAAGCCTCGTCCTGCCCTTCAACGCAACGCCCTACCGCACCGCCACCAAATGGGAGACCGCGGGGCCGACCGTGCGCATCCACATCGGCCTCGAGGACGTTGCCGACCTCAAAGAGGATCTCGATGCCGGCTTCGCGCGCCTGAAGGCGGCAAGTTAGCTCGCGGGCATCGAGGTTTCGACGAGGCGCGCCCAGTAGGAGCATCCGACCGGTATGGCGTCGTCATTGAAGTCGTAGGCCGGGTGATGCACGCCCGCCGTGTTGCCGTTGCCGATGAAGATGAAGGCGCCCGGCCGCGCTTCCAGCATGTATGAGAAATCCTCTCCGCCCAGAACCGGCAGCGCATTGTCGTCGACGTTGCGCTCGCCCACGACCGCGCGCGCAACCTTCGCCGCAAAATGCGTCTGCGCCTCATGGTTCACCGTCACCGGGTAGCCGCGGGCATACTTGAGCTCGACCTTGGCGTTGTGCATCCGTGCCAAGCCCTCGCAGATTTCATGCATGCGTCTCTCGACGAGGTCGCGCACCGGCGCGGTGAGCGTGCGCACGGTGCCACACAGTTTCGCGGTCTGCGGGATGACGTTCATGGCGTCGCCGGCATGAAACATCGTCAGCGAGACGACGGCGGAGTCCACCGGATTGACGTTGCGCGCAACGATCGATTGCAGCGCCTGATGCAGCTGGCAGCCGATCGCGACCGGATCATTGCCCAGATGCGGCTTGGCCGCATGCGCACCAAGTCCCTCGATCAGAATGTCGAACCGGTCGGACGCGGCCAGCATCGGCCCCGCGCGGATGGCAAACGTGTCGACCGGCATGCCCGGATTGTTGTGCATGCCATAGACTTCCTGCACGCCCCAGCGATCCATCATGCCGTCTTCGACCATGGCCTTGCCGCCCGCACCGCCCTCCTCGGCGGGCTGGAAGATGACAACCGCGGTGCCGTCGAAGTTGCGCGTCTCGCACAGGTACTTGGCCGCACCGAGCAGCATGGCCGTGTGTCCGTCGTGACCGCACGCGTGCATCTTGCCCGGCGTCTTTGAGGCATACGGCAGTCCCGTGATCTCCTGGATCGGCAGCGCATCCATGTCGGCGCGCAGGCCGATGACCCGACCGGACGCCGCCTTGCGCCCTTTGATCACTCCGACAACGCCTGTCCTGCCGATCCCCGGCACGACTTCGTCGCAGCCGAAGGCCTTCAGCTTCTCTTGCACGATGCCCGCGGTCCGATGCACGTCATACAGCAGCTCGGGGTTTTCATGGATGTCCCGTCGCCAGGCTGCAATTTCATCCTTCATGCTGGCAACGCGATTGATGATGGCCATGGACCGGGTGCCTCTCACAAATGCTGCGACCGGGGCGATCGCCAGGCGGATTACAATCCCCTTAGCAGCCCATGGTCAACGCCGAACCCATGCCGTCCACCGCCACTCTTTGGCGCAGCCGCCGGCGTCAAACGCGGTGTGCAAATGCTGCAATGCCAAAGATGTGACGACGTCCCAGCTCGCAGGTGCCCGGTTTTTGGCGTTGCACACCACCCGGGCATACCCGACGTTCGGCCGGCGCATAGCGCATCCGATGCGCCCACGCCATGTCCTCTCCGTGGGGTCGCAGTCAGGCTTGCGGCCTACACAATTTGCAGATGAAGCCCATCGTGGAGATCGCCATGCAAGACACATCCCCAGACGACAATCGCAGCGGCCCCGCCTCACGTACCCTTCGGGACAGGTGCGCGCTTGTGACGGGGTCGACCAGCGGCATCGGACTTGGCATCGCGGAAGCTTATGCCGCAGCCGGTGCCAATGTCGTCCTCAACGGCTTTGGCAATGCCGCCGAGATCGAAAAGATCCGGTCCGGGCTCGCCAGCACGCATGGCGTCGAGGCGATCTATTCGCCGGCCGATATGTCCAAGCCCGGCGAGATCCGGGCAATGGTGGAGACGGCCGGCAAAACGTTCGGCAGCGTGGACATCCTTGTCAACAATGCCGGCATCCAGCACGTCGAAGCCATCGAAACATTTCCGCCGGAGAAATGGGACCAGATCATCGCCATCAATCTGTCGGCGGCCTTTCACACCACCAGCGCCGCGATCCCGGGCATGAAGGCACGCGGCTGGGGACGCATCATCAACATTGCGTCGGCGCATGGCCTTGTGGCCTCGCCGTTCAAATCGGCTTATGTCGCGGCAAAACACGGCATCGTCGGCCTGACCAAGACGGCGGCCCTCGAAACGGCCGAGAACGGCATCACCGTTAACGCCATCTGTCCTGGCTACGTTTTGACGCCGCTGGTACAAAAACAAATTCCTGAAACCGCGCAAGCCCGCGGCATCAGCGAGGAGGACGTCATCAAAACGGTCATTCTTCACGCCCAGCCCACGCACAAGTTCGTCGGCGTTGACGAGATCGCCGCGCTCGCCCTGTTTTTGTGTTCGCGCGGCGCGACCTCGATCACGGGCGCCGCACTGTCCATCGACGGCGGCTGGACGGCCGAATGACGACGCCTGGACCCAGCGCCGGCAGCGCATGCACGCCTGAGCAGCTCGCCGCCCGGGGCAATCGCAAGCCCGTGAACCTCGCTCTGCAGGGCGGCGGGGCGCACGGCGCTTTCGGCTGGGGTGTCCTTGACCGGTTGCTGGAAGATGACCGGTTGGCCATAGATGCCGTCAGCGCCACCAGTGCCGGCGCCATCAATGCCGTGGCGATGGCCTACGGGACGTCACTGGGCGGACCTGCCGGCGCCCGCGCCAAACTGGCCGAGCTGTGGAGAGAGGTGAGTTCTGCAGCAGCGCTGTGGAGCCCCATGCGGACATCTCCCTTCGATCAATGGCTGGCGCTGAACCATATCCACAACGACTTTTCACCGGCCTACATGTACTTCCAGGCCCTGACGCAATTGTTTTCGCCCTATGCCCTCAATCCTTTCGATTTCAATCCGCTCAAGGATCTGCTGGCCCGGCTCGTTGATTTCGACCGGCTGCGGCAATGCCCCAACGCAACACGGTTGTTCCTCTGCGCCACCAATGTGCGCAGCGGCAAGATCCGCGTGTTCGAAAATCACGAGATCACCTCCGACGCCGTGCTCGCATCGGCTTGCCTGCCCTACATCTTCAAGGCCGTGGAGATCGACGGCGAAGCCTACTGGGACGGTGGCTTCATGGGCAATCCGGCCATCTTCCCGCTGATCTACAAGGGTGCATCGCGCGACGTCATCGTCGTGCACATCAATCCGCTGTCGCGGCCTGAAATTCCCAAGACCGCCCCTGCCATCTTCGATCGCATGAACGAGATCAGCTTCAATTCGTCACTGATGCGCGAGATGCGCGCCATTGCCTTCGTCACCCGGCTTCTGGATGAAGGCTCTCTCGACGGCACGCGCTACGCGAAGATGCTGATGCATTCGATCCGCAACGACGCGGAAATGGCGCAGCACAGCGTTGCCAGCAAGTTCAATCCTGATTGGGACTTCCTGTGCCATCTGCGTGACCAGGGGCGGATCGCAGCCGCAGCCTGGCTCGAGCAGGATTTCGAGAAGGTCGGCCGCGAGTCCTCCGTCGACATCGTCGCCACCTACATGTGACGGCGGGCATGTGACTACGGACGGGCGCGGCCGGGCTTGGAGCTACCATTTGCCCGTATTGGGCATCGAAGCCCACGGCTCCTGCTTCGGCTTGGACTCACCCTTCTGCAGCAGCTCAAAGGAGATATTGTCGGGTGACCGAATGAATGCCATGCGGCCGTCGCGGGGGGGCCGGTTGATCGTGACCCCAGCTTTCATGAGCCGGTCGCATGTGGCGTAGATGTCATCGACCTCGTAGGCGAGATGACCGAAGTTGCGTCCCTCGCCGTACACTTCCGGATCCCAGTTGTATGTCAATTCGAGCAGCGGGCTTTTCTCCGCCTTGCCGCGCGCCTCGTCGTCCGGCCCGGCCAGGAAAATGAGGGTGAACCGGCCGGCCTCGTTGGTGATGCGGCGAATCTCCGTCATGCCGAGCTTGGTGCAGTAGAAATCCAGGCTCTGGTCGACATCGGTGACCCGGACCATCGTGTGCAGATACTTCATCGGCCTCTCCCGGTTGGCACGTTTGCTCGCGGCAGTATCGGGGCATTAAGCGCCCCAAGGCAACGCCCCTCGCGCCCGCACTGCCCCCGGGGATTTGCTGCGAATTCGTGAAATCCTGTGTATCGCGGGGAAAACGAATCAACCCGCGCCAACTGCTGGGATTTATTCGTCATAATAAGGGGCTCGAAGCGCACCGTGGCCGTTTGGTGTCACCGAATGCCTTTTTTCGCTAAATTACGGCACCGGCAAAAAGCGTCCTTTTTTCAGTGTTCTAGATCATCTGAATTCAATTCACATGGTGCATCTGCGTAAAATGATGACGGTTGGAAATCCAAAAAGGCACTAGATTTTGTTGGTTAATGATGGCTATCTACCAACGTCATCTGGATGTCGTTTTCGACGAGAGGGCAAATCGTTCGAAAGCAAATTTCGAGATGATATCAGGTAAACACAGTAGAGCGGGGTTGCTTATGGGGGACTCTCCTAAATTACCTTTGGATCATCCTGATTCGGCATTGCCGCAAGTCGGGCAAAGATCTGCGAAGGAGGGGAATGATCTCGAAGTTGTCGAGATCGCGGGTACGATCAAGTGGTTCGATGCTTCAAAGGGCTACGGGTTCATTATCCCGGACAACGGACTGACTGACATCCTTCTGCATGTCACCTGCCTGCGGGCCGGAGGCTATCAGACGGCCTATGAAGGTGCTAGGGTGCACTGCGAAGTGCTCAAACGCGACAAGGGCATGCAGGCTTTTCGCATCCTGAGCATGGACGAAAGCACTGCCATCCATCCCTCTCAGTTGCCGCAGCGGACGCACGTCATCGTGCAACCTGAAAGCGATTGGGAACGCGCGATGGTGAAGTGGTTCAACCGGGTTCGCGGCTTCGGATTTCTCACGCGTGGAGAGGGTACGCCTGACATCTTTGTCCACATGGAGAGCCTTCGCCGCTTTGGCTTTACGGAGCTGCGCCCCGGACAGATCGTTCAGGTCCGCTGGGGCATGGGTTCGAAAGGTTGCATGGCCGCGGAACTCCGGCCAGATGGCATTCCCATGGGCCGGCCGTCCTCACATTGAGGCGCAAATCCCACCCTTCAGACGAACATGTGACAGGGTTGCGCTTGGCGCAGCCCTGTTTTGCGTCATGCTGGGCTGCATGCTGGCCGCCGGATCACCCACCGTTGACGCGAAGATGCGCCGTGAAACACTGGCGCTCGTAACGGGCGCGGCTGAGCATATCATCCAGGTCGAAATCACATCAACGCCGGAAGAGAAGGCCATGGGCCTCATGTTCCGGACCAGCCTCGCTGACGACGCTGGCATGCTGTTTCCTTACACGCCTCCTCAGGAGGCAACCATGTGGATGCGCAATACCTACATCTCCCTCGACATGATCTTCATTCGCGCCGATGGCATCATCCATCGCATCGAGGCGAACACGGAACCCTTCTCGGAACGCGTCATTGCCTCGCGCGGGAGCGTCGCCGCCGTGCTCGAGTTGAAGGCAGGCTCGGCGGCCCGGCTCGGCCTGAAACCGGGCGATCGGGTACGCCATCCGCTATTCGGCAAGTGAGCGGAGCCGACAGCGACATTGTTTGCCGCTCTGTGTTGCGCGAGCCCCCTCTTGAGAGTTTCGCAGGTGTTCCCGGAACGGGTGGGATTCCCAAGGCGTTAAGACTTTAAATCATCTCCCTCCCATGCCGAGGATCATGCGGATGAAACTCGACCCGACACTCAAGCAGCTTGGCAACGCGCTGCGCCAACGAATGGCCGACATTCCGGCTGAAGGAATCCCCCGTCGCATTGCGGTGCTGCTCGAGCGCCTTTCCCGCTGCGAGAGTCAGCCGTTGGCCAACGATCGCTACGCGGGATCAGGCGCGAAATAAGCCGCTGGTCCGCGTCATTGCATGTCTCCCGGACCATCTGCTTGGAATATTCCCGCAGGCGCTGCTATAACGCCCCTCGCAAGCTCAACTTGCGGCACATGTCGGGGCATAGCTCAGCCTGGTAGAGCACCTGCTTTGGGAGCAGGGGGCCGGGGGTTCGAATCCCTCTGCCCCGACCAATAATTTCAATTAGTTACGTCCCATTTTGCCGATTTGTTGGTCCGCAGAAAAATGCAGCGGCACGTCAGCGGACCAAAATCGAGAGCGCGAATTTTCGCGATTGAGTCTTTTGGGTCACGCGAGTTGCAGCGCCCGACAATAAACCTCCAAATTTGATTCAGGACGGGCACGGAGCGTGTTGGCTACAGAGGCAGCCGACGAAAGCGCGACGCAACTGGGCGAACTCAACTTGCCGGCCTAGCGTGGATTTGCGCGCGCCTCGCTCGGCCAATCCAACGCGCGGCAGGCCGTTTGACTGTCGCTCGATCGCGGTAGCCAGGAAGTGCACCTGGTGCGGTCGGCGCACGGAGCTCTTCTCCGCGTTGACCTGAAGCC
>JBKKCB010000167.1:0-8392 GCA_046713545.1 Hyphomicrobiaceae bacterium | reverse complement strand
CCCCACGTCCGCCAAGATTTGTCTGAGCGACGCTCTCATAAATGAACCGATAAGGCGCCGATGCCAAGCTGGTAACCAGGCAGCGGTTGTGGCAACAACGTGAATTGCCATCCGGCCTTTCCGCGGTAACCTTGTTGACAGGGAAGACTGGCCGCGAGGCGTTAACCCTTATACCGGTGTTTCAGGCCATCCAATTGCAAGAGGACGAGACGATGAAGCGGGTTTTTCTCGCCGCGGGGCTGCTATTGCCAACCCTCCAGCCAGCGGCAGCGCAGAGCTGGGTTCCCTGGCATCAGCCGAGCATGTACGATCGTGGCGGCAGCGCACCCCAGCGCTTCGAGGAGCCACAGAACAGCCCCAGCCCGTTCGCTGCCGAACCGCGCGGGCGTGGCGCGCCGGGCCCCAAGCTCCTCGACGGAGGCGGGCGTCCATCGATTTCGGCGACGTCGCCCGAGCGCGTTGCGTTCGCGGGCAACTACGCGCCCGGCACGATCGTCATCGACTCCTCGAATCGCCGGCTCTATCTGGTCCAGTCGAAATCAACGGCACTCCGCTATCCGATTTCGGTTGGACGCGAGGGTTTCTCGTGGACCGGCAGGGAGCGCATCTCCCGCGTGGCCGACTGGCCCGATTGGCATCCACCCAAGGAGATGCGCGAGCGCGACTCGAGCCTGCCCGAGAAGATGACGGGCGGCGTGCGTAATCCACTGGGCGCCAAGGCCCTGTATCTGGGCAATTCGCTGTACAGAATTCATGGAACGAATAGCGCGCAGAGCATCGGGCGCGCCAATTCATCCGGCTGCTTTCGCATGATGAACGGTCATGTCGTCGACCTGGCGCGGCGCGTCGGCGTGGGCACCCAAGTCGTCGTATTGAAAGGTTTGTCGTCTCGCGTGGCGAGAAGCAGCGACGACTAAGCACGTCTCACGACAAATTGAGAAGCGGTCAGGTGCGGACGGTTGTGCGAAACGTCTTGGAGACGATGCGCCAGCCGTCCTTCAGCTTCAACAGCGTCAGATAGTCGGTGAAGTAGCGCGGCGGGACGGCGCATTCGACTTTGACGCATGCGGTTTCGGGACCCGAGAAGTCAATCGATACGATGCGGTCGGTCCGCTCGAGTGCCTGGGATTTCGGTGATGGACGGCCTGCCACCATTTTCAGCCAGTCTGCGCGCGGAAGGTCGGTCACCCCGTCGGGGCCAAGTGCATAGAGATTGCTGACTTCGTGAAAGGCGGCCGACAGCTTGTTCGCGTCGCCTTCATGCAGTCCGTCGAGATAGGTCCACACGACCTTTTCGACCTGCGCCATCTCTTGGTTAAGTGCGCCTTCGGACATCGATCCCCCATGAAGCCTCGCAAGGGCTTCCGCTTAACATAACTGCCTCAAGTATACAGCCAACGGACAATGTCTTCGTCCGGAACTTCGGTCGGCGTCAACTATTTTCATTGAATGTGGGCCCGATACTCGTTTTGCCCCAATAGGTGCCTATATAGCCGACAACCGCCGAAGGAAGATCCATGCGTAACATTCTGATGTTGATGTTGTTAATCGTTGTCCCCTTGGACACAGCGCTGGCTCAGTCCTGGAGTTGGGGTGACAGCGGCCCCCGCTATCGCCGCTACTACGAAGATCGCTACTCGCGTTCCTGGGACGACGACGACGAACCACGGCGTATGCGCCGGGGCGGCTGGTGGAATTCGCCGTGGGACGATCCGGACGAGGATCGGCGCGGCCGGTCAGAGGGCCAAGCGGTGGTTGATGGCGGGGCAAGGCCCAGCATCGCTCCGATCGCGCCCGAACTGGTGCCGTTCCCCAGTCAATATGCACCAGGCTCGATTGTCATCGAGACGCACGGCAAACAACTCTTCCTCGTGAAGTCCGATAGCGAGGCCTATCGCTATCCGATCTCGGTTGGCCGCGTGGGCTTCACGTGGAACGGGACGGAGAAAATTTCGCGCATCGGCGAATGGCCCGATTGGCATCCGCCCAAGGAAATGCGCGAACGCGACCCGAGCCTGCCGGAGAAAATGACGGGCGGCCTCAGAAATCCCCTCGGAGCCAAGGCGATCTATCTCGGCAATACGCTGTACCGCATTCACGGCACGAACGATGCCAAGACCATCGGCCAGGCGGCTTCGTCTGGATGCTTCCGGATGTTGAATGGGCACGTCATCGACCTTGCCGGCCGCGTGCAGGTCGGAGGGGCCGTGACAGTTGTCGAGCGGCTTCCGGCCGACGTTGCGCGTGCGTTGCCGCCGCCGCTTCGCGCGGACGCCAACAGGGAGCAGGCGCGTTTCCGGCGACAATAACCGCCCAACCGGCTACGTTTCCAGGAAGCGGACGGGTTCGCCATCGGCGGGCCCGAGGATGTCTCCGTTCCACGCCACGCAGCGCCCGCGCACGAATGTGCCGACCGGCCAGCCTTTGACCTGCATGCCGTCGTAGGGGGTCCAGCGGCTGCGCGACTGAATCCAGTTGTGAGTGATGGTCTCCGTGCGCTTCATATCGACGATGGTCAGATCGGCGTCATAGCCAACGGCGAGGCGGCCCTTGCCGCGGATACCGAACAGGCGTGCCGGACCGTGGCTCGTCAGGTCTACCAAACGGGTCAGCGACAGGTGACCGGCATTGACGTGATTGAGCATGACCGGCACCAGGGTCTGCACGCCGGTCATGCCGGAATGACTTTCGGGATAGGGGTGTTCCTTCTCCTCGCGCGTGTGCGGCGCATGGTCCGAGCCCAGGACATCGACCACGCCCGAGGCAATGCCAGCCCAGATGGCCTGGCGGTGGCGTTCATCGCGCACGGGCGGGTTCATCTGCGCGAATGTGCCGAGGCGCTCGTAACAGTCCGGCGCCACGAGAGTCAGATGATGCGGTGTCACTTCGACGCTCGCCCACTCCTTGTGAAGTCCCAGAAACGCGATTTCTTCCGCGGTAGACACATGCAGCACATGGATGCGCTTGCGGTGGGCCTCGGCCAGCCGGACCAGGCGCTGGGTCGCGATCATGGCCGCGATTTCGTCGCGCCAGACCGGGTGCGAGGAGGGATCACCCTGGCGGCGCAAGCCAGCGCGTTCGCGCAAACGCGCTTCGTCCTCGGAATGGAACGCGGCGCGGCGGCGAATACGGCCAATGATGCGATCCAGCGACGGCTCGTCCTCGACCAGGAGATCGCCGGTGGAGGCGCCCATGAAGACCTTGATGCCAGCGGAGGCTTGCAGATTTTCAAGAGCGGGAATGTCGTCCACGTTCTCGCGCGTGCCGCCGACATAAAAGGCGAAGTCGCAGAACATGCGATGGCGCGCGCGCTCGACCTTGTCAGACAGGGTGTCAGCGGATGTCGTCAGGGGCTTCGTGTTGGGCATCTCGAAGACCGCCGTGACACCGCCAACGACCGCGGCCCGGCTGCCGGTTTCGAGATCTTCCTTCTGCTCCAGGCCCGGTTCGCGGAAATGGACCTGGGTGTCGATCACCCCCGGCAGCACGTGGAGGTCGCTGGCGTCCACAAGTTCAGCCGCACCAGCCGGATCCAGGCGGCCGATGGCGGCAATGCGCCCTCCAACGATGCCGATATCACGCTGGCCGATCCCGTCATGATTGACGACGGTGCCGCCCTTGATCAGCACATCGTAGCTTTCGGCCATCCGCAATGGCTCCTCTTCCGCTTGCACACGAGGCAGAGCCCGCATACGTAAATCCGTTAGGCCAAGCAACTGCTGGACGCAACCATGGCATGGATTGCCCGCCTGCCCGAACGCAGCACTGTCGCGGTCGAAGGGCCGGATGCGGAGAAATTTCTCCAGGATCTCGTCACGAACGACATGGACCTGCTGAAGGCGCAGGGCGCCATGCATGCGGGGCTGCTGTCGCCGCAGGGGAAAATCCTGTTCGAATTCATCGTCGTGCCAACGAGCCGGGGGTTCGCGCTCGATACCCTCCGGGCGCGGGCGAAGGATCTGGTCAAGCGGCTGAGCCTGTACAAGCTTCGCGCCAAGGTGGACATCGTCGATCGTGGCGAGGAGCAGGACATTTACGCGGCTTGGGGAGACGGAGCGGCTGAAATTGCCCCGGATGCCTATGCCGATCCGCGGCTGCCGGCGCTGGGCGTGCGCCTCATGCGGCCGAAGAGCAGTCCTCTCGCAGGCACCGACAGTGCGAATGCCTACGCAACCCACCGCATCGCGCTGGGCATCCCGGAGGCCGATACGGACTATGCCCTGGGTGAGGCCTTCCCGCACGAGGCCGGCTTCGACATTCTCCACGGCGTGGCCTTCGACAAAGGCTGTTTTGTCGGGCAGGAAGTCGTCTCTCGCGTGCAGCATCGGGGAACAGCGCGGAAGCGCTTTGTGATCGTGACGGCAAATGCGGCGCTTCCACCGGCGAAGACCGAGATCACTGCCGGCGCGGAGCCGACGCGGGCGGTGATCGGTGCGATGGGCTCGACAGCGGGCACATCAGGTCTCGCGCTGGTGCGGCTCGATCGCGCCGCCGAGGCGCTGGCGAAGGGGCAAACGATCATGGCCGGCGACGTGGAGGTATCGCTGCGGGTGCCGCCGTGGGCGCCGTACGCGCTGTCCGCACCGGCGCAGGAAAGCGAGGCTGCCCCATGAGCGAGCGGTGCCCATGGGCCGGAATCGACGACACGGAGTATGCGCGCTACCACGACGAAGAGTGGGGTGTGCCGAAGACGGACGATGTGGTGCTGTTCGAGAAGCTGGTGCTGGAGGGATTTCAATCAGGGCTGTCGTGGATCACCATTCTCAGGAAGCGCGAGAACTTCCGCAAAGCCTTCCACGGCTTCGATGCCAAACGCATCGCGCGCTACGGTGCCAAGGATATCGAGCGGCTGATGGCGGACGCGGGTATCGTGCGCAACCGCCTGAAGATCGAGGCGACCATCGACAACGCCCGCGCCTATCTCAAGCTGTCGGAGAAGGGTGGCCTGTCGGTGTTCCTGTGGGGCCTGCTCGACGGCCAGCCGCGCATCAATCGCTGCAAGGCGATCGGCGACGTGGCGGCGACGTCCGAGGATTCCACGCGGCTGTCGAAGGCGCTGAAGGCGGAGGGATTCCGGTTCGTCGGTCCGACGACGATGTATGCCTTCATGCAGGCCACGGGCATGGTCAACGATCACCTCGTGACCTGCCATCGCTATGAACCGTGCGCGAAGTTGCAGCGCTCGTTCCGGCTGAAGGCGTCATGACGGTGCGCGGCGGCATGAACCGGGAGGGACCCAGAGCCTGGCAGCGCATGCTGTCGGGGCGGCGCCTCGATTTGCTCAACCCGCAGCCCGGCGACATCGCCATCGAGGATATTGCGCACGGCCTTGCGCGGGTGGCGCGCTGGAACGGGCAGACGCTCGGAGACCATGCCTATTCCGTTGCGCAGCACGCCTTGCTGGTTGAAAGCATCACGCGTGCGCGGATGCCGGCCTGGCCGCGGCAGTGGCTGCTCGCGACGCTACTCCACGACGCACCCGAATATGTGATCGGCGACCTGATCAGCCCTTTCAAGCAGGCGATCGGCTTCGACTACAAGGCATTTGAAATACGGTTGCTTGAGGCCATCCATCAGCGGTTCGGTCTGCCAGCGACGCTGCCGGCCGAGGTGACTGCTGAGATCAAGGCCGCCGATCGCATCGCGGCCTACTACGAGGCCACGCGGCTGGCCGGATTTCAGCCGGACGAGGCCGAGCGATATTTCGGCTCGCCGGAAGCCGAGGACGCGGGTGCGGGGAGCGAGCTTGGCAGGCTGGTCGAGCCGTGGCCGGTGGCCGTCGTGCAGACGGCGTTTCTGGCCCGGTTCGAAAAATTAATGACGGCGTGAGGAGCGGCGGGAAACGAACATGATGCCTGAAAAGAACGCAGCGGTTGATCTCATCCATGTGTGCGGGCTGCCGGCTGTCCCCGATCTCGTCCTGGCCTCTAGAGCGCGGCATCTCGTCACGTGCCTGGGCGATGGAGGGCTCGAGCAGACGCCACTAGGCATCATGGACGGCCGGCATCTGAAGCTCGTCATGCACGACATCGATGACCTGCGGGATGGCTATACGCCGCCCAGCGAGGCGCATGTGGCGGATCTGCTGGACTTTGTCGGCAAATGGGATCGCACGGCACCCATGATCATTCACTGCTATGCGGGGATCAGCCGGTCAACGGCGGCGGCCTTTATTGCTTTGTGTGCGCTGAACCCCACGACACCGGAAACCCTGATTGCACGGCGGCTGCGGGAGGCATCTCCCTCCGCGACGCCGAACCGCCGGCTGGTCGGCCTGGGCGACGCGGCACTCGCCCGCGAGGGACGGATGATCGAAGCCATCGCTGCCATCGGCGCAGGCGAGCTGAGCCTGGCCAAGCCGTTCTGGGTCTCGGCCCGAATGGACTGATTGCGATAGATACCGAACCGGAAACGTGCGGAAAAATAAGAACTTCCACAAATCGCCAAGATTGGCGCCTAACGCTTCCATCAGGAGGCGAAACAATGAACGCTGAAGCTCGCCGTATTACATTTCCGACCGTGCGTTCCGAACCGGCCCCGGGTAGGCCGGGGACCGACGCCGGTGGGGCCAAAGTGGCGCTCGATCTGACAGGCGCCATCATTGCTATCCGCGACAATGAGCCGGTGGTGTTGATCATCGGCGGCAAAGGCAATTTCGATGCTTTGCCGTCGGGTCGTTTCGTGCCCGGATCGCACGCCAGCCTCGATTCCGGTTTGCGCGAATGCGTGCGCCAGAAGACCGCCCTCGAACTCGGCTATGTGGAACAGCTTTGCACATTTGGCGGCCGCGGGTATGGAGCCGGGAACGGCAACGACAATTCGGTATCCATTGGATACGTGGCCTTGATGCTGGGCGGAGAGCAGCTTCCGATAGGCGCCACGACGTCTTGCGCCTGGCGCAGCGTTTACGATTATTTCCCTTGGGAAGACTGGCGTCACGATCGTCCGCGCGTGCTGCGCGACGTCATCGAGCCGCGCCTCAAGGCCTGGGCGGCGGCCACCACCTCCGAGGGTTGCGGCGATTCCCTTCAGGACCGCAAGGAGCGGGTGAACATCTCATTCGGCATCGACGGTGCACGATGGGATGACGAGCGCGTTCTGGACCGCTACGAGCTGTTGTGTGAATCCGGTGCCCTGACGAACGAGCCCTCACATCATGCTGGGCTCGACGGGCAATCGCTCGGACAAGCGATGGATGCCGAGCATCGCCGCATCCTGGCGGCGGCCATCGGCCGGCTGCGGGCAAAGATCCGCTATCGACCGGTGGTCTTCGAGCTGATGCAGGCGGAATTCACGCTGTTCGATCTGCAGAAGACCGTGGAAGCCATTCTCGGACCGAACCTGCACAAGCAGAACTTCCGGCGTCTGGTCGAGAGCGTCGGTCTCGTCGAGCCGACCGGAGAGATCCGCACGCATACCGGCGGACGCCCGGCGCGACTGTATCGTTTTCGCCGGGAGGTGCTGCTCGAGCGGCCTGCTCCCGGGGTCCGCGTCAAGGCGGTGGCCCGCGGCTGACCGTTCGCTGGGCAGGCTTCAAGCTTGACTTGGCCACAATTCGGGCCCAACTGACGATCCGTCCGCGGACGCGATCGCGGGCAATGTAATGCCGGAGGCCCCCATGGGCACCCTGAGGTGGATTGTGATCTGGGCTGCGGTTGCCACGCTTTCGGCGATCGCCTGCGGATTCATTGCCAATGCCAAGAACCGCAATGCGTCGACCTGGGCGGCCTGGGGTTTCCTGCTGCCCCCCGCACTCGTCGTTCTGCTGCTGCTGTCGCGCAATCGCGGGCCACGGTCGCTGAATCCGCGTCTCGATGACGAGGACCGCGAGGCCGAAGCGTCGTAGTCGTGAGCTAAGCAGTTCCGGCCGATGTTTTCCCGCCGCGTGCGCGAACAGCCGCCTGGGCCGCAGCCAATCGCGCGATCGGCACACGGTAGGGTGAGCAGGACACGTAGTCCAATCCGGCGGAATTGCAGAAGTCGATCGAAGCGGGATCCCCGCCGTGCTCTCCGCAGATTCCGATCTTCAAGTCCGGCCGCACGCGACGGCCGCGTTCCGTGCCGATGGTGACCAGTTCACCGACGCCGGCCTGGTCGATGGAGACGAACGGGTCGACGTCGAAGATGGCCTTCTCCGCATAGTCCGTGAGTATCGGTGCCGCGTCGTCGCGCGACAGCCCCAGGCACGTTTGCGTGAGGTCGTTGGTGCCGAACGAGAAGAACTGTGCGCCATTGTCGCCGTCAGCGATCTCATCCGCCCTCAGCGCCGCGCGCGGCAGCTCGATCATGGTGCCGATCTGATAGTCGAGCTTGGTGCCGGTCTCCTTTTCGACGGCGGCTGCAGCGGCGCGGATGACGTCGGCGAGGAGATCGAACTCGCGCCGCCATGCGA
>JBKKCB010000166.1:0-8671 GCA_046713545.1 Hyphomicrobiaceae bacterium | reverse complement strand
GGTCGGTCCAGCGGCGCTTGTTGTCCTTCCACACGAACTCGTAGAGGCAGTTGTGGAAGTAGAAGTGCTCCATGTGCTTGAACTCGGAGCGTGCGGCCGAGAACAGCTCCTCGGCCTGCTTGATGTGATAGTCCATCGAGCCGCCGATATCGAAGAACATGAGGACCTTGACGGTGTTGCGCCGCTCGGGCCGCATGTGGATGTCGAGGTAGCCCTTGTGCGCGGTGCCCTTGATGGTGCCGTCGAGATCGAGCTCTTCGGCGGCGCCCTCGCGGGCGAAGCGGCGCAAGCGCCTGAGGCCGACCTTGATGTTGCGGGTGCCGAGCTCGACCGTGTCGTCGAGGTCCTTGAACTCGCGCTTGTCCCACACCTTGAGGGCGCGGAAGTTGCGGTTCTCCTTCTGGCCGATGCGCACGCCGGCAGGGTTGTAGCCGTCCGCGCCATAGGGTGACGTGCCGCCGGTGCCGATCCATTTGGAGCCGCCCTGGTGGCGGCCCTTCTGCTCGGCGAGGCGCTTCTTCAGCTCCTCCATGATCTTGTCCCAGCCGCCGAGGGCTTCGATCTTGGCCTTCTCCTCTTCGCTGAGGTAGAGGCGGCCGACGGTGCGCAGCCATTCCTCGGGGATGTTGGCTTCCGTGACCTCGCTCATCAGGTCGAGGCCCTTGAAGACGTGGCCGAAGACCTGGTCGAACTTGTCGAGATGGCGCTCGTCCTTCACCAGGGTGGCGCGCGAGAGATAGTAGAAGTGCTCGACCTTCTGCTGCGCTAGGTCGGCGTCGAGCGCCTCCATGAGGGTGAGGTATTCCTTGAGCGTGACCGGGATCTTGGCGGCTTTCAGCTCATGGAAGAAGGTGACGAACATCGTGGCTCCGGGGGCGTGGTGTGAGGGGGCTTTATAGCAGGTTTTGGCGGGGCAGGGCCTCAGCCACCGTCATCCTCGAGCGGCGAGCGGCACGCGAGCCGTCTCGGGGATCCAGCGTAAAGAGTGCCGAAGGCTCGAAAATCTAAGGTGTCTTCGACGAGTCTTACGCTGGGTCCCCGCGCGTCGCGCGGCTTCGCCGCACTCGCACGAGGATGACGAAGTGGGGCATAGCTCTGCGGGCTGGCTTTGCGGGCATCGAGGCTTCCGCTATAAGGCGGGCCAGCCTTCGGCATTGGGCCGACGGGGCTGCCAAAAAGACCTTTTGAATCATGCAGAAGACCCGGAAGGACCAGCGCCCGGCGGCCGAATTGCCGAAGGGCTTCATCGATGTCGCGGCAGAGGACCTGCAGGCGACCGGCCGCATGCTGGAGACGATTCGGCGGGTCTATCATTCTTACGGCTTCGAGCCGCTGGACACGCCGGCGCTGGAGTACACCGAGGCGCTGGGCAAGTTCCTGCCCGATCAGGACCGGCCGAATGCGGGCGTGTTCTCGTTCCAGGACGAGGACGAGAAATGGTTGTCGCTGCGCTACGACCTGACGGCGCCGCTGGCGCGCTACGTGGCGGCCAACTTCGACAAGCTGCCCAAGCCGTTCCGCCGCTACGCGGTGGGGCCGGTCTGGCGCAACGAGAAGCCGGGGCCGGGGCGTTACCGGCAGTTCACGCAGTTCGATTCCGATACGGTGGGGACGGACAGCGTCGCCGCGGATGCGGAGATCTGCATGCTGGCCGCGGACACGATGGAGGCGCTGGGCGTTCCGCGTGGGCAGTATGTGATCAAGGTCAACAATCGGAAGGTGCTGGATGGATTGCGGGAGATCATAGCGCTGAACGGCGAGGAGAACGAAGCACGCTGGCTCACAGTGATGCGTGCCCTGGACAAGTATGATCGGCTTGGCGAAGCTGGCGTGGAAGCGCTACTCGGCGAAGGCCGCAAGGATGAGAGCGGTGACTATACGAAGGGGGCAGGGCTCGATCGTGCGTCGATCGTAACGCTCATGAGCATTTTTGAGCCGGTCGAAGATGCCGAAGAGAAGATAGCGCAGCTTGATATTAGATTGAGAGACAGCGCCGTCGGACAAGAAGGGTGCAAGGAGCTCGAAACGATCTGGAAGATGGCAATCGCCTCGGGATATGGCGACGGCCGCATCCGCATCGATCCCTCCGTCGTCCGCGGCCTCGAGTACTACACCGGCCCCGTGTTCGAGGCTGAGTTGACGTTCCAGGTGAAGAACGAGGATGGGCAGGCGGTGCGGTTCGGCTCGGTGGGTGGCGGCGGGCGCTATGACGGACTCGTCGAGCGCTTCATGGGCACCAAGGTGCCGGCGACCGGGTTCTCCATCGGCGTGTCGCGTCTGCAGGCGGCGCTGGCGGCGCTGAACAAGGACAAGGCGGCGGCGTCGGATGGTCCGGTGGTGGTGCTCGTGATGGATAAGGGCGAGCTGCCGCGCTACCAGAAGATGGCGCAGGCGCTTCGGCAGGCCGGCATCCGCGCGGAGATGTATCTCGGCACGTCCGGCATGAAGGCGCAGATGAAGTATGCCGATAAGCGCGGCAGTCCGTGCGTCGTCATCCAGGGGGGCGACGAGATCGCCAAGGGCGAGGTGCAGATCAAGGACCTGATCGAGGGCGCCAAGGCCGCCGAGAGCATCAAGGACTCCAAGGAATGGCGCGAAGGCCGGCCGGCGCAATTTTCCGTGCCGGAAGCCCAACTCGTCGAAGCCGTGCGCGGCGTTCTCGCGCGACATAGGGGCTCTTAAGTCCCCTCTCCCCATTCTTCATGGGGAGAGGGTTAGGGTGAGGGGCAGCGGCACACTCTGAGCAAGATCCTGCCCCTCACCCCAACCCTCTCCCCGCAAGCGGGGAGAGGGAGAAGAGGGCCAATCGCCAAGTTCTAGAGTGGATGAGTGGGAGCGATGAGAGGCAGTCAGCCATGGCAGGTCAATCGTGCGCGTGTGTTGCGCGACGGCCAGTCGTCAGCTGAGGACGTGTTCTGGACTCACGTTCGCAATCGACAACTCGGCGGTTTCAAGTTCGTCCGGCAATGCCCAATCGGGCCGTATGTCGCGGACTTCGCTTGTCGCGATCGCAAGCTTGTCGTCGAGATCGATGGAGGGACTCATTCAACAGCGTCCGAAACGATAAGAGACACGGACAGAAGTGCCGAACTGTTGGAACTGGGTTATCGCGTCTTTCGCGCTCGGAACGATGAGATATACGACAACATCGATGGCGTTCTGGAAGCGCTGCTTGTGGAGCTAACGAATGACAGCGCGTGATAGACACTCCGCAGTGTGCTGGAGATTCAGAATGCGTTGCTGCCCCTCACCCCGACCCTCTCCCCGCAAACGGGGAGAGGGGGAATAGACCCATGGTCGCCGAGACGGCAAAACAGTTTGAGGCGCTGGAGGCGCAGGCCGCACGCATCACGGGTGCGTTCACGGAGGCCGGGTACGAGCGCGTGGCGCCGTCGATCATCCAGCCGGCCGACGTGTTCCTCGACGTGGTGGGCGAGAGCCTGCGCGCGCGCACGTATGTGTTCACCGACCAGGAGGGTGCGGAGCTGTGACTGCGGCCGGACCTGACGCTGCCGGCATGCCGCATCTATCTCGAGCGGCATCCGGATGCGAAGACGCCGGCGCGGCTCTGCTACAACGGCTCGGCGTTCCGCTTTCAGCCGGGCGGCGGCTCGGCGGCGCATCCGCGCGAATTCCGGCAGGCGGGCCTCGAGTCGTTTGCGGCCGCCGATGCGACGGCGGCGGATGTCGAGGTGCTGCTCCTCACGTTGAAAGCGATCCGCATCGCCGGCGTGAGCCAGATCCAACTCAGGATCGGTGACCTGGGCCTGTTCGCGGCGCTGCTCGGCAAGCTCGATATGCCCGAACGATGGCGTGCGCGCCTGCGCCACCTGTTCTGGCGGCCGGATGCCTTCCGCGCCGAGATGAAACGCCTGTCATCCGTACCCGCGGCTGCCATCGAGGGGTTGCCGCCGGAACTGGTGGCGACGCTCGACCCGGCCGATCCCGTGCGCGCCGAGGAACTGGTTGCGCAATACCTCGACAAGCAGGGCATGGACGTGGTCGGCGTGCGGACGGCGGCGGAAATCGCGGAGAACCTGCTGTCGGCCGTGGCGGATGCGCGCTCCAGGCCGCTGCAGAAGAAAACGGTGGATGTCATCGAGCAGTATCTGGCGATATCGGGTCCGGTCGGGACGATCGCCGGAAAGATCACGGCGCTCACGCAAGCCAACGGCATCGACCTGTCGGCGGCGCTGGCCATCTTCGAGCGGCGGCTGGCGCTGATTTCAGTCGGCGGCTTCGCCATCGAGGAAGCGGATTTCTCGGCCGAGTTCGGGCGCAGCTTCAGCTACTACACCGGGTTCGTATTCGAGGTGCTGTCGCCGAAGCTCGGCGCCAAGAGCCCGCTGGCGGGTGGCGGGCGCTACGACGGGATGCTGAAGATCGCCGGGGCGCCGAAAGATGTGCCGGCCGTGGGCGCCGCCATCTATACGGAGCGCGTGCTGATTGCCGTCGAGGAGGGCGCGCCATGAGCGATACCCTCGTTCTGGCCGTGCCGTCCAAGGGTCGGCTGATGGATCAGACCGCCGCTCTGTTCGCCGGGGCCGGCATGACCTTGCGCAAGGTCGGCAGTGAGCGCGGCTATCGCGGCGAGATCGTCGGCCTGGAGGGCGTGGAGGTCACCTATGTGTCGGCGTCCGAGATTGCGGCGCTGCTGGCGGCGGGGCGCGCGCACATCGGCATCACGGGGGAAGACCTGATCCGCGAGCAGATCGCGGATGCGGAAGAGCGCGTCACGCTGCTGGCGCCGCTGGGGTTCGGCCGCGCCGATGTGGTCGTGGCGGTGCCGGCAGCCTGGATCGACGTGCGCCGCATGGCGGACCTTGAATCGGCATCCATCGTGTTCCAGCGGGTGCACGGGCGGCGGCTGCGGGTGGCGACGAAGTACATGAACCTGACGCGGCGTTTCTTTGCGGCGAGGGGCGTCACGGGTTATCGGATTGTCGAAAGCCTGGGCGCCACCGAGGGGACACCGGCGGCCGGGGCCGCAGAGTTGATCGTGGACATCACGACGACGGGGACGACGCTGAAGGCCAATGGCCTGAAGGTGCTGGAGGATGGCGTGATCCTGAAATCGCAGGCGCATCTGGTGGCGTCGAACGCGGCGCCGCTGTCACCTTCTGCAAGGTCGCTGCAGCAGGCCCTGGTGACGGCGCTGAGCCCAAGCTCCGGGGCGGCCGATCAATAGGCACGGATGCTTGAAATGTGAGCTGCCAGCGGGCTCGACGGCAGCGCGCTGTCGCGGCATGCTTGGGGCATCTGAGGACGAAAGGACGATCCGACAATGCCGACCCTCGCGTTGAGATCCTGGGTTCCCGAAGCGCCGGAGCACTATACGCAATCGCTGGCGCAGCGGTTCGCGTCGCAGGGCGTGGACGACACCGAGCGCGAGCTGCTGGCGCTGGTCGAGGAAAACCGGGCCATCCACGAGCGCGACTGCATCAATCTCAATCCCGCGACCAACGTCATGAACCCGAGGGCGGAGGCGCTGCTCGGGGCGGGGATCGGCGCGCGGCCGTCGCTCGGCTATGCGGGCGACAAGTACGAGATGGGGCTGGAGGCGATCGAGAAGATCGAGGTGATGGCGGCGCAGCTCGCGGCTGAGGTGTTCGGGGCGCGCTTTGCGGAGATCCGTGTCGGTTCGGGGGCGCTGGCCAATCTCTACGTGTTCATGGCGGCGGCCAAGCCCGGCGACACGATCATCGCGCCGCCGCCGGCCATCGGCGGGCACGTGACGCATCATGCGGCAGGCGCAGCGGGCTGGTACGGCGTTGTCACGCATCCGGCGCCGATCCGTGCGGATACGTACACGGTGGACGTGGAGGCCTTGCGCGCGGATGCGCTGCGATTGAGGCCAAAGCTGATCACGATCGGCGGCAGCCTCAATCTGTTTCCGCATCCGATCCGCGAGATCCGGGCCATCGCAGACGAGGTGGGCGCGCTGGTGCTGTTCGATGCGGCGCATCTGTGCGGCATGATCGCGGGGCACGCCTGGCAGCAGCCGCTGGAGGAAGGCGCTCACGTCATGACGATGAGCACCTACAAGAGTCTCGGCGGGCCGCCGTCCGGGCTGATCGTGACGAATGACGCGGCGCTCGCGCAGAGGCTCGATGCCATCGCTTATCCCGGACTGACGGCGAATTTCGACGCGGCGAAGTCGGCGGCGCTGGCGATGACGCTGCTGGACTGGAAGGCGCATGGCCGCGCCTATGCGGCGAAGATGGGTGAGACGGCGCGGGTGCTGGCGCAGGCGCTGCAGGATCGCGGCGTGCCGATTTTCGCGCGCGAGCGCGGCATGACGACGTCGCATCAGTTCGCCATCGAGGCGGGGACATTCGGCGGCGGGCAGGCGGCGGCGAAGCTGCTGCGGCAGGCGAACGTCCTGGCGTGCGGGATCAATCTGCCGGTCGCGGCGGTGCCGGGTGACGCCAACGGCCTGCGCATCGGCACGCCCGAGATCGTGCGCTGGGGCATGGGGCCGGAGGACATGCCGCAGTTGGCGGGCTTCATTGCCGACGTGCTGACGGGCCGGCGCGCGGCACAGTCCGTGGCGCCGGAGGTGACGGCCTTCCGGCGGCGTTTTTCACGGCTGCATTTCATGCGGTGAGATAACCGTCATACGGCGGGAGCCATGGGCATGCGAATGTGGTAGGCGAAGGCCTCCGTTCGCCATGCGTCCGGCCGGGAAGCCTGTTGCGGTGCTTTCGGACGCCCTCCAACAACAGCCATTCGTCCGATCCTCATGCGACGCCTGCACGCCGACCTGCTTCTCGTCTTTGCCGCCGTGATCTGGGGCGTCGCGTTCGTGTTCCAGAAGACGGCGATGGATCACGTCGGGCCGCTGACGTTCATCGCTGCGCGCGGTGCCGTGGCGGTGCTGGCGCTCGCGCCGCTCGCCCTGTACGAGCAACGCCGCACCGAGGCTGCCGCCGATCCGCGCGTGTGGCGCATCGCTCTTGCGGGCGGCGTGGTGTTCTTCGCCGGGGCCTGGCTGCAGCAGGAGGGCATCAAGACGGCCAGCGTTACCAACACCGGATTTCTGACGGCCTTGTACGTGGTCATCACGCCGTTCGTGGCGTGGATGGCGATGGGCCGCGTGCCGTCGTGGCTGGTGTGGCCGGCCGTGGTGCTGTCGGCGCTCGGGACTTGGCTGCTGGGCGGCGGCTCGATCGGCGCATTTTCCGGCGGTGACGGGCTGGTGGCGCTCTCGGCCTTTTTCTGGGCCGGGCATGTGGTGATGACCGGGACGGCGGCGCGCTACAGACGCCCGATCGGGTTCACGGTGGTGCAGTTCGCGGTTGTGGCCGTGCTGGCGGCGATCGGCGCGATGGCTCTGGAAACCGTAACGCTCGACGGCTTGCGCGGCGCGGCCTGGGATATTGCCTTTGTGGGCCTCCTGTCGAGCGCGCTCACGTTCACGCTGCTGACCGTGGCGCTGCAACACACGCCGCCGTCCGAAGCAGCGGTGATCGTCAGTACGGAGACGCTGTTTGCGGCGATGGCGGCCTATCTCGTGCTCGGCGAACGGCTGCCCGGCATCGGCTGGATCGGCGCCGGACTGATCCTGCTTGCGACGCTGCTGATCCAGCTTGGTCCGTCGCTGATGGCGTGGCGCCCGCGCAACGCGCCGACGGTGTAGGCGCGCGCGGCTTATCTGCAACAACCATGCATGGTAGGCTGCCGGGAGATCCTTGAGCGAGGAGATGGGCATGCGCCGGGCCGTTGTGCTGGTTCTCGATGGCTTGCGGCGCGACATGCTGAGCCAAGCCCTGACGCCGAGCCTTGCGGCGCACGCGGCCGTCGCGGAAACATTCGGTTCGCATCGCTCGATGTTTCCCTCCGCCACGCGCGTGGTGTCGGCCTCGTTCGCGACGGGGTGCTTTCCGGCGCGGCATGAGCTGCAGGGCAACAGCCTCGTGCTCAGCGAGAATGGGCGTCTCGTCGCGCACGACGCCGGGCATCCCGAATTTCTGCAGCACAAGCGGCGTGTGACCGGGCGATCTCTTGCGATGCCGACACTGGCGGAGCGCGTGAAGGGGCATGGCGGCGCCGTGATTTTCTCCAACGTGTCGCCGGGTGCCGCCTATGCGCACGATCCCGACGGGCACGGCTGGGTCTATCATCGTGCCGGGTCGTTCGGGCCGGGACGGCGCAAGCTTGAGAAGCCCGATGCGGTGGACGTCAGCCTCGATGCCGATGGTGACCGCGCGCTGGCGCAGCGGTTCATCGACGACGTGCTGTACCAGAGACGGCCGGCGCTGGCGCTGCTGTGGCTCGGCGAGCCGGACGCCAGCTCGCATGCGTCTCCGTTGGGATCGCCCGCGCACCTGGAGGCGATGCGGCAGTCGGATAGGACGGCCGGGCTGGTGATGGAGGCCGTGCGGAAACTGCGCGACGGCGGTGACGACGTGCTGTTCATCGTCTGCTCCGACCATGGCCACCAGACGGTGCGGGGCGTCATCGATATCAATGGCGAGCTGGTGGCGGCGGGTTTGAAAGACACTGCGGGTTCGGACGACGTTGTCGCGGTGTCGAATGGGACCTCGGCGCTGGTCTATGTGGCGGAGGCCGTGCGCGGGAAGATCGCGGCGATCGGCGCGTTTCTGTCGGCCCAGCCGTGGGCCGGCCGCGTTATCGGCGCTGACGGCCTGGGCGAAATCGGGCAGGTGAG
>JBKKCB010000165.1:0-4736 GCA_046713545.1 Hyphomicrobiaceae bacterium | reverse complement strand
CCGTTCTTCCAGTACTTGCCGCGTTGCGTCACCTCGCGGAGATTGATCTCCGGGTTGAAGTTGGTCGCGAACGCCTTGCCGTGGCTGCCGTCATTGCAGTCGATGATGTCGATCGTCGTGATCTCGTCGAACAGGAATTCCTGCGCGTAGGCGCAATAGATGTTCGACTGGCCCGGATCGAAACCGCAGCCGAGGATCGCCATGATCCCCTTGGCCTTGTATCTGTCCTGGTATTTCCACTGCCAGGAATACTCGAACTTGGCGACGTCGCGCGGCTCGTAGTTGGCCGTGTCCATGTAGTGCACGCCCGTCTCCAGGCACGCATCCATGATCGGCAGGTCCTGATAGGGGAGCGCCATGTTGATGACGAGGTCGGGCTTCACCTTCTTGATCAGCGCCACGACTTCGGGAACCTTGTCGGCATCGACCTGGCTGATCTCGATCGGCGTCTTGCAGCGCGCAGCGATCTTCTCGCAGCTCTCGATGCGGCGTGACGCCAGATGGATCTTCTTGAACACATCGCGGTTCATGGCGCACTTCTGCGCGACGACAGAACCCGCAGCACCAGCACCAATGATCAAGACGTTGTCCAACGTTCCGTCCTCCGATGACCGAGCCATACCGACAAATTACGCGCCGAGCCTTAGAGCGCGATCGTTTCGCATGGGAGCACTACGCTTCCATGCGAAACGTGAATTGCACGATTATTCAATCCGAAGCGATCCTGCTCTAGCGGCGGCCGCTGTCCCGCGAAGTTCCTGGCGGCACAGTCCGCATAGATCAGCCGGCAGGGGATATCAAGAAACTCCCGCCGGCTTGATCAACAAAGTCACGTTCCAGGCTAGCTCGCCCGTTCGCGAGCTGTATGACAGGTGTGCGTCAGGCGTCTTTCAATGCACAACGGCGGCGCCGGCGCGTGTGCGCGCGGCGCCGCCGTTGATTGTTTTTAGGCCTGCTGGATCGCCGACAGCTGCCAGCCTTCGGCCGCATTGCGGCCTTCGCGGCGGAACGTCCACACCTCCGTCACCTCGGTCGGGCGGGCGCTGTCGCCGGACACGATCTTGCCGGTGGCCTTGTCGATCATGGCGTCCGCGAGCGCATAGCGCATGGCCACGGTCGCGTAGTCCGATCCGCCCTCCTGCCAGGCTTCCGCGAGATCGCCCTTCAACAGCTTCACGTCGGAGATCTCATTGCGCACGCCCTGCTTGGCATTGTCCGACAGATCCTGCGCGAAGTACGACAGCATTTCCGGGGTCGTCAGTTCGCCGAGCTTGTCGATGTTTTCCTCACTGTAGGCGCGCTGAATCTCGCTGAGACGCTTCTCGAACGTATTGAAATCGTCCGGGCCGATCGCGAGGGCTGCCGCCGCCGCACCTGCGGGTGCGCTGCCGCCCACGGAGGGGATGCCCGAACCTCGGTCGGCTGTCTCACGCATCATGCTGTCGCGTGCCAGTGGCGCTCCAGGTCCGCGCGCCGAGGCCCGTGCCAGTGTCGGCTGATTGCGGCTGCGGATGAAGCTGATGACCAGCCAGATGACGCCGGCGATGAGGGCAAACTGCAGCAGGAAGCCCAGCACGCTCGCCAGCGCGCCGATACCGAAGATGCTGGCGAGGCCGGCTGCGATCAGGCCGCCCATCAGCAGCGACCGCATGCCCATGCCGCCGAAGCGCGACGCCTGCGCCGCTGTGCCGGCCGCGTTCTGCGCGCCCTGGGCGCTTGTGGCCTTGCCGGGTTGCGTGATCGATTTCTCGACCGGTGCAGCCTGCTTCGGCGCCGTGTTGGTTGCGGGCGGCGCACTGTACGTGCGGTCGCCGCGGCTGCCCGAGCTCCGGCCGCTGCCGGCGCGTGCCTCGGCATAGTCTACTGCCACGACCGCGAGGGCACTGGCGACGCCGAGCGCTGCCACTGTCAGTCGGATCTTTGACATGTTAGTCCCTTCCAAAGCCAATCCTCCCAGATCCACGCCCCTTATGTGGGGTGTTTTGCCGAAAATGCCATGCCTCGGCCACGCCTGACGTATGCCAGATATTGCGCGTTCCGTATACGCGTGGTGGCGGGCGGCGCGGTTAATTCGCTCTTTTGGCGTCGGTGAACGGGTCGGCCACGCCCTCGGGCTGCATTTTGAACGCTTTCAACGTCATGGCGATGAGGCCGTAGTAGCCGAGCACCGCGATGATATCGAGGACGCCCCGCTGGCCCAGCACCTTTTCGGCCCGCTGGTATGTAGGGTCGGAAACCTCGTGCGTTTTCAACAGTTCCTGCGCCAGATCATAGACCGCCGCCTCGTCGTCCTGCTTGAACTTGGCCGGCTTGCCGGTACGCAACGCCTCCAGTGCGTCTGCGTCCACGCCCAGGTCGCGTGCGATGGGCGCATGATCGACCCACTCGCCCGACGCCTTCCAATGGGCCGATGTGATGAGGATGCACAGTTCCGACAGCCGTTGCGGCAATCCCGATTGGAAACGCGCATACAGTCCCAAAGCCTGCCCGCGGCTCAGAAGTTCATGACTGTGCAGCCATGCGAAGAACGGTCCGTGCATCTTCTTGCGCGGCCCGGCCACCACCTCGTCCCAGACCACTTTCTGTTCGGGTGTCAGCTCGTCATAGGTCAGCTTCGGCAGTCGCATGAACGCATCCTTCCCTGGGGCACGCGCGTCAGCCGGCGTATCGCCGGTCTTGAGCCATTATGACCGCGCGGCACTGGTGCCAACAACAAAAAGGCCGCTCCCGATGTGGGAGCGGCCTTTCGTGAGATCGACTGCTGCTCAGCCCTCAGTTGGCTCGACCGTATGGGAGCCGTTCGAGGCTGATCAGGCGGAACGAGGAGGCTGCCCCTGTGTCCGCGAGATCCGCTTCGGCTGGTGCATCAGCTTTGCAATCCCACTCGACATCGGATCACCTCCTTTCAATTGTTGAAGACTGTGATGGAGGCTGGCAGAAAAATAAATCGGAGACCATGCGACATCGACGCCTACCGGGACTTCCTCTAACGTATGTGGCGAAATCTGGCGCGGCATTCGAAGTGGCGATGCAACTGCGGCAGAAAACGAAACGATGAGGAAGCGCGATCATGGCCAGCATTGAACATACAAGAACGGCCGGAGGGAATCCGCCCTTCGTATTCGTGCATGGCTTCGGTTGTACCCGCAGCGACTGGGATGCCCAGGTGGCTCACCTTGCCCCCCGGCATGAAACGATTGCCGTCGATCTGGGCGGCCATGGCACCACGCCCGGGACCATGGAGCATGCGCGCATCGAGACGCATGGCCGCGACGTCGCTTCCTTGCTCGACCAGATGAAGCTCGTGCCCGCCATCCTCGTCGGCCACAGCATGGGATGCCGCGTCGTCATGGAAGCCGCGCTCGCGGCCCCATGGGCCGTGGCCGGGCTGATCCTCGTCGACGGCAGCCGGCTCGGCGCGGCGGGCTCGAAGGCCCACGAGGCGACCGCGGCGCAGATCAAGTCGGTCGGCTACGAAGCCTTCGTCAGGCCTCTGTTCGTCGCCATGTTCAGCCCCGGCTACGACCGCGCCAAGTCGGAGCCCATCGTCGCCCGCGCCCTGGCCCGGCCGCCGGAGATCGCCGGCGCGCTGTTTCCCGATATCGGCCGCTGGGATGCCGAGAAGATGGACCGGGTTTTGGACCACATCCAGGTGCCGCTCATGCTGATCCAGAGCACGTATCAGGACGAAAAGCGCCAGCGGCGCTCGCTCCAGGCAGGCCAGACGTCGCCGTATCTCGACATGGTCCAAAAGCGTGTTCCGCGCGCCCAGGTCGAGGTCGTCCCAGATGTCGGGCATTTCCCGCAGTTGGAAGCGCCGGACGCCGTCAACGCCCTGCTGGACAGGTTTGCCGCCGGCTTGAAAGGCTAGATCGGCTCCCCTAGCCGGGTGGCACCACGCCGGGCCTCGGATCGATCGGCACGAGCCGGTCGAGACCCGTCATCTCCTCGAACAGCGCACCTGCCGCGAGCAGCGCCGCCTCGCCGCGCGGCCGGCCGACGATCTGCAGCCCCACGGGCCTGCCGTACTGGTCGAAGCCGCACGGCACCGCCAGGGACGGTACGCCCATCAGTGTCGTCAGGCCGGTGATGAGCGAAGCGCCCAGGTAGTGCTCCAGCTTCTTGCCGTCGATTTTGTCGGGATGACGCAAGTTAACATCGAAGGCCGGCGTGGATGCACCAGGCGTCACGAGCAGGTCGTAGGTCTCGAAAAAGGCCGCGACCCGGCGATAGAACGCGGCCCGCTCGCGGTCGGCCCAGGCGAGGCGGCTCGGCGTTGCTTTCAACCCTTGTTCGGTGTTCCAGATGATGTCGGCCTTGAGCAGGTCCCGATGCGTCTCGAGCTGCTGTTCGCGGTCGACCACGAACGCCTGCGAGCGCAGCACGAGGAACGCCTCCGCCATCGCGCCGATGTCGGGCGTTGCCTCCTCCACGATCACGCCCAGCTCTTCGAAACGGCAGACCGCCTGCCGGCAGATGCCGCGTGTCTCGCTGTCCATCGGGACCTTGCCGCCGAAATCTGCCGTGAACGCAATGCGCTTCGGACGCTCACGCCTGGCGACGGCCTGCGAGAAGGACTCAGCCGGCGCGTCGAAGGTCAGCGGATCGCGCGGGCAGAAGCCCGTCATCGCATCGAAGAACAGCGCCAGGTCCGGAACGTTGCGCGCCATCGGGCCCTGCACCGACAGCGGCGCATACAGATTGTTCGATGTGCCGCGCGTCACGCGCCCCGGCGA
>JBKKCB010000164.1:0-6675 GCA_046713545.1 Hyphomicrobiaceae bacterium | reverse complement strand
CGCGGACGTGCGCCGCGTTGCCGGGCGGTCCCATGTGCGCTTCACCGCGCGCGCGTGTGCGCGCCGGCGTCGATACCAGAACGATGGCGCCCATATCGTACAGTCGCGCGAGCAAGGCCAGAAGCTTGGCCGGATCGATCAGATGCTCGATCACGTCCGAACAGACCACGACCGTCCTCTCGGGTTCTAGATCCGGGATGTGCGGCAGATCTGCACATCCATGCCGATATCAGCCATCACGCGGCGGCATCTGGAGCCGTCGCCTGCACCGAAGGGATCTGCCGCACGCGGCGCGCCCACACCGCGAGCTTCGCCCGATTGCCGAGCAAATCGCCCATGCCTCGGTGCGCGGCCGTGTCGATGGCCGCAATCAACAGCATTTGCGCCATGTTGAGTGACCCTTGCATGAGGGGATGGCCGACTTCGGCCTCCCACGAGTCGGCCATGCGCAGAGCCCGATCGGCCTCATGCTTCAGGATGCCAGACGACCGCTCGCCCTCCGGCCGCCGCACCTCGCGCGCCCACACGGCGACGCCGTCGAGCATGCTGCGCGCATGACATTCGAGCCGGCCGTAGGCCCAGTCGCCGGTTTTGTACGCCGGCATGAGACGAGGTCTCCCGTCCAGAGCATCGAGCCACGCGCAAATGAGCTGGCTGTCCTCCATCATCAGGCCGTCGTCGCGCACGAGACATGGAACCCGGCCCGACGGATTGATGCTGTAGTAGGGGCTGCCCGGGGCCCGCGTTTTCGCTTCGATCAGCTCGACCTGGTCCGTCAGGCCCTTCTCGAGAACGACGATGCGCGCCAGGCGCGCGTAAGGCGATGTGCTGGTGATGTACAGTTTCATGATCCCCACCTCTGCGCGTGAAGACGTTGAACATTTGCCCGTCTCGATTATCAATAGCGCATGCGCACGTCGGAGATCGACATTCTGATTGTCCCGGGCTGGACCAACGCCGGCCCCGACCACTGGCAATCACGCTGGGAGCGCAATCTCAAGACGGCGCGGCGTATCGAACAGGATAACTGGGACGAGCCGCGCTGCGATGACTGGGTTCGCAATATCGTTGCGGCCACGCGCGGCCTGACCCGTCCAGCGGTTCTCGTCGCGCACAGTTGCGGCGTCACCGCCGTTGTCCACGCTGCGCCGGATCTGGCGACGAGCCGCGTCGCCGGCGCCTTCCTGGTTGCTCCGGCCGATCCCGAGGCCATGGACGGCTGGCCCACGGCTCATGGCGGCTTTGCGCCGGCGCCGATGCATACGCTGCCATTTCCAAGCCGCCTGATCGCCAGTTCCAACGACGTTCATTGCACCATCGAGCGCGCGCAGCGGTTCGCCAAGGCCTGGGGATCGGATCTTTCCGTCATCGCCAACGCCGGGCATATCAACACCGCGTCGGGGCACGGACCGTGGCCCGAGGGCCTGCTCACGTTCGGGCAATTCCTGAAAAGCCTCGGACCGGTGTCAGCTTAAGCACACCGCGGGGGAAATTTCCGCTCGACGCCTGGCACACCGCTGCGGAAACGGAAAACCCGTGCTACCATAAGGTGCATTCGGATCTCGTCGTGCGTGCCGTTCGCATCTCATCGGGGAAAACCATGAGGCATGCACTTCGCACTGACGCTCGCGCCGCCTTGGCTGCTCTGCTTGCTACGACAATAATGTTTGACAGCGCCGCTGCAGAAGCGGCGGCACTCGCCGCTCTGATGCCGGCCGGGACCCTGCTTACGCCCTCCCGGTTGTTCGGGCTGGCGATCCTGGCTCCGACCCTGCTCCTGGCGATCGGCTCGCTTGCCTCGTTCCTGATGGATTTGCTGCGCCGCAACCAAGACCATTAGGCTGCCGCGCAGCGATTATCCCGCTTACGTGCGGTCGTTTCCTGGGACGCGTTACGCCTTGGACTGCCCTTCGATCTGGCTGACGGCCTGGGCCAGGAACTCGCCCATCATTTTGCGGACTTCGGCCGGAGCGACGGCGACGCCCTTGTCAGCAAGATCTTTGCTTACCTTCTGGAACACGTCGTCATCGCCCTTTTGCGCCAGATCGGATTTGCGGACGGCCTTGACGTAGTCATCGACCTCTGTCCCGCTGAGCCCCATCTTGGCCGCAGCCCACTCGCCTAGAAGCTTGTTCCGCCTGGACTCGGCCTTGAACTTAAGGTCTTGATCCATAGCGAATTTCTTCTCGTATGACTTTTCCCGCTCATCGAATGTGGTCATCGGTTCCTCCGAATTGACGATCGTTCATTTGCCCGCATTCAAAGCGGTTCGAGGATAGTGGTCCGTCCCCGGGGTTGCAGAGCCATACCCTGAGCCCCGCGGCAAATCAACCAAGCCGGAAATGCCCGCAGATCCTTTCGGAGTATGGCCGGTGTTGTGATTGTTTCCAGCCCCCGCTTCAGCTACTGTCCGGCTCGAATACGGGGATCATTCGAGCCGTTCCGCGGCCACGCCATGGGCTGGTTGCCCTTTGCACACATTCTGCGGTCGGCTCGCCGGCGGGGAGATAATCTCTGTCTCATTCGCAACTGCATCAGCCAAAGCCAATACCCTCTCGAGACGAGGAAGACATCGAATGAACAAGCGACGGCGCATTTATGAGGGCAAGGCCAAGGTGCTCTACGAAGGGCCCGAACCCGGCACACTTGTTCAACACTTCAAGGACGATGCGACTGCCTTCAACAACAAGAAGCATGCGCTCATCGACGGCAAGGGCGTGCTCAATAATCGCATTTCCGAATACATCTTCCAGCGTCTCGGCGAGATCGGCGTTCCGACGCATTTCATCAAACGAATCAATATGCGCGAGCAGCTCATCCGGGAAGTGGAGATCATCCCCCTGGAAGTGGTCGTGCGCAATGTCGCGGCAGGGTCGCTGGCGGAGCGGCTCGGTCTCGAGGAAGGCACGCAGCTGCCGCGCTCGATCGTCGAATTCTACTACAAGAACGACAAGCTCAACGATCCGATGGTGTCCGAGGAGCACATCACGGCCTTCGGCTGGGCCAATCCGCAAGAGATCGACGAGGTGATGAGCCTCGGCCTGCGCATCAATGATTTTCTGGTCGGCCTGTTTCTGGGCGCCGGCATCCGCCTTGTCGACTTCAAGGTCGAATTCGGACGCCTATGGGAACAGAACGAGACGATGCGCATCGTTCTGGCTGACGAGATCAGTCCGGACTGCTGCCGCTTGTGGGACATCGCCAGCGGCGACAAGATGGACAAGGATCGCTTTCGCAAGGATCTCGGCGGTGTGCTCGAAGCCTATCAGGAAGTTGCGCGCCGGCTGGGCGTACTGACTGAGAATCCGCGGCCGAGAGGCGTGGGGCCTGTGCTCGTGTCCTCCAAGCCGAGCTGAGGATAAGCAGTTCCTGCGGCTTGTGCCCGCCCCCGAAGCCGGGCATCACACGTCAACTCAACGCTACGCGGACGGCTACAGCAGCATGAAAGCGCGAATCAAGATAACTCTGAAAAACGGCGTGCTCGATCCGCAAGGCAAGGCGATCCAGAATGCCTTGGGGTCTCTGGGCTTCACCGGCGTCCAGGAGGTGCGGCAGGGTAAATACATCGAGGTGGATCTTGCAGAATCGGACGAGGCCTCAGCCCGGGACACGGTCGACCGCATGTGCAAGGACCTGCTTGCCAATATGGTGATCGAGAACTACGCGTTCGAGCTCGTGACTTGAACGGATATCGGGGCAGCCCATGAAGGCTTCCGTCATCGTCTTTCCGGGTTCCAACTGCGACCGCGACGTCAAGGTTGCGATCGAGGCCGTGACGGGCACCCCCGTCAACATGGTGTGGCACGGCGACGCCTCCGTTCCCGCATCGGACGTGATCGTGCTGCCGGGTGGTTTCTCCTACGGCGACTATCTGCGCTGCGGCGCCATGGCCGCGCATTCGCCCATCATGCGCGACGTGGTGCGTCGCGCCCGCGCGGGCACGCCCGTGCTCGGCATCTGCAATGGCTTTCAGGTTCTCTGCGAGACGGAGCTGCTGCCGGGCGTCCTGCAGCGCAACGCCTCGCTGCAGTTCGTGTGCCGCGACGTCTGGCTGCGCGTCGAGAACAACGCGACCGTCTTCACCAGCCAATACCGTACGAACGAGATCATCCGCCTGCACGTCGCGCACGGCGACGGCAACTATTTCGCTGATGCCCACACTCTCGACCAGCTCGAGGGCGAAGGCCGCGTTGTGCTGCGCTACGTCGACCAATCCGGCGCCGTGACCGCCGCCGCCAACCCCAACGGCGCCCAGCGCAACATCGCCGGCATCTGCGATGCCTCCGGCAAGGTGCTAGGCCTCATGCCTCATCCCGAGCGCCTGTTCGAGACGGCGCTGGGCGGCACCGACGGGCGCAAGGTGTTCGAGAGCATGCTGGCCCGCCTCGCCGCCTGACCGCGTTACCGCGGAAGATGATCCCCGAGCGCGTAAACAAGGCAAAGCGCGAGGCTCGCCCAGACCGCCGCGGTGAAATAAAGCGACATCCAGGTAATCTCATCCTTCCACTGCGCAAAGTCGTGCGTCACGACCCAGCGCGTGCTCGCGTCACGGAGCCCCTCGAGAGGACTCAGAGCTTTGCTGCCATCAGCAAGCCCGTCCTGCCACCGGTTCAGGTACATTGGGACGTCGATGGTTATGAGAAAAGCCAGATAGGCTGCGATGCCGACGATTGCGACGACGAGGGCCAAGCGAACCAGACCGTCGAACTCGGGCAGCAACAGGCAAAGGCCAATCCCGACCACGAGGAAGGCAACGGCCCATATCGAATTTTCGATGGCATGGGCCAGAGAGTTGGTCGTCAACACGCCGTACCATGAGCAGCACTGCGCCACGACGATCAGCGGCACGATCGCCCAGGCGGCGCTCAAGGTGATGTCCGCTCCCGCTATCCCACCCAGCTGGCTCAGAACCAGGGCCCACTGCGCCGCAAAGCAGATCTCGGCCACAGTCGCCACCGACCGGCCGATGACAACGCTCGATAGCCAGGTATCGAACAGGCAGATGCGTTGCACGTCCGCACGCGGCAGAAACGACCTGAAGGCGCACCCGAACACATAGGCTCCGCAAAGGAACAACATCAGCTGCATGTCGAAGGCGCTGTCCAAACTGCTCGCTGTCCGCGCGTGGAACTGGCGATACAGCACGAACCAGAGCGCGATATTTCCGCTGCTGGCCAGGGCCAATAGAGCCCACCACCAGGCCAGAGGATTCGACCGCGTCTGCCACAGCAATCTCATGCACCGCCCGCGCGTTATCGAATTGACACTAAAACTTCACAATAGTGTCACGAGGCGCGACCCGCCGCGAGTGTTATGTGTGCAATGGTTTTAGAGGCCTCGGCACACATCCACACACACTGGGTTATGGGGCTGCCACGCCGCGCTGCGACGTCAGCACCAGCGCACGACGCAGAGCCCCATGTGATGCAGCCGGACTTCAAGCGGCCGGTCGGATGTTTTGGTTCACCCGGAAGAGATTGGCCGGATCGTATTTCTTCTTCACCGTAGCGAGGCGGCCATAGTTGTCGCCGTACGTCGCCCTGAGCCTGGCGTCGCCCTCGTCATCCATCATGAAATTCGGATACGCACCGCCCAGATCGAATGGGTGCACCGCTTCCCAATAGGCCTTGGTCCATTGCGTCACGTCAGCCTTCTTTTTCGGATCAGGATCGATGCCCGCAATGACCATTGACCACGTCGCGTCGCGGCAATTCCAGGCGGTATCGCCCTTGCCCATCCGCTGAACAGCGCCATCGATCGGGTAAAGGTGCATAAGCGACAGCTCGCTGGGCGTCTTCGCCGCCTGCTCGAGATGGGCGTCGATGGCCGCGTCGGGCAATGTCTTGACGAAATCGCCCCGCCAATACCACTGCATGCCCTTCGGATAGAGGCCGTCGAACATGCTCTGTACGGCAGGGTAGGGCATTGTGCCCATCCAGTTGAAGAACGGCTCGGGAAGCCCTTCGAGCAGCGGCGCCAACGCCTTCCTCCCGTCCGCCTCCGCCCCGTTGTAGCAGGACATCAGCAAGCAGATGCGCTTGCCCCAGATGTCCTCCGGGAAGGGCGCGCTCGACGGAATCTTCTTCAGGCCGACGAATGCTCCGAGTTCCTCGGGTGCTTTCGTCAGGAATTCGCGATAGCGCTGAAGAATGATACGCGCGTGCTTCTGGTCCCAGGCGATCGGTCCGGCGAATACGCTCTTCACCGGATGCAACTGGAACAGGAAGCTGGTGACGACCCCGAAATTGCCGCCCCCGCCGCGCAGCGCCCACAAAAGGTCGGCATTCCTTTCATTGCTGGCGGTGACGAAACTGCCGTCGGCCAACACGACATCGGCTTCGAGCAGATTGTCGATGGTCAGGCCGTATTTGCGTGACAAATAGCCATGCCCGCCGCTCAGCGTCAGGCCCGCAATCCCGGTCGTCGAAATAATGCCCGCCGGGACGGCCAGACCGAACGCATGCGTAGCGTGGTCGACGTCGCCCTGCGTGCACCCGGCACCAACGCGTGCAGTGCGACCCGCAGGATCGACGCGCACGCCTTTCATCTGCGATAGGTCGATCACCAGGCCCTCGTCCACGCTACCAAGGCCAGGTCCATTGTGCCCGCCGCCGCGGATGGCAATGGGCAGGGCCTTATCGCGTCCCCAATTGACCGCGGCGATCACGTCGGCAA
>JBKKCB010000163.1:0-6671 GCA_046713545.1 Hyphomicrobiaceae bacterium | reverse complement strand
ACCAGGATATGCCGGGCTTCCTGTCGGAAGCCGAGCGTGCCGAAGCCGCCAAGGACCCGCTCTTTCTCGGCGCCTCGCCCAAGGCGCGGACGATCTCGCACCACCTCGCGCACGCCTACAGTGCCTTCGCCGTCAGCCCGTTCGAGGACGGCGTCGTCATGATCGTGGACGGCGTGGGCAGCTACGCCGCCGATGTCACCGAGCCCTATCCCGCCGCCGACAAGGCCGATCCCCTCGCGCGCGAATCGGAAAGCTACTACCGCTTCAGCGGCACCAAGCTCGAGACGCTGAAAAAAGTCTGGCTGCACCCCAGCCGCGGCTTCCTCAGCGACGAGTTCTTCAACATGCCCGGCCTCGGCGCCCTCTACAGCCGCGCCTCCACCTACATCTTCGGCGACTGGAACAAGTGCGGCGAGCTGATGGGCCTTGCTCCCTACGGCCGCCCCGGCGTCGCCAAACCGCTGATGGACATCGCCGGCAACGAGCTCAGCGTCCCCGAGTGGTCCAACGACCTCAAGGAGCCGTGGCTCCTGGATAGCGGCAAGACATGGGACACGAGCCCCTCCATGCGGCACTGGGAGGACCTCGCCTGGCGCGTGCAGGACGACACGGAGAAGGTGCTGCTGGCGCGCGCCCGCTGGCTGCGCGAAACCACCGGCGCGAAGAACCTCTGCATCGCCGGCGGCGTGGCGCTCAACTGCGTCGCCAACGGCCGCATCGCGCGCGAGGCGGGCTTCGAGAACGTGTGGATCCAGCCGGCCGCCGGCGACGACGGCATCGCCATCGGCTGCGCCTATTACGGCCTCCACGAAATCCAGAAGCAGCCGCGCACGTTCGTCATGAACCACTCCTACGTCGGCCGCAGCTACAGCGACGCCGACATCAGCGACGCCACCGGCAGCTCCATCTTCCGCCTCGAAACCAGGATCACGCGCTCCGGCGACATCTGCCGCGACACCGCGCAGGTGCTCGCCGACGGCAATGTCATCGGCTGGTTTCAGGGCCGCTCCGAGTTCGGCCCGCGCGCCCTCGGCAACCGCAGCATCCTCGCCGATCCGCGCAAGGCCGAGATGAAGGACATCCTCAACAGCCGCGTGAAACACCGCCAGCCGTTCCGCCCGTTCGCGCCCATCGTGCTGGCCGAACGCGCCAAGGAGATCTTCGAGGGCGACGAGGACTCGCCCTTCATGCTCATCGCCAAGAATGTGCGGCCCGAGTGGCGCGACAGGATTCCGGCCATCGTGCATGTCGACGGCACCGCCCGCGTGCAGACCGTCCGCGCCGAGACCAACGACCGCCTCTACCGCCTGCTGAAGGCGTTCGACGCGCTCACCGGCGTGCCCGTGCTCATCAACACGTCCTTCAACGTCAAGGGCGAGCCCATCGTCGAAACGCCGGACGACGCCGTCGCCTGCTTCCTGACCACCGGCATCGACTACCTCGCCCTGCACGACCTGCTGATCAGCAAAGGCCCGTTCCACAAAGTGCTGGCACCGCTGGTGAAGGTCTACACCGATGTCGTCGTCACCGTAAAAACCGGCCGCCTCGACTGAGCCGCCTGCCTCGCTCCCATCTTTCAGTTTGCGTCCCCGGACGGCGCGGCCCGCGCGGAGCGCGGCTCCGCCGCGACAGCGCACACCGCACAACAAACAGCACTCAGTCCGCCCTGCCAACGCGCACGCCCGCCGGCAGCGCGAACCCGCGCAACAGCTCCGCCGCCGTCATCGGTCGCTTGCCCGCGCGCTGCACCTGCAGAAGCTGCACGGCGCCGTCCCCGCACGCGATCGTCAGCGCGTCATTGAGCACCGCTCCCGGCGCACCCGCACCCTCTGCCATCCTCGCGCGCAGCACCTTGATGCGCTCGCCGACGCCGTTCGCCGTCACCTCGAACCACGCGCCGGGCGCCGGCGACAGGCTGCGGATCAGGTCGTGCACCGCCTTGGCCGGTTGGCTGAAATCAATGCGCGCCTCGTCATTGGTGATCTTGCGCGCGTAGGTGACGCCGGTCTCGGACTGCGGTTGGCAATCCAGGCTGCCGCGCTCCAGCGCCGCCAATGCCTTTACCACCAGACCCGCACCCACCAACGCCATTTGGTCGTGCAGCTCGCCCGCCGTCATGTCGGCTGCAATGGCGATGCCCTCCGCCAGGCAGACCGGTCCCGTATCGAGCCCTTCGTCCATGCGCATCACCATGGCCGCCGTCTCGGTATCGCCCGCCATGATGGCGCGCTGGATCGGCGCCGCCCCGCGCCAGCGCGGCAAGGCCGAGCCGTGCAGATTCAAACAGCCATGCTGCGGCGCTTGCAGAGCGGGCTTCGGCAGCAGCAGCCCATAGGCAATGACGATCGCCACCTCGGCCCCATGCGCGGCAAAGGCCGCCTGCGCCTCGGCCGTCTTCAAGCTCACGGGCGTCACCACCGTCAGCCCGGACGCCTCGGCAAACACGTGCACCGGCGACCGCTTCTCGCTCATGCCGCGCCCCGCCGGACGCGGCGGCTGCGTATAGACCGCCGCCACGTCATGCCCCGCCGCCACGATCTCCGACAGCGCCGGCACCGAGAATTGGGGCGTACCCATAAAGACGATGCGCAGCATGGCGGCGCCTGCTCCCGTTCGTGAAACGATCGCGCTCTAATCCGCAGGCTCGCCCTTCGCCTGCTTCTTGAACCGGCGCACGATGATGTCGCGCTTCAGCCGCGACAGCCTGTCGATGATGAGCTTGCCGTTCAGATGATCGATCTCGTGCTGCACGGCGGTGGCCAGCAGCCCCTCCGCTTCGATCTCCTGCACATGGCCATCGCGATCGATGAACCGCACCGTCGCCGTTGACGGCCGCTCGATCTCGATACGCACGTCGGGGATCGACAGGCACCCCTCTTCGTGCATCCGCATCTCGGGCCCGAGCCGCACGACCTCCGGGTTGACCATGACCAGCGGGCGCTTCTCATCTTCCTCGTCGCCGCCGACATCCAGCACGATCAGCCGCCGCGGCACGCCGACCTGCACCGCCGCCAGGCCCACGCCCGGCGCGTCGTACATGGTCTCGAACATGTCGTCGATCAGCCGGCGCAGCTCCTCGTCCACCCGCTCGATGGGGGCGGACGTCTTGCGCAGGAGCGGGTCCGGCAGGGTGATGATCGGAAGGATCGCCATGGCCGTGACATAGGCAAGGTGCCGGTTTCGGTCAATTTGATTCCAGAACCACCTTCCGGTGTGGTTGATCCCGGCAGCGTAAGCGACTGTCATCCCCTCTCCCCATTCCTTCAATGGGGAGAGGGTTAGGGTGAGGGGCAGGTTCTGGCTCAGAGTATGCCGCTGCCCCTCATCCCGACCTTCTCCCCGTGAGAACGGTGAGAAGGGGAAGTGGGATTCACCCAGCGGCACGACGATGGCTTGTCCGAGTTGCATTGCGGATGTCGTAGTTCTGCGCTAACGGGCTGTTGCGCGGACCGGCGTTCGAATCCAGGAGCAGGCGTCGTGGTGGAGAGGTTCATACTGGGCTGGGAGGAGTGGCTGTCGCTTCCCGACCTCGGTCTGCCGACCATCAAGGCCAAGATCGACACCGGCGCCAAGACTTCCGCCCTGCACGCCTACTTCGTCGAGCCGTTCGGACCGGCATCGCGGCCCATGGTGCGGTTCGGCGTGCACCCGATCCCCGGCCGCGACGACGTCGAGGTCGTATGCACGGCCGAGGTGTTCGACCGGCGCGAGGTGACGAGCTCGAACGGCGACCGGGAGAACCGCTACGTCATCCGCACCAACGTCAGCATGGGCGACCGCACCTGGCCGATCGAGATCACGCTCGCCAACCGCGAGACGATGGCCTACCGCATGCTGCTCGGCCGCCAGGCCATCCTCGACGACATGTTCGTCGATGCAACGTCGTCGTTCCGCCAGCCGCGCCTCGGCTACAAGGTCTACGGCACGCCGACGCGCACGGGCGAAGGCCGGCGTGCCCTGCACATCGCCCTCCTCACGCGCCAGCCGGACGGCGCCAGCAACCGCCGCCTCCTGCGCGCCATCGAGGCGCGCGGCCACAGCTCCCTCGTCATCGACCGCACGCGCGTGTCGCTGCTCGTCGACTCCGCGCAGCCGGCCATCTTCGTCGACGGCCGCGCGCTCGAGACCATCGACGCCGTCATCGTGCGCGGCGGAAAAACCTTGTCCACGTTCTCCGCCGCCATCGTCCGGCAGCTCGAGATGCTGGGCGCCCGCGCCCTCAACTCCGCCGACGCTCTGCTGCGCGCCGGCGACCCTTTGTCCATGCGGCAGATTTTGGCGCGCGCCGGCATCCGTGTTCCCGAGACCGCCGTCAGCCACGTGAGCAAGGGCCAGGGCCGCAGCGAGGGCCACATTCTGGCCGACGACCTCGGTCCGTCCGAACGGGGGCGTCTGTTGCGTTTCGTCACCGTCGGCGGCCGCGCGGTAGCCGCCATGGAGCGCGACGCGGCTTCGCGCAGCAGCCTGGAGACCCAGCCCGAGAATTGGCGCAAGCACCAGGGCAGCGCGTCCGAACCGGCCCGCCATCTGGCCGAGGACGCCGCGCGCGCCCTGCATCTCGGCCTCGCCAGCGTCGACATCGTGGAGACGCGCCAGGGCCCGGTGATCGCCGATGTCGCCTCCACCGCGCCTATCTCGCTGTTCGAGCGCATCACCGAAGCTGCGGTGTCGGAAGCCGTCGTGGTCGAGATCGAGCAGCAGACCCGCATCCCCGCGCCACGCATCCCCGTGGCGCGCGCGGAGTGAAAGGACGCGGTCGCGCGATATCCAACACGCTCCACGCTCGCTGCACGATGGGTCCTCGCGACAAGCGCGAGGATGACACTACGGTGTCGGGCGCGGCCTCGCCTAACCCAAGGTGTCATCCTCGGACTTGGTCCGAGGACCCAACTATCCGCAAGTCGTACGTCAGCGACTTCACTCCCTTACATAGCCCGCCCGATACTGTAGGCTTCTCGCCACAATCCCGGCCCACCCCGCAGGCCAATAAAGATCAAACCCCGGAGGATCGTCCATGCACCAGTTGAAGCTCGGCGCGTATCACGTCGGGCGCATCGCCGACCTGCAGTTTCCGGCGTTTCCGGCCCGCGAATTCCTCCCGGCCTCCACCGACGAGATGGTGGCCGAAGCACAGCGCCTCCTGCCGGGCCGCATCACGCCCGACGGCAGAATCATCATGAGCTTTCATTCCTTCGTGCTCAGGACCGGCCGCTACACCATCATGGTCGACACCTGCTGCGGCGCCGACAAGCCGCGCCCCGGCCGCGAGCAGTTCAATGTCGGCCGCCTGGACTACCTCGGCCAGCTTGCGGCGCTCGGCGTCAGGCCCGAGGAGGTGACGCACGTCATGTGCACGCACCTGCACTGGGATCACGTCGGCTGGAACACGCGGCTCCTCAACGGCCAATGGGTGCCGACGTTCCCGAATGCCAAATACATCATGGCCAAGCGCGAGTACGACTATTGGGACGGCGTATACCAGAAGGAAAAGGGCAAGCAGGACAACATGCACGCCCTCTCGTTCGAGGACAGCGTGCTGCCCATCGTGCGCGCCGAGAAGGCGGTGCTGGTGGCCGACGACTACGAGCTGGACAAGGGGATCTCCATCGAGCCGTGCCACGGCCATTCGCCCGGCCACGTCGTCATCAACGTCATCTCCAGCGGCGCCAGGGGCGTCTTCATCGGCGATATCATCCATCACCCGATGCAACTTCTCTTCCCCGATCTCTCCTGCCGCGCCGACTTCGACATGGATGCGTCGCGCATCTCGCGCAAGGCGCTGATCGAGAAGCACGCCGACACCGGCACCCTCGTCCTGCCGCAGCACTTCGCCACGCCCTCGTGCGGCACCATCGAGCGCCAGGACAACGCCTTCTCGTTCGACTTCATCGCCGGGTCGTGAGCCGCACGCTGTTGCCACCTCCGGCAACATGGCTTTCTTGTACTGAACGGAAACAGGCACTGCGTCACCGCACCCAAGGTGTCATCCTCGGGCTCGCCTGCCCTCGGACTTGTTCCGAGGGTCCCGAGGACCCATCGTGCCACGAGTCCGGCGGTGCGTGGTGCGTTGCCGCCGCATGTGACATCCAAATGCGCGCAACGCGTGCGGAACGTTAGATCCTCGGACCAAGTCCGAGGATGACACTGAGAGATTAGGCGCGCTCGCACCACCTTTCAACGTCATGGCCGCGCAGGCGGCCATCCACGAGCCTGTCTGCCGCCCCCGTGCGGAAGCGATGGCATTCCATCTCGACCTGGGCCTAAATAGCGGCGAAACAAGCGAAGGAAGGAAACGCCATGTCACTCTACGAAATGCGCACCTACACGCTCTACGTCGGCAAGATGGGCGAGGCCGTGAAGCTCTACACCGAGCTCGGCTTCCCGCGCTGAAGAAGGGCGGCCACGACAAGCAACTGGTCGGCTACTTCCAGGGCGACACCGGCATGATCAATCAGCTCGTGCACATCTGGAAGTTCGCTGACGACGCCGACCGCCGCAAGCATTGGGCCGCCGTGTTCGCCAACAAGGATTTCGTCGAAGGCTTCGCCTCCAAATTCCGGCCACTCGTCATGTCCCAGGAAGTCAAGCTGCTGACCGCCGCCCCCTGGGGGCCGCATCCGTAGGCCAGAGACGCTAGGCGCTTCTCCAAAGAGGCGCATCGCTCGGGACGG
>JBKKCB010000162.1:0-6053 GCA_046713545.1 Hyphomicrobiaceae bacterium | reverse complement strand
TCATGCGTTCATGCCGGTGGATCGGTCGGCGGAAGGGCTGGCTGGGTGGCGGGCGGCGATCAAGCGCGCGGCAGCGGCTCCGCAGGTCAGCATGAAGATTTCCGGGATCGGCATCAAGGGACAGCCGCGGCGCCTGGAGGATCAGCGGCCGATCATCGACGGCCTGATCGATGCGTTCGGGATCGGGCGCTGCATGTTCGCCTCGAATTTCCCGGTGGATTCGCTCGTCGGCTCGTTCGATATGATCTATTCGGGCTTCAAGGAGGCGACCGCGGATCTGCCGCAGGCGGACCGCGTCAAGCTGTTCCACGACAACGCCATACGCATCTACCGATTGGACATTCCGCTTCAGTCAGCCTGAAAGGAGCCGCCATGCGCATCATCGACCTGTCCATGCCGATCCTCGCCGACCACCCGCGCTGGAAGACGGAAGTTTCGGCCACCGGCGATCTCGGCAAAGGCGACCTCGCGCAGGTCACCTTCATCCGCGTGTCGTGTCACGCCTATACCCACGTGGATGCACGGCGGCACATGTTTGCCGATGGGGCGACCATCGAGGCGACGCCGCTGGACGATCTGATTGGCCCATGCGCGGTGATCGATCTGATGGATGTGAAGCCCAACGAGGCGCTGGGGCCCGAGCGGCTGGCGCAGCGCGGCAAGCATGTGAAGAAAGGCGGGATGATTCTATTCAAGACCGGCTGGGATCGGCACCGCGCGCCGCAGACGAAGGAGTTCTGGCTCGACTCGCCGTATCTGACGCGCGAGGCGGCCGTGTGGCTGAAGGAGACGGGGGCGAAGACGGTCGCCTACGATTTTCCGCAGGATTATCCTATCCGGCTGTCGTTGTCAGGCGAGCAGCGGCCGCTGGCGGAGCACGTCACGCACGACGTGCTGCTGCGCACGGGTGTGCACATGATCGAGTATGTGGCGAATACGGCGGAGATCCGGGAGCCGGAGGTGTTTCTTTCGGCCGCGCCGCTCAAGATTCCCGGCGGCGACGGCGCACCGGCGCGCGTGTACTGCATCGAGGGAATGTGACCGACCCTGCGTCATCCTCGAGCGGCGAGCTTTAGCGAGCCGTCTCGGGGATCCAGCGCGAGAAGCGCCGAAGGCACCGTATCTAAGGCGTCTTCGACGATTCTTATGCTGGATCCCCGCGCTTCGACGTGCCTCCGGCACGCTCGCGCGAGGATGACGAAAAGGCTATCCATAAATCTCGCGGTTGACGGTGTTTTCCTTGATGGGGGTGCCGTCGAAGACGGAGAGCACGTTCTTGGCGGCCTGCACGCCCATGCGGTCCATGGACTCCACCGTGACGCCGGCCATGTGCGGGGCCTTGATGACGTTGGGCAGTTTCAGCAGCGGGTTGTCGGCGTCGGGCGGTTCCTTGGCGAGCACATCGAGGCCGGCGCCGGCAATCTTTCCGCTGGTCAGTGCGGCATGCAGCGCCGGCTCGTCGATGATACCGCCGCGCGCGGTGTTGACGATATAGGCTGACGGCTTCATGCGGGCGAGACGCCTAGCGTCGAACATGCCGACCGTTTCAGCCGTCTTGGGGCAGTGGATGGTGACGAAGTCGGCACGCGCGACGGCGGCGTCGAGATCCTTGACCGGCTCATAACCTGCGGCGCTGATGGTTTCAGCAGACACGTAGGGGTCGAACACCAGCACCTTCATCTCCATCGCCGCACAACGCTTGGCCGAGCGCGAGCCGATGCGGCCGAAGCCGATGACGAGCACGGTTTTCTCGAACAGGTCGATGGGGGTCGCCTTGAAGCGATCGCCCCAGCGGTTCTCGCCCACCATCTTGTCGAGCTCGGGCATGCGCTTGGCGAGCGTGAGCATGAGCGTCATGGCCTTCTCGGCGACGGACGGCGAGTTGGCGATGCCGGAGGTCATGACCGGGATCTTGTGCTTCGTCATGTGCGGGATGTCGATGGCGTCGTAACCGACGCCGACGCGGGCGACGACTTGCATGCCCTTGGCGGCGGCCAGCTCGGGCTCGCCGAAACGCGTACCGCCCAGAATGGTGGCGTGCACGGCGTCGTGCGATTTGAGGATGGCGACGTAGTCGGGGCCCGTCGCCGTGTACCGGAACGGAACGACCTCGACGTCATCGCGTGCGCTCAGGAGGGCAATGCCGGCCTTGCTCATCGAGTCTGTGATCAGCACGCGTTTCTTGTTGGTCGCCATGAATTCCTCCTGCAGGTGATTTCAGTGTGCGGATAGCTAGAGATCCTGCGCCGTGGTGCGCCGAACGGTGACGCCGGGGCGCGTCACGACGTCGGGCTGCAATGCCAGGCCAAGACCGGGGCCTTTCGGCACGGTGATCGTGCCGTTCTCAACCGGCGGCAGTTCGGTGACGAAGCGGTGATACCAGCCATAATAGAAGGCGCGCACCATCTCCTGCAGCCAGCAATTGCGGGCGTTGAGGGCGAGGTGCGTGGAGACCGCGAGCACGACGGGGCCGGTGCAATCGTGAAAGGCGATGGGAATGTGATAGGTTTCGGCCATGCTGGCGACCTTGCGGGCTTCGCTGATGCCGCCGCACCAGGACAGGTCCACGATCACCATCGACAGGGCTTCGAGCTCCAGAAGCTGGCGGAAGTCGGCGCGGCCGCCGCGCGTCTCGCCGACGGCGATGGGCGAGCGCGTGCTGCGCGCCACCTCGCCGATCGAGTGCATGTGATCCATGAAGACGGGATCTTCCACCCACATGCAGTTGATCGGCTCGAGCGCGCGGGCGATCTTGACCGCCATGGGGCGGCTCCAGAGCGAATGCAGCTCGGCCGCAATCTCCATGCGGTCGCCGACGGCGGCGCGGATCTTCTCGAAGGACGACAAGCCGCGCTTCAGGTCGTCGGCGGAGATCCAGTAGCCGGACGAGGCTTCGGCCGCGTAGTCGAACGGCCAGATCTTCATGGCCGAGATGCCCATCTCCAGCAGGCTGTGGGCGAGCTCGTCGGGGCGATTGACGAAGGCGTCGAGGTCCTCGTACTGGCCCTTGGTGGCATCAAGGCCGAAGTTGGCGGTGCCCTGCGTCGGCTTGGTCTGCACATAGGAGTAGCCGGCGCAGGTGTTGTAGACCTTGATCTTCTCGCGCACGCGGCCGCCCAGCAGATCGCACAAGGGCAGGTTGGAGCTCTTGCCGAGAATGTCCCACAGCGCGATGTCCACGGCCGAGCGGCCGCGCATCTCGGCGCTCGAGCCGACGAAACCGATGTAGCCGATGAGGTGCGCCTGATGCGCCTCGATGTTGCGGGGATCCTTGCCGATGAGATAAGGCGCGATGAGGCCGTGGACGTGGCCTTCGGCGGAGGCTGGGCCATAGAACGTCTCGCCCAGGCCCGTGACGCCCTCATCCGTCAGAACCTGCACCCAGAGGATGTTGGGAAATTCCTCCGAGCGGATGGTCTCGATCGCCGTAACCTTCATTGTCCCCCCTGCGGTGCGGCCATGGCGGCCTTGTCTTAATCGACGTAGCGCACCTGGTCGGACTTGAGCAGATCCTCGATGCCGCCGAGGTTGGTGAAGCCGCCGCGAATCTTCTTCTGCGACTCCTCCTCCATGCCGAGGATCTTCTTGATGCGCGGGATCACATTGCCCAGCTCGCTTTGTGGCACGACCACGACGCCGTCGGCATCACCCAGGATGACATCGCCGCAGTTCACGGTGACGCCGCCGACGACCACGGGGAAGCCGACGCGGCCGGGCCCGCTCTTGACGCAGGAGTTGGGCGTGAGACCGCGCGCGAAGACAGGGAGGCCGATGGGGAGGAGCCCAGCCACATCGCGCGCCAGTCCATCGATGACGATGGCGGCGATGCCCTTGGCCTTGGCGCACAGTGCGATGTTGTCGCCGACGACGGCGGAGCCCGTGAAGCTCTCGCTGGCGGCAATAATGACATCGCCGGCCTTCGCCAGGGACACGGCCGCCAGAATGGCGAGATTGTCGTTGGGTCCCGTCTCGCAGGTGATCGCTGTGCCGAGGAAGACGCCGTTCGCGGGGTCGACCGCCTTGATGGCGTAGTCGAGGGCGCCGCGCCCATCCATGGCATCCGCGGCCTGGCCGGTCTGCACGCCCTTGAAGGCCGTGAGCTTGTCGGCGGCAGGTCTCGCCCAGGTGCGGCGGATGGTCAGCAGTGGTGGGTTCTCGAGCATGAGCGGCGTTTTCCCTCGCTTGGATCTTGGTGTTGCTCCACACTATCGGTCCCGGCGCGCGAGGAAAAGCGCCTTGCAGCACAAGGTTAGGACGTGGCCGGATTGACGAACCTCGGCGGTCGGCGCTTAATCCGGGCTTCCATCCTCAAGAGGCGGGCATGGCTTCCAGCATCATGTATCACGACGGCAATCGGCAGCTGCAGGATGCATTCGACAGCCGGCGCATTGCCGATCGCCTGGAAGAGAAGCTGGCGCGCACGGCCTTCACTGCCGACGACAAGACCTACATCGAGAGCGCCATCTATTTCTTCGTGGCGACTGCCGATGCCGAGGGACGGCCTGATTGCTCATTCAAGGGCGGGCCGCCCGGATTCGTGCGCATCACGGCGCCGGATGAGCTGGCGTTTCCCGACTACGACGGCAACGGCATGTTCAAGAGCCTGGGCAACATCGGCGTCAATCCCGATGTGGGGCTGCTGTTCATCGATATGCACGGCAAGCCCAAGCGTCTGCGCGTGAACGGCACCGCCAGCGTCTCACGCGACGATCCGCTGCTGGCGACGACGGTGGGCGCGCAGCTTATCGTGCGCGTGAAGGCGCGCGCGATCTTTCCCAACTGCCCGCGCTACATTCCGCAGCTCCAGCTCGTGGAGCCGTCACAATACACGCCGAAGGCCGGCGTCGATCCAGTGGAGCCCGGATGGAAGGGCTTTGGGGATTTCAAGGAGTGCATCCACCCGCGCCAGCCGACGTTCAAGGGTGAGGACGGCGCCCGCTGACATTCAGCGTGGGATTTCACAAAGGATGCTTCACAGTGACTATTCAGGCCGCCGTCGTTCAGAAGCCACCCGTATTGCTCGACCGCGAGGCCACCATCGATCGGGCGCTCGCCAGTCTGGAGGAAGCTGCGGCGCAGAAAGCCACCCTCGTTGTGTTTCCCGAAGCCTACCTACCGGGCTACCCGACCTGGATCTGGCGGTTGCGCCCAGGCGGTGACATGGCGTTGTCGTCGGAGATCCACGCGCGGCTGCGCGACAATGCCGTCGACATCGACCGCGGCGGGCTGGACCGCTTATGCAAGGCCGCACGAGCACATGGCATGACCATCGTATGCGGCATGACCGAGATCGATGGCCGATATAGCGGGACGACGCTCTACAACACCGTGGTCACCATCGGGCCTGACGGCGCGATCCTGAACCGCCACCGCAAGCTCATGCCAACCAATCCGGAGCGCATGGTCTGGGGCCAGGGCGACGCGACGGGACTGCGCGTCGTCGACACTCCCGCCGGCCGTATCGGCACGCTGATCTGCTGGGAAAGCTATATGCCGCTTGCACGCTATGCGCTCTATGCGCAGAACATCGACCTTTATGTCGCCCCGACCTGGGACTGCGGCGAGAGCTGGCTCGCCAGCATGCGCCACATCGCGCGCGAAGGCGGCTGCTGGGTCATTTCGCTTGCGACGGCGCTGCAGGGAAACGACATTCCGGCGTCCTTCCCGGGTCGCGATCAGCTCTTCAAAGCTGACGACTGGCTGTGTGATGGCGATGCTGTCATTGTGGAGCCATCCGGCAAGCTGGTTGCCGGACCACTGCATCGCGAGAAAGGCATCTTGTACGGCGAGATCGATATCGAGAAAGCGCGGCGCGCCCGCCGCTCGCTCGATGTGACTGGCCACTACGCGCGGCCTGACATCTTCCAACTGGAAGTGAAACGCAGCGCGCTGGTGCCCGTCGACTTCACATGAGCGTGTGCCGGACCTAATCCTTGGCGCGCTCGACGTAGGAGCCGTCGGCGATCATGACGACGACGCGGGTGCCGGCGCTGATGTGCGGCGGGACCATGACGCGCTGGCCGTTGGAGAGCACCGCCGGCTTGTAGGACGAC
>JBKKCB010000161.1:0-5790 GCA_046713545.1 Hyphomicrobiaceae bacterium | reverse complement strand
TCCTCTTCGAGCTTGGCGAGTTCCTTGCTGCCGGGAAAGGACCCGAGCGTGACGGAGATGTTCTGCGTCTTGCCGTAGCGGAAGACCTCGACATTGACCTTCGTGTTGGGTGCAAACTCGGCAATCTTGCGGGCCAACTCGCGGCTGTCGCGGATCTTCTCTCCGTTGACGCTGACGATGGCATCGCCGGCCTTCAGACCGGCAGCAAGTGCCGGGCCGCCGGCGGTCGCCTCATTGACGAGCGCACCGCGGGTTTCGCCGAGACCCAGGCCCGCGGCCTTGTCGTCGTCGATGCTCTCGATCTTCACGCCGAGCCAGCCGCGGCTGACGCTGCCGGACGACCGAAGCTGCGCGATGACCTCGCCGGCGGTCTTGGCCGGGACGGCAAACGCGATGCCGACGTTGCCGCCGGACGGGCTGTAGATCGCCGTGTTGACTCCGATCACCTCGCCATCGAGGTTGAACGTGGGGCCACCCGAGTTGCCGCGATTGACCGCAGCGTCGATCTGGATGAAGTCATAGGGGCCCGAACCGATGTCGCGGCTCGATGCCGAGACGATGCCGGCCGTTACCGTTCCGCCGAGGCCGAACGGGTTGCCGACGGCCACGACCCAATCGCCGACGCGGACGGGCTTGTCCGCGAATTTCACGAACGGGAACGACTTGGAGGCCTTGATCTTGAGCAGGGCGATGTCGGTGCGCGGGTCCGTGCCGACCACGTCAGCCTCGAACTTGTTCTGCTCGTCAAAGCTCACCTGCACCTTGGCCGCGCCGTCGACCACGTGATTGTTGGTCACGACAAAGCCATCAGCGGAAATTACGAAGCCCGAGCCCTGCGCCTGGGTGGGGCGGGGTCCCTGGTTGGGATTGCCGCGGAACTCCTTGGGCAGGTTCTTGAAGAACTCGTTGAAAGGATGATCTTCCGGCAGATCGGGGAAGGAGTTGCGCGGATTGCGCCCTTTCGCGGCGGCCTTGGGTGCGCCGCTGGTCACCTGAACGCTGACGACAGCAGGCTTAACGCGATCGACGATATCGGCAAATGTCAGCGGGGCACGGCCGAATGGCGTCTGAACGGTGTCCGTCGGCTTAAGCTGTGCCAGGGTCGGCGTGGCGGGCATGAACAGAGCCGAGCCCATCAGGCCGGCTCCCAGCACGGCCGAGGCAATGACGTAGCCTGGACGAAAGCGCGGCCGGCCACTCAGCGGTTCGGGGGAATGGGGAGAGGTTTGCATCAGGAGGCCTCGATTGTGGGGAGCTGGCACTTTCTTGTGCATACGATCTCCGAGATTTAGTGATGTGCTCCTTACGATGACCTTTCTGCGGTATTAAAGTTTGGTAATATGCTGACCTTCGACGCTACGGGGATTTAACTTCGACGCTACGGGGATTTGTGCAGATGCGGGCAATCCTTTCGGTGGGCAAGCGCTTCATGCCGGCACGTGCGCTGGCGCCGGCACTGGCGTTTCTCACTGCGTTTACCCTCGCGGGTGCAGCAGGACCGCTGCCTACGGCTTCCCCGGGATCATCGGCGCAGGTGCAGAAGATCGCCGTTTTCGGCCGTGACGACAGGCAGGCCGTGCCCGACCGCTACGACAGGGCCGCCCAGGCCGTCGGCATTCTCTACAACGACAAGACGCGGACGGTGTGCTCGGCATTCTGCGTGAGCGATACGATCGTGGCGACGGCGGCACACTGCGTCGCCCAACCCACCGCCGGCAGATCGACAAACGCAACGAACTTCGTGTTCGCCCGCAACCATGGCCGAACGCGCGATACGGCGCGCGTCGAGGGCTTTGCAAGCAAGTCGTCAGCACAGAATATCGCAGCCGGCGACTTCCGCATGCGTGTGCGCCCGCCGATCGACGCGGCCTACGACTGGGCGCTGGTGCGGCTGTCGCGAGACATCTGCGCCAAGAGGGAGCTTGCGATCCGTGTGCTGTCGCTCGCCGAAATTATGGAGGAAGCGCGCGCCAACCGGGTGTATCAGATTTCCTACCACCGGGATTTCGCGCAGTGGAAAGCGGCCTATTCCAAGCCTTGCGGCGTGGCCCGGGATTTCGAGAATGCGGAATGGTCCGCCATCGCGCCGGATTTCCTGGCGGCCGAACGCATGATCCTGCACACCTGCGATACGGGTGGCGCGTCGTCGGGATCGCCGCTGCTGATCGATACGCCGGAGGGACCGGCGGTGATCGGCATCAACGTCGGAACGTACGTGCGATCGAAAGTGATGATGCAGAATGGGGAAATCGCCCGCCAGCCCCGCGCCGAAACGGTAGCGAATACGGCCGTCAACGCAGCGGCGTTCGTCAGCCGGATAGAGACGCTGCGGAGCGCACAGGTGCTGCCGTCCGGGCGGCCGATGAAGGATCTGCAGGAGCGCCTGCGGCAGCAGAATTTCTATGAGGGCAAGATCGATGGCACCTTCGGCGCGTCGCTGAGGTCCGCGATCGAAGCCTACGAGGAGGCCAAGGCCCTGCCGGTGACGGGTCTGGCGACGCCGGCATTGCTGCTGCGCCTGTCCGGCGAGAGCGGGCCTTCCGCGCAGGCGCCGCGCCAGCAGAGCGCGCGCAAGCGGTAGCGAATTTGCGGATGCGGCCGCGTCAGTCTCCGGTCTTCAAGACTTTGCGGAGACGTTCGCTCTCCTGGGGCGATAATTTGTCGACGGCGGCCGCTTCGCGCACGGCGCGTTGACGCAACCGCAGCAGAATGCCGGCCCCGATACCGACCAGCAGCACCAGGGGCGCGGTCCAGAGCAGCACCGTTTCCGGCGCCAGCGGCGGCTTCAACAGGACGAAGCTGCCGTATCGGGCAACGACAAAATCCAGAACGGCGTCATCGCTGTCGCCGGCTACCAGGCGTTCGCGCACCAGCAGACGCAGATCCTTCGCCAGCGGCGCATTGGAGTCGTCGATGGACTGGTTCTGGCACACGAGACAGCGCAACTCAACGGACAGGTGGCGCGCCCGCGCCTCAAGCGCCGAGTCGGACAGGACCTCGTCAGGCTCCACGGCGCGCGCAATGCTGGACGCGAGGGCCGGCGCCAGGAGGATGAGAAACAGAGCCACTGCGGCATGGGATATGCGTGCGCGCGTCAACATGATATCACTCCGCCGCCACGGGCCTGGGGGCCGGGCGCGCCTTGCGGGGTGCGCCGACCCGCAGCCGCCGGTCGCTGAGGGACAGGCCTCCACCCAAGGCCATGATGATGGCCCCGAACCAGATCCATTTGACGAGAGGATTGAAGTAGAGGCGGACGACGCGTCCGCCGTCCGGCGTCTCGTCGCCGAGCACGGCGTAAAGGTCGCCCGCCCACGCGGCGTGGATGCCGGCCTCGGAGGTCGTTTGTGGCGGCGTGTCGTAGGTGCGCTTGGACGGCAGCAGCTCCGCAACGGCTTGTCCGTTGGGCGACACCTGCAGGATGCCCGCCTGCTCGCGCCAGTTGGGCCCCTGATTGGGAACGGCCCCGCGGTACGTGAGCTCGTAGCCCGCGATTTCGGTGCGGTCGCCCGGGCGCATGACGAGGATCTTCTCGCTTTGCCATGCCGTGGTCGCGACGATGCCGATGACCATGATGCCGACGCCGGCGTGGGCCATCGTGCTGCCCCAGGCCGCGCGCGGAATGTTCACCAGCCGGCGCCCGGCTTCCGCCATCGGTGCAGTGCCGAGCCTGATGCGGAAAATCACATCGGCGATGGCGCCGGCCACGACCCAGACGCCGAGCGCGATGCCGAAGGGAGCCAGCCAGGGTCCGCGCACGGACACAGCCATCACCAGCACGGCGACGGCGAGAGCGACAGCGGCGGCCGCAAGAAGCCGCTGGGTGGCGGCCGCCAGGTCGCCGCGCTTCCATGCCAGCGCCGGGCCGAACGGCATCGCCAGCAGCAGCGGGATCATCAGCGGGCCGAACGTCATGTTGAAGTAGGGCGGGCCGACGGAGATGCGCGCGCCGGAAAAGGCTTCGAGGGCGAGCGGATACAGCGTGCCGATGAACACCGTGGCGGTCGCGGTGGTGAGCAGGATGTTGTTCAGGACAAGGCTGCCCTCGCGGCTCAGCGGTGCGAACAGTCCGCCCAGCTTCAGCGACGGGGCACGATGCGCGAACAGCGCCAGCGCACCGCCGATGAACACCGTCATGATGCCGAGGATGAAGATGCCGCGCTTGGGATCGACGGCGAAGGCGTGGACAGAGGTCAGGACCCCCGAGCGCACGAGGAACGTGCCCATCAGCGACAGTGAGAACGTGAGGATCGCAAGCAGAATGGTCCACACCTTCAGCGCTTCGCGCTTTTCCATTACCAGCGCGGAGTGCAGCAAGGCCGTGCCGGCGAGCCACGGCATGAAGGAGGCGTTCTCGACCGGGTCCCAGAACCACCAGCCGCCCCAGCCCAGCTCGTAGTAGGCCCACCAGGAGCCCATGGCGATGCCGGCAGTGAGACAGATCCAGGCAGCCAGCGTCCACGGTCTGACCCAGCGCGCCCAGGCGGCACTCGTTCTGCCGTCAAGCAATGCGGCGACGGCGAACGAGAAGGACATCGAGAATCCGACGTAACCCGCGTACAGCAGCGGCGGATGGATGGCGAGCGCCGGATCCTGGAGGACCGGGTTCAGGCCCTGTCCGTCGGCCGGAAGCACATCGAGGCGCAGGAAGGGATTGGAGGTGATGGCGATGAAGAGGAGGAAGGCGAAGGCGATCGAGCCCTGCACGGCCAGCACGTTGGCCTTGAGGCTGGAGGGGAGATTGCCGCCGAAGACCGCCACGCAGGCGCCGAAGAGCGCAAGAATGAGGACCCAGAGCAGCATCGAGCCTTCGTGGTTTCCCCACACGCCGGAGATGCGATAGACGAGAGGCTTGGCCGAATGCGAGTTGGCCCAGACGTTGGCCACGGAAAAATCGCTGGTCACGTAGGCGTAGGCGAGCGCCAGGAACGCGATCAGCACGAGGGCCAGTTGCGACAGGGCCGCGGGGTCAGCAAACGCCATCAGCCGTGCATCGCCCGAGCGCGCGCCCCAGGCCGGCAGCACGGTCTGCGCGCCGGCCACGATCAGCGCCAGGATCATGGAGAAGTGGCCGATCTCGACGATCATGGGGCTGGTCCGTGTGTCGAGTGGCGGGACTGCGAGAGCTGCAAACACAAACCGTGTCCCCCTCCCCCCTGTGGGGAGGGGCTAGGGGTGGGGGGAATCCCGGTGTTTATTGATGTGCTCTCCGGTTCTACCTTTACCGCTCTGCAATCCCCCCCGCCCTGTCCCTCCCCCACGTCGTGTCGAAGACACGCCTCCGGCGTGACGGGGGAGGGGACGATAGGGCAAATGCGCAGCGGACGGATTGCTTCGATCAGAATCATTTCTGTGCGCCGGCCTTCTGTTTCGTCTCGCCCTGCCACACACCCTGCTCTTTGAGCGCCTTGGCAACCTCGGGCGGCATGTAGGTCTCATCATGCTTGGCGAGCACGGTGTCGGCGCGGAAGTGGCCGGCGGCATCAAGCGCACCCTCGGTAACCACGCCCTGCCCTTCGCGGAACAGATCGGGCAGGACGCCGCGATAGCTCACGATAATGGTTTTGCTGGTATCGGTGACAGCGAATTCCACGTCGGTGCCGGTGCCGCGCTTGAGACTGCCAGCCGCCACGAGGCCGCCCAGACGGAAGCGCTGTCCGGCTTGAAGGCCTTTTTCGGCGACGGCACTGGGCGTGTGAAAGAACACGATGGTGTCGCGCAGCGCCACCAGCACGAGCCCGATGGCCACACCGATGACGGCGAGGCTCGCGACAAGCAGCACGGCTCTGC
>JBKKCB010000160.1:0-16157 GCA_046713545.1 Hyphomicrobiaceae bacterium | reverse complement strand
GGCGGACCCGCTTCGACGGGCGAATGGCAGCACCAGCACACCAACTGGACGCGCAACGCCTATGCCGGGATCGACAATACGCCGGACGTGCCTCTCGATGCGCATCTTCTCGTTGCAGACGCGGGCGCGAAACTCCCGGCACCGCACGCGGCGAACGTGATCTGGCTCGAGAACGTCGGCCTCGATCGCACGACCGGCGGCCGCGGCATCGCCATCGTGCCACCGGGCAAGCTGACAGCGAACCTGTTTCACACGCCGAACGTGCGAGTCTACAAACCCATCACGCCGCGCGTCGGCGAATAGCGGCTCGCGCAGGCAGCTTGGTAATACCCAAATCTTCCCTTCCGTTTGGGGCATTCTTGTCGCAATGGCACACTTCCTTCTCCCATGGGGAGAAGGTGCCGCGGAGCGGCGGATGAGGGGATCGGATGGACATGACAATCGATGCTACAGCCCCCTCACCCCAACCATCTCCCCCACGGGGAGAGGGAGAAGAAGCGACTACCGGGCGGATAGACCGCAACGCTGACGCTCGAGGATGAATAACGGCGTGGCACCATTGCGTGAAACGACGGCGAGTCAAATTGCCGTCGAAGCCGATGTCGTGGTCGTCGGTGGCGGGGGCAGCGGGCTTGCGGCAGCCATCGAGGCGGCGAGCTTCGGCCGCCGCGTCGTGCTGCTGGAGAAGCATTCGCGGCTGGGCGGCACCACCGGCCACTCGATCGGCTCAGTAACGGCGACCAACACGCCGCACCAGCTTCGCAAGGGCATACTCGACAGCCCCGATCACCATCTCGAAGACTTGAACCTTTTCAACGCAACCCTCGGCGCACCCGACAACGACGCGCTGAAGCGCATCCTGGTCGACAACGCGCCCGAGACGTTCCGCTGGCTCATGGCGATGGGCATCGAGTTCTACGGGCCGATGGTCGAGCTGCCGCATCGCAAGCCACGCATGCACAACGTGCTGCCAAACTCGGGCGCGTACATTTACCACCTGGAGCGCAAGGCCCGCTCTCTCGGCGTCGAAATTCACACGTCCGCGCGCGTCACGCGATTGCTGACGGAGGGGCGGCGCGTCGTCGGCGTCGCGTGCGAGACGGCAAACGGCGCGCAGGCGTTCCGCGCGCGCGGCGGCGTCGTGCTGGCCTGCGGCGACTACAGTGCCAGCGTGCCGTTCCGCGAAAAATTCATCTCGCCGGAGATGGCCGCGGTCCAACCGATCAACCCCACCAACACGGGCGACGGGCACGAGATGGTGCTGGGTCTGGGCGGCCGCGTCATCAACGGGCACCTCTCTCTGTCTGGCATTCGCTTCCAGCCGCCGCCGTCATCATGGGTCGCGAAGGTCCCACCCTACCGCATCATCACCCACTTCATGAACCTGGCGCTGGAGCGGCTGCCCGGCTGGTTGCTGCGGCCCTTCATCATGAGCTTTCTCACGACGGTGCTCGTGCCGTCGCCGAAGCTGTTCCGCAACGGCGCCGTGTTGGTCAACAAGAATGGCGAGCGCTTCGCCGACGAGCTCGAGAGCCTTGCTGGCCCCTTGTCCCGCCAGCCCGAGCAATCCGCCTACATCCTGCTCGACGGCGATCTGGTGGAGAAATTCTCGGCCTGGCCCAACTATGTCTCCACCGCGCCGGGCGTCGCCTATGCCTTCCTCCCCGACTATCGCCGCAGCCGGCGTGACGTCTATCACGAGGCGTCGACGCTTACGGAGCTGGCCAATAAAATCGGCGTCCCGGGTGCCGTATTGGAGACGACGATCCAATCGCTGGACGCGGGAGCGCAGAGCGCGCCATCAAAAGCGAACCGCACCTACGCTAGCTTCGCGCGCGGCCCCTACATTGCGCTTGGCCCCGTGCGCTACTTCATCAACTTCACCGACGGCGGTGTCGCCGTGAACAACCGCCTGCAGGTGCTGGGCACCGGCGACGTGCCCATTCCCGGGTTGTATGCGGCGGGGCTGATCGGCATGGGCGGCGTGCTGCTCGAAGGCCACGGGCATCATCTGGGATGGGCCTTCACATCGGGCCGGCTCGCCGGACGCAACGCGGCACATGACGTCGTCTCCGCTGACCTGCCCGAAGCAGCGCGGCCCACTTGAGTCACGAGGGAAAGGCATGAACGATTATCCGACCGTCCGGCTGCTGCTGCGCTGGGGCAACCACATGGCGATTGCCGCAGCAGTCGCGATGCCGATTTTCGCGCTGCTGCTCATGGCCGAGGGTTGGCCGTGGACGACGCTCCTGGCCGGGCTGTTTGCCGGCGTCGCCGTTCTCATTCTCGCGCGCAGCTACGTCGAACTCATCCGCATCATCGCCGATACGCTGCTGCCGCGCTGACGCACCTCACGCGTGCGGTGTGAAGCCCGGTGGCAATGTCTCCTGGAAGCTCGGACGTGCGGTAACGCGCCGGCACCAGGCGGCGAGTTCGGGCCGCGTCCCGCGCCAATCGTGCGGATCGCGGAAATCGATATACTGCAGCGCCACGCCGAGCACGATGTCGGCCGCCGAGAGGCGATCCGACGCGAGCCATTGCCGCCCGGCGATGCCAGCCTCCAGCGCATCGAGCACGCGCGCGATCCGCCCCTCCTCGCGCGTCAGGATGATGGCGCTGCGTTGCGCCTCGTCACGGCGCGATTCCAGAACGCGCACGACGATGGAATCGATCAAGCCGTGCGCGAGCGTCTGCCAGCGCAGCACGTCCCAGCGCGCCTCGCCCTCCACCGGCAGCAGGCGCTGCGCGGGCGGCTGAAGGCGATCGAGATATTCGAGAACGAGGTTGGATTCAAACAGGGCCGGACCGTCATCCCGGAGCAGGACCGGCACCTTGCCGAGCGGCGCGGCCGCCAGCAACCTCGCGTCGGGCTGCCACGCATCGACGCCTTGAAAGTCGCATGCCGCGCCGGTTTCCAGCAGGTAGACACGGACCTTGCGCACGTAGGGCGACGTGGGGGAGCCAATCAGCTTCATCGTACATTGCCTCACGGCTGTCTGGCGCAGCCCGTTGAATGAAGATCCCAGCATTCGCGATGCCGGGATCTTATCGACGACCAACGATCTGCCGAAACTCTACTGGCTGTAGAGGTCTTGCGTTTTCTTGTAATCGCGCTCGACACGCGCCAGCATGCCCTTGGCGTCTTCGTAGGACACAAGCAAGCCCGCGTTGAGCATCTTTTCACGCACGGCCGGCTCAGCAAGAACGGCCTTCAGGGCGTCGTTCCATGCGGCAACAATGTGGGCCGGGAGCTTCGGCGGCCCGGAGACGCCGATCCAGAAGAGAGTTTGGACATCCGCGGCGCCGGCCTCGGTGGTCGTCGGAATATCGGGAATCTGCGGCCAGCGTTCGGGGCCAGCCACCGCAAGGACGCGGAGCTTCTTCGCACTCAACGGTGCGGCGATGGCGCTGAAGGTTCCGGTCCCCATCGTGACATGGCCGCCGGCCGTCATGGTCACGGCCTCGGCGCCGCCCTTCAGCGCGATCGCACGTGGCTTCTTGATGTCGACGCCGTTCGCGGCGGCGAACTGCCGGAACACCATGTCTTGCGCGCCGACGCCGCCGAGCGACGTCCACGTGAACGTGTCGGTGTCCTTCTTCAGCGCATCCGACGCGTCCTTCAGGGTTTTGAACGGAGAGTCGGTGTGCACGATAAACATCATCGGCGTATAGGCCGTGGTGGCGATGAACGTGCGATCCGTCACTTTGTACGGCAGGTTCTTGACCACGGTATCGAGCATGGCGCTGGAGGCGATGTTGTCGGCCAGTATGGTTGTGCCGTCGGGCTTGGCTGCCATCACTTCCGTCACGGCCGGGACCGTGTTGCCGCCCGGCTTGTTGATGACCTTGACCGGGACACCCCAGCGGGCCTCCAGCGCCTGAGCCATGACGCGGGTGCCGGAATCCGTCGATGCGCCGGCGACGAATGGCACGATGATCTCGACAGGTTTCGTGGGATATTTCTCTTGCGCCCCAGCGGCCGTGACGGCGGCGCCACTCAATAGGACGGCCAGCACCGTCGGTAGGTATCTCTGCATCGCTTCCTCCGTTGTGCGGCCGCATGCATCGCGGCTCGCAGATATTCCGTTATCGGTCAAACCTCGCTTGCACTGCCCTTCATCAGATCCGAGGCCATGCGCGAGCGTCTGCGCAGAACCATAGTGAAGCCCAGGACAAGCGCGGCCGCAATAATGAGCGCGAGCGGTATGGGCCGCGTCAGGAAAATCATGGGACTGCCGGTGAGGGCAATCGACTGGCGCAGCGCCTGCTCGAACATGGGGCCAAGGAGGAAGCCGAGGACGAGCGGCGCCAATGGCAGCGCCAACCGGCGCATGACGTAGCCAATAATTCCGAACAGAATCGCGACCCACACGTCGAACAGCGTGTTGCGCGGCGCGTAGGCACCCACGACGCAGATGGCGAGCACGATGGGGCCCAGCACATGGTAGGGCACGCGACTGATGCGGGCCCACACGCCGACCAAGGGCAGGTTGAGCACGAACAGCACCGTGTTGGCGATGAGCATCGAGCCGATGACGGTCCACACCAGCAGGCCCTGCTGCTGAAACAGCATGGGGCCTGGTGTGAGCCCGTTGATCATCAACGTGCCGAGCATGATGGCCAGCGCAGGGCTCGTCGGAATGCTAAGCGACAGGAGAGGAATGAAGCCGGCCATGGCAGTGGCGTTATTGGCAGCTTCGGGCGCGGCGACACCCTCGATCATGCCGGTGCCAAATTTCTCGGGCGTCTTGGAGATGTTCTTCTCGACGTCATAGGCGAGATACGCGGTCAGCGCCGGCAGCATGCCCGGCAGCAATCCGAGAACAAAGCCGATGGCGGAACCGCGGAGCGAGGCCATGAGCCCGCGCGTGAGCTCGGCGCCGCGCGGGATCATCGACAGCCACGATCCGAGCTTGCCCGCATAAATCCGGTCGATGTTCTGCTGCAGACTGGTCAGCACTTCGGCGATGCCGAACAAGCCGATCAGCACCGGCACGATGTCGAAGCCCTTCATGAGCTCCATGGAGCCGAAGTTCAACCGCTGCGTGCCTGTCAGCGGATCCGTGCCCACCGACGCCAGCCACATGCCGAAAATACCGAGGGACAGGCCGCCGATGAACGACGAGCCGGCAAAGCTCACCAGCGCCGTCATCGAAAAGAGGATCAAGCCAAAATACTCCGGCGGGCCGAAGCGCAAGGCCAGGTCGGCCACGAACGGACCGATCACCGCAATGGCGGCCGTGCCGAGCATGCCGGCCATGTAGGAGCCGATGGCGGCGATGGCGAGGGCTTGTCCGCCGCGGCCTGCACGCGTCATGGGGAAGCCGTCCTGGGCGGTGACGACCGAAGACACCTCACCCGGGATGTTCATGAGAATGGCGGTGGTCGATCCGCCGTACATGGCCCCGTAGTAGATGCCGGCCATGATGATGATGGCGCCGTCGGGCGGCAGGTAAAGCACGACCGGCAGCAGGATCGCCATGGCGGACGCAGGGCCCAGCCCGGCAAGATGCCCACCAAGGTCCCAAGCAGGCAGCCGATCAAGGCAAAGCCGATGTTGGCGAACGTCAGCGCATTCGCAAGACCGTCAAGCAGACCAACATCCATCGCTTCCCCCTGCCATGTCCTACCCGTCCTGACGGCAATCGCCGGCGAGCAGTTCACCGTGGCTTGTGGCAGAGGGCACCATGTCGGGGGCTCGCCACTATGTCTCAATCATTGCTAGCATGCTCGGCATCGGTCGCCGAGCAAATTGCCGCGCGAAGGGGAATGCATGCTGTATCGAATCCAAGGCGCCATGTACCTGCTGCTGGGTGGCGTGTCGCTGGTGGAGGGCTGGCGCATCACGCAGAACGCGCGTGAAGGCGGCAATTTCGACGCCATCGGGCCGGACCGTTATCTCATGGCCTTGAGCGTTTTGTTGCTCGTGCTGGGCGTGTGGATGGCGGTGCGGCCACCGCAATCCACCGAAGAAACGCAAACATCCTATTCGTCAGCCGAAGCCCGGACAAACCTGTTCGTGTGCATTGGCATGCTGGCGGCGTTTACGTTGGCGATGCCCTACATCGGTTTCACAGTCGGCTGCTTCATCTTCCTTGCCGTGCTGTTCCGTCGCTTGAGCGACTGGTCGTGGTGGCGCAGCGTGGGCACGGCCGCCGTGACCTCGGCAATATTTTACATCGGCCTCATCAGGCTGGCCGACGTCCCGCTGCCGAGCGGAATTATGGGGTTGTGACTGGCGAACCCGCAAAAAGGGACGCCCGTTGGTCCAAATTGTTCGCATGGAATTACCCGCTGCTTAACCTCCCTGGGAGGAATGAAGTTCGTGTTTCGCAACGGTGAACGGCGCTTAACCTCCATGCTGCAAGATACGGTTGAATACCCCACCCGGCACGCCCGGGTCAGGCAAGAAATGGCCGGAAGGTCGTTGAGGAGCGACCCGCATGCAGGAGAAACGCGCCTTTCCCCGCCACGACGTGGAGATCGAAGGCCGGCTTATTTTTGCGGACGGCGCTTGCGTGCTCGAATGCGTTATTATCGATATCTCTGAGGACGGCGCCCGGGTCAAAACGGCGCTCGACGTTCAGGCTCCAGAACGGGTGTATCTGTGGCAGGCGAAGACGGAGACGGTATTTGATTGTGAAGTGCGTTGGCAGGAGCACAAGCTCGTAGGCCTGCTGTTTGTCGATATCTGCGGCCGGCAGATGCGCCGAACGTTGATCGAGGCCTGTTCACCCGCTCATCACAAGAGCCGGGTCTCCAGATGGCTCGAGCAAGAGGCGGCCGACAAGGGCCCCTAGCGACCTTTATTCCACTTGGCGATCGCGTCGCGCATCCTCCAAAGAGGCCGGCAAGCACTCAAGAAAATCGCCTGCTACCGATGCCGGTTTTTGTACCGCTTCGCGCGATATGTTTTGCGCACAGGAGCCTCCAACCAGGCATCTGGTACGCGATCCCGCGGGGCGGTGAACGCGTTCGCGGCCCAGGCCGGATAGCCGCAAAATTCACCGCGCACGTTGCAAACCGCCTGAGCTTGGGGGCTCATAGCGACGACGCCAACGGCCAAGCCCACCAATAAAAGGATACTCCGCATCACACCCTCGTTTTGCTACTTGAAAATTGAACGTGTGGGCAGCCCGGACTCCCAACAAGGGTGCTCGCGCATAAGTGACTGCTGCAGACATTAGATACCTGCCATCAAGTCCGTTCTGGTCCTGCGTTTTTGCGCAATGCTGCTTCGGCCGCATGTTGCATTTCCTCAAGGCTACGGAAGCCGCACAGACGAGGGATGGAGCCAAGATCGTCGAAAAATGGGAGGTCAAGAAGCCTGCAGAGAGCAAGGCCGCCTGGGACTACTGCGCGTGGCGCGGAACTCTGCACAGGCGGACCGGGGCCGACTTCTCTCTATGGCGCCAAGGCGCCCGGCAGAGGGTGGCTTGGCGCCATAGATGGCGGGCACGGCAAAAAATCATACCCTGTGCCTGCGTCCTGCCGCATCATGCCTGTGTGCTGTGACGCAGACCGGAGTGCACTCATGCTGCCATCGCAACGTGCTTTGTTCGAGATCCCGCGGGATATCTGCTACCTCAACGCTGCTTCGTGGAGCCCCTTGCCCCTCGCGACTCAGGAGGCGGGCCGGGCGGCCGTCGGGCGCAAGGGTATGCCATGGAACCTGGACGGCGCGTTCGCCAATCAGCAGCACGAGCGCGCCCGCAAGGCCGCCAGCCGGCTGATCAATGCCGATGCCGACGATATCGCGCTCATATCGTCAGTCGGCTATGGCGTGGCGGTGGCGGCGAAAATTCTCTCGGTGCCCCGCGGATCGCGCGTCGTCGTGCTGCAGGACGATCATTCGTCGCCCGTTCTGGAGTGGCAGACGCGGGCGGAGGCGCAGGGCTTCACTATCGAGACCGTGCCACAGCCGGAAGACGGCGATTGGACGGCAGCCATTCTGGCCGTCGTCGAGCGCCCGGGTGCCGTGCCCGTCGGGCTTGCCTCGATCTCCTCGGTGCATTGGTCCGACGGCGGGGCGGTGGATCTGGATCGTGTGGCCAAGGCTTTGCGCCAGCAGGGCGCCGCATTCCTGATCGATGCGACGCATGCAGCCGGCGTCATGACCTTGGATGTCACCACGCTCGACCCGGACTTCGTGATCTTTCCGACCTACAAATGGCTGCTCGGGCCCTATGGGCGCGCGTTCATCTATGTCGCCAAGCGGCACCAGCACGGCGTCCCGCTCGAGCAGACCTCGTTCGGGCGCCGCGACGTGCGCGCCGAGCAGAGCGTCTATTTCGCCGATACGCGCTACGTGCCCAACGCTCGCCGCTTCGACATGGGCGAGCGCGACCATTTCATCTCGATGGAAATGGCATCGATCGGTATGGAAATGATCGCGGCGTGGGGAATGGCCACCGTCAAGGAGCGCCTCCTGATGCTCACCGAGCGCATAGCAAATGGTCTGCGCGGGCTTGATGTGCAGATCCCGGAGACGCGCCTGCGGGCACCGCACGTTCTGAGCCTCGGCTTCAAAGGCGGCATGCCAAAGCAATTGATCGAAAACCTCGCCGCCGAGCACATTTACGTAGCGCCCCGGCTGGGACGCATGCGCATCTCGCCGCACGTGTACAATGACGAGGCGGACGTGGATCGCTTTGTGCAGGCATTGCGCCGGCGGCTGGCATAAGCTGTCGACGAAGCCTGGGGGCTGACAACGCGACGTCCGCCACGGCCGAGGGAGGCGTGCATGCTCGTGATGCGTTCCATCCGGTCCATGACTGTGTGCGGGATCCTTGTTGCAGGATTGGCACTCGCACCCATTGCTGGCGCGCAAAGCGTCCAAGGCCCGTCGGTCGATGGACTGGTCGAAGCCGTGGTGCAGATCAAGACATTCATCAATCCCGACGGTCGGACTGTCGAGAGCCTCGGGCGGGAGCGGCAGGGGAGCGGCGTCGTCATCTCGGGCGACGGTCTGGTTCTCACAATCGGCTATCTGATGGTGGAGGCGCACGCGGCCGAAGTCACAACCAACGACGGCCGCACGGTCGCCGCGGACGTCGTCGGTTACGACTACGACACAGGTTTCGGTTTGCTGCGCGCGTCCGGCACTCTGAAAGTGCGCCCGATGGAATTGGGCAAGTCTTCCAGCCTGAAAGAAGGGGACAAAGTGCTGACCATCCGCGCCGGCGGTGCGGAAATGATCAGCCCCGCGCACATTGCGGCCAAACGCGAGTTTGCGGGCTATTGGGAATATCTGCTGGATGAAGCCATTTTTGCGACGCCGCCGGTGCCAAATTGGAGCGGCGCGGCTCTGATCGCGCGTGACGGCAAGCTTGCCGGCATCGGCTCACTGATCGTCGGTGATGCCACGGGCAAGGGCGACGGCATTCCCGGCAATATGTTCGTGCCGATCGACCTTCTGCCGCCGATCCTGGGCGAGTTGATTGCCGGCGGGCGCGTGACCGGCACAGCAAAGCCGTGGCTGGGCCTGAACACCGAGGAAATCAACGGCCAGCTTGTCGTGCGGCGCGTCACTGCCGGCGGACCGGCAGCAAAGGGTGGCATCGAGCCTGGCGACACCATCGTCGGTCTCGGCGGCGAGGCGACACCGACACTGGGCACCTTCTATCGCAAGCTGTGGGCTCAAGGCAGCGCGGGCGTGCCGGTGCCGCTCGACGTGCGCCGCGCCGGCCAACACCTGCGCATCGACCTTCAATCCGTGAACCGGCTCAATCATCTCAAGCTGAATTCGACGTTCTGACTTTCTAAGGCAACAACAAAACGACCACTTGGGAGCGAAACAACATGCAGCAGGCGCTGTCCGGCGTTCGCGTGATCGACATGACGCACAATCAGGCAGGCCCCGCCTGCGCCCAGATTCTCGGATTCCTGGGTGCCGATGTCATCAAGCTCGAAGACCCCAAGGGCGGCGATGTCGCGCGCAGCCAGAATGGCGACGGTCTCTTTTTTCTCGTGCTCAATGCCAACAAGCAGAGCCTGACGCTCAATCTGAAGTCGGAGGCCGGCAAGGAACTCTTCAAGCAGGTCATCGCCAAGTCGGACGTGCTGCTCGAGAACTTCGGGCCGGGCGCGCTGGACCGTCTCGGTCTTGGCTATGACACGCTCGCCAAGGTCAATCCGCGCCTCATCTACGCCACCATCAAGGGCTTCGGCACATACGGGCCCTACAGCGGCTTCAAGAGCTTCGAGCCCATCGCCCAGGCCATGGGCGGCGCCATGACCACCACCGGATTTCCTGACAAACCTCCGACCTACGTGATGCCGGCGATCGGCGATTCCGGCACCGGCATGCATATGGCCATCGGCATCCTGGCCGCGCTGCAGCAGCGTCATACGACGGGCCGCGGCCAGCACGTCGAGGTGTCGATGCAGGATTCCGTCGTCAACATCATCCGCGTCAGCCTGCGCGATCGGCAACGCTATGGCGAGGTGCAGCCGCGCACCGGCAACCAGCTCGGCCGCAACGTCCCGGGCACGACCTATCCCTGCGCGCCCGGTGGCCCCAACGACTACGTCTTCATCTTTGCCCAACCGCAGATGTGGCCTGCCCTGCTCCAGGTCATGGGTGCGCCGGAGCTTGCCGAGGATGCGCGCTTCAAGACGCTGGCCGCCCGCTGGGAGAATCGCCTCGCGCTCGATGCCATCATCGGCGACTGGACGCGCCGTCGCGGCAAGCACGAAGTCATGCGGCTGATGGGGGACGCGGGCGTGCCCTGCGGCGCCTGCCAGGACACGAGCGAGGTGCTGGATGATCCGCATCTGAAGGCGCGCGACATGATCGTCGACGTGGTAGAGCCCGCGAGCGGACAGACGTATCGCACCGTCGGCTGCCCGATCAAATTGTCCGACTCGCCTGCCACGGTGAAAAATCCGCCCAAACTCGGCCAACACACGGACAGCCTGCTCGCCGAGCTGTGCGGCGTCAGTCCGGAGGATCTGCGCCGCCTGAAAGAGAGTGGCGTCGTTTGATCAGCCCTCATCTTCAAAAGGACCTGGGCAAGCAGGAGGCCGAGGCACAGCCCGGTCTCCGGCTGCTGCTGATTGCGCTCGTCCCATTCAGTCTCGGTTTCTTTTTCTCTTATCTCTATCGTGCCGTGAACGCGGTGATCGCGCCGGATCTCGTTAGAGACATCGGCTTGAGTGCGGGCGAGCTCGGATTGCTGACGGCCGCCTACCTGTTTGCGTTCTCCATGTTCCAGCTGCCGCTCGGCATCCTGCTCGATCGCTATGGGCCGCGGCGGGTTCAGGCCACACTTGTTGCCATCGGCGGCATCAGCGCCCTGATCTTCGCCACGGCCGAGAGCATCACGGTGCTGACCATCGCCCGCGCCATCATCGGATTGGGTTTCGCCGGAGGCCTGATGAGCGGTTTCAAGGCCGTCGTGATCTGGGTGCCTGAACCGCGGCGTGCGCTCGCCAACGCCTGGGTGATGTCGACCGGGGCGCTGGGTCTACTGATTGCCACCGCGCCGATGGAGATGGCGGTCCGAAGCGTCGGCTGGCGCTGGGCGTTTGTCGGTCTGGCCGTGATTACGCTTGCCGTTGCCGCCCTGATCTTTTTCGCGGTGCCCGAGCGATCCGCTCAATCTTCGACGTCCAACCTGCGCCAGGAGATTGGCGAGATCGGCAAAATCTACCGCGATCGGGTCTTCCTCGCGATGGCGCCGCTGCTCGCGCTGACGGCCGGCTCGCATATTGCCATCCAAACCCTCTGGGTCGGTCCCTGGCTTCGCGACGTGGCTGGGCTCGATCGCGACGGTACGGCCTACAGCCTTTTCATCATGGCCGTCGCCTTCTTCATCGGCATCCTGTTCACTGGCGCCGTGGCGGATTGGTTCGTGCGCCGCGGCGTCAGCCTGCTGCACGTGATGATGGGGTTCATCGCGCTGTTCCTGGCTTCGCAGATGCTGCTGTTCCTGGATATTCGCGGCCTGGATCTCACCCTGTGGTCACTGTTCTGCATGACGGGCCAGGTCGCCATCCTCGCCTACCCCTGGCTTGCGCGCTATTTCGGTGTGCGACTTTCCGGGCGTGCCACCACCGCCATGAACCTCTTGATGTTCCTGGCCGCATTTGCCGTGCAGTACGCCATCGGCATCATCATCGATACCTATCCGCCGCCGTCGCCCGGTCGCTATGACCCGGCCGCCTACCGGCTCGCGTTCGGCGCCGCCCTCGGCGTGCAGCTCGCGGCTTTGCTCTGGTACCTAGCCAACACGCGGCGCCTGCGCGACGCCGAGCACACAACCGCGCCGCCGAGCTGAGCTTCAGGCCACTATTGTTTCTCGATGCCGAGCTTGGGCGCGAGTTCGATCCACTGGCGGGTCATCTCGGCAAGGCGCGTCGCAAACTCGGCTGGCGTGCTGCCGACCGGCACCGCACCCATGTCCTCGACGAACTTGCGCGTCTCCGGATTGCTCAACTCCTTGACGACCGCGTCATGCATGCGCGTCACCACCTCGGCCGACAATCCCTTCGGCCCTGCCAGGCCAAAGGATGCGCCATCGACGATGTCGATGTTGAGCTCCTTCAGGGTCGGCAGATCGGGAAAGATTTTGACGCGCTTGTCCGCGGCGACGGCCATGGGCGCCATCTGCCCCGCCGAGATGAAAGACCGCGTCGGAATCAGCGTGGCAAAAATCAGGTTCACTTCCCCGCGTAGCATGGCATTGAACGCCGGCGATCCGCCCTGATAAGGGATGACCTGCACATCGACGCCGATCGCTTGGTTGAAGCGCCGTGCAAGGATATCAGGCTGCGTCTGTACGCCGTAAGAGCCGAAGCGGGCCTTGTCGGGGTTTGCCTTGAGGAACGCCACCAGCTCCGCATAGGTCTTCACCGGCAGCGACGATGCTGCAAGCAGCGTGTAGGGCGCCTCGGCGACGTACGAGATCGACGTCAGATCCAGCGCATTGAACGGCAGCGACTTGAACATTGCCGGCCCCGCGGCAAGCTCGCCCGGGGCCGACATGTAGAGGATGTAGCCGTCGGGCGCGGCATTCACCACCATCTGCGTTGCGATCTGCGTCGATGCGCCCGGCTTGTTGACCACGACGATCGGCTGCCCGAGATCTTCCGACATGCCGACGATCAGCTTACGCGATAACGCATCCGAGCCGCCGGGCGGATAGGGAATGACGAGCTGTACGGCGCGCGAGGGATAGCGTTGCTGGCTCTGCGCGATGCCAGCCGGCAGCAGCAGCCCGATCGCCGCGCAGGCTGCCGCCAGCCACGCCGCATGTCTCGCCCGGCCCATAGAATTCCCTCCCACAATGATGCGACGGCGGACAGTGCTCGAGACTGCCGCCGTCGGGTTTTGTCTTCGTCATCTTCCAGCCTGGGCAGCAAATCTTCAAGCCCGGCCGCTACGGTGAACGGCGGACCACGCCGTTCTTTATGAACACGCGCAGAGGCGTGGTGCCCGAGCTGCTCCCATCGGCGGAGCGCCACGCCCCGTTCGCGCACAGGATGCCGCCATTGGTCTCGATGGCTTCAAACTCGACGACGTTATGATAGGCCTTCCCGCCAGGTTCGATGGCTCTGAAATTGGTCGAGCACTTGTTGCCGACGACGACAGGATTGTAATCGGCGATCATGATTCCCCCTCCGCCGGTGCTGGGGAACGGGTTCTCCAAGACCTGCCAGGTTTCGTAGTCCTCGGCGGAAGCGGGCGTGCTTCCGGCCACACCCACAACTATCGCGATGGCGAGGATCGTGCGCGCGCGCGTCAATGCCTGCATGGCCTGCTCCTGTGACACCGTCACCTCACACCGAGGCTGCTGATGCTACGGTGCAGGCCTGCCGCAGGTTTCGGGCCCTCATGTCACGAAACAGTGAGCATACGCCGGTCCATCGTTCGCATGCCCTAGACGATACCGCCGGACTTCAGCGCCGCCACATCGCGCTCGCTCATGCTGAGCCACGCCTTCAGCACGTCATCCGTGTGCTCGCCCAGCAGTGGCGACGGCTTGACCTCGGGCGGCTGGCCGTTATGGCGTACGGGCCAAGCCGGCATCTTGAAGGGTCCGCTCTTGGGATGCTCGATGGTCTGCATGATGCCGCGCTGCTCGAAGGTCGGGTCGTCGCTCAATTCCTGGGTATCGAGCACGGCACCTGCAGGAATTCCCGCGCCGCCGACCAGTTCCATCGCCTCCTGCTTGGTGTGCTTCATCGTCCATTCGGCAATGAGCGAATCGACAGCGGCCTCATTGGCGCCACGCGCCTCCTGGGTGGCAAAACGCGGATCGTCCATCATGTCGGCACGACCGATGAGTTGCAGCAGCCGCTTCCAATGCTCAGGATTGGCCCGGCTGGTATAGACATAGACGTAGTCGTTGGGCCCGCCGCCTTTGCAAGGATAGATGCCGCACGGCGGATTGCCGCCCGAGATCGTCTGTGCACCGGCCCGCTTGATGGGCCCGCCAATGCGCGCCTGCGTCGCGAAGGCGAGACGGATGTAATGCAACATGGCGTCCTGCATGGCCACCTGCAGGCGTTGCCCTTTGCCGGTCTTCTGCTTTTCGAACAGGGCCCCCAGGATCGATATGGCGAGCAACATGCCGGTGCCGGTGTCGCCGAGCGTCGGGCCGGGCTTGATGGGCTTGCCATCGCGCTCACCCGATATGCTCATGATACCGCCGCACGCCTGGGCGATCATGTCGAAGGCGAGGTTCTTCTCGAACGGGCTGCCGGTGCCGAAGCCCTTCACCTGCGCGTAGATGATGCCGGGATTGATCTTGGAGATCTCGTCGTAGCCGAAACCCAGCCGCTCGATGGCGCCCGGCGCGAAATTCTCGACCATCACGTCGGCCTTGGCCGCGAGTTCCCGCAACAGCTTCTTTCCTTCGGGCGCCTTGAGATCGATCGTGATCGACTTCTTGTTGGCGTTGAAAATCAGAAAATAGAAGGAGTCTTTCTCCGGGCTGCCGAACACGGCCGCGCGCCCCGGATCGCCGAGCTTGGGATTTTCCACCTTGACCACCTCGGCGCCGAGCCATGCCAGGGCCTCGGTGCAAGTCGGTCCGGCTTCGAACTGCGACAAGTCGAGAACCCGAACGCCATTGAGACAGCCAAGTGGTTTTGCGTTTGCCGCCATTTTTCAATCCTCTTTGAGCATCCTCGCCGTGCGGACCACTTTTCTTGACGCCATTTCCGCCCACTGGTCCTGCGAGCGAATTTCCGACCGGCGATCTTGCGCAGACCGCATACGCAGGAACGGTAGCGCCATCACGCAGCCATGCCAACAGCGTCTGGCGCAAGGCGCGCCAAATGCTATCGGCCGATGATATCGAGGAGTGGCGAGAGGTCCCTGTACTCGGCCAGTCCGCTGATCATATCGATAGCGCGTGCCGCCTGGGCCGGCGTGAGCCGCGCCTCGACATTGGCGAGGAACTTGCTTTCGATTTCCGCGCGCGTCAGCGGCTCCTGCGGATCGCCCTTCGGGAAATTGCGCAGGGCCGTAACCGTGCGTCCGTTCCGCAGCGTGATGGTGACGCGCGCCGGAAATTTGTCGGGATAAAGTTTCGTCAGTTCCGCGTCGGCAATCACATCCGTGTTCGCAAGTAACGATTGCACGTCAGGGTTGGCCACACGGCTTTCAGAGAACTGGCCCTGCCCGACCTTGCGATCGAGCGCGGCGACCGCAATGCAGTAGGGAACGCTCACGCGCGCGCCCATGGACGTCGTCACGGCCTTGCTCGAGAAATGGGATTTCACCGTCGAATAGGTTTCGTTTCTGATCGAGGCAATATCCGCAGGCTTGATGTCATGCTCGTTCACCAGGGACAGCGTCGCCTGGATGGGCGCGTGGCTGGCCAGGATCGAGGGAAAATACTTGAAGCCGTTCTGCAGGATCTCCCAGGTGCTCCCCAGCCCCGCGACGAGGGCGTCGGGTTTGGGCTCCAGCGAATAGGCCGCGAGATAGCCCTTCTCGTGCTCGAGCATGGTGGGCGGACTGGTTGCACCGATTTCGACAAGGCGCGCCGACAGCACGCCGTTGAAGGCGGCCTTGCCCGGATGCAGGCTCTTCGTGAAATCGCCCGACGTGAAGAACGTGTTGAGGCCCGCGGCCTGCGTGCCGGCGAAGCCGAGCGCCATCCGCGCCTGCTCCGCATTGAGCCCCATGGCCGAGGCTGCTGCTG
>JBKKCB010000159.1:0-14392 GCA_046713545.1 Hyphomicrobiaceae bacterium | reverse complement strand
GCACGATGCCGCTTAGCGGCTCCTTGCCGATTGCGGCGACAAGGCCTGACGCGAGCTGAGCCAGCTCTTCGGAAATGAGAAAGGGATCGCCACCCCCGCGAATGTAGAGCACCCGATCCCGGCCCAGGTAGAAGGGGGTCTGGAAGCGATAGTCGCCGCCGAGGACTTCCATGGCTAGCCATGCAGTCACGATCTTGGTGACGGAGGCAGGGACGAAGGGATTGTCAGCATTCTGAAACACCAGCTCGTTGCCGTTTTGATCCAAGCGTGCCGGGGACGGTCGAGCGCGTCCGGCGCCTCGGACAGGGCCAAATCGTGTCGGTGCGGGTGGGGAACCCGGATCTCCTGCACGTTCGCGCCGACGCGCATGCCGAGTCACGAGAGGGTGAGACCGTGCGCGTGAGCTTTGCTCCTGAAGCGATTTGGATCATGCCGACCTGACGTGCCCTTTCGCCACGTTTCCGGCCACCTCGACCATCTCCCCGCCAGATCCCATTGGAGGGGCAAGAAGGCGCGACCGCATAGCCTCGCGGATGCGGTGGGCCATTAACCACGCCGACTTGAGGTTGATGCCCATCATGCGGTGCATCTGGTCGCTGCTCATGCCCTTCGTGGAGGCGCACATCAGGTCGATCGCCTGCAGCCACAGCCGCATGGGAATGCGGCTATCCTCAAAGAGGGTGCCCACTTGTACGGTGAAAGGCTTGCGGCAGTACGCCGATGCGGGTGCTCTTGCCCTGCAGCTTGGTGACCCGTTGGCCGCTGCAGCGGGGGCAAACGGGACCGTTCGGCCAAAGGTGAGCTTCAACCCACTTGTAGGCTTCTTCCTCGTCTCGGAACCGCTTGTGAAAGAGAACGTCACTGGCCATCGGAATATCCTATGATTCCAACGTACTCAATCTAGGGGTAACCATCCCGTGTGGCTAGTAGGGCGCACTGGAGCAAGGGGCAGCTTGCTTGCCGTGTTTAGCCTGGCTCGAAGCCCAAAGCACGAAGGGCTTGTTGGCTTCTCGAGAGTGCCTCCTCGAATGCGGCGATTGCCGCCAGGTTGCGCGATCTCTCTTGCACTGCGAAGTCGTAGTGCTCTGCGGCGAGCGGGATGAACCCGAGACCAAGTGCGTCCGCGACCGGCTTGATCGCAACGCCCCAGTCGGCGCGTTCCTGCGCGATGGCCGCAACCACAGCATTGTGGGAACGTGGCTGGTTCCAGTAGCCTGGTGGTCGTGCCCCCTTAAGCAGATCATCGATCAGGGTGCGCGTGCCGGCACCCTGATTGCGGTTGACCATGATGCAGTCTTTGTTTCCCAAGGCGGCCTCAACCGATGCCGCGAGATCCTTGCCTTCGAAGCGCTTGTCTCCCCTTCGGAACACGAAACCCTGCATGCGCTGCCAGCCCGGAATGAGCCTCATCCCCTTGGAAAGGAACGGCCGATTGTAGGCGCCGCTCTTCGGGTCCAGGAGATGGATCGGCGCGATGTCACATTCGCCGCGCTGCAGGGCGGTCAGTCCGCCCAGGCTCCCCAGAGCCAAGACGCGCGCCGAAAGCCTCTGCCGCGACAGCTCGCCGACGACTGCGTCGAGACCGACGCAGTGGCTGCCCATGATGACGAGATCGGGAGCGCGCAGGTGTGGGCTGAACAGCTGCACGGTCATCGTCGCGCCCGCGCTCACGGCATCGGCGAGTGCATCGACCGCGACGAAGCCGTCTGCCTGCGAGAAGGCCGTCACCGCACCTGAGCCCTTGCCCACGGGGTGCGCAACAAACCCATCCTCGGCTGCGGCAAGCGCCACCATCACGAACTCGGTGCGGCCAAGCTCCGAGGCGATGCGCATCGGGATGCGTGCGGTCAGGTTTCCTTCCGCTCGGTCCGGGAGGCCGGCCAGGATGCGCATGACAGGCGCCACAATATCGTGGAACGTGAACATCGCCGACGTGGGGAAGCCCGGCAGCACGACCACAGGCTTGCGATCGCAAACGGCCAGGCACAGCGGCTTGCCGGGCTTCAGCGCAACGCCGTGAACGACAATTCCCGGCCGGCCCAATCGGTCGATGATCCGATAGGTCAAATCACCGGCCCCCTTTGATGTTCCGCCCGAAAGGATCAGCGCATCGCAAGCCTTGAAGGCGTGCTGAATGCCGGCGCTGAGACGTGCTTCGTCGTCGGGGAGCGCTTCGAATCTTACCGCCTCGCAGCCATTCTCCTCGAGAGCCGCAGCGATCACGGGTGCATTTGAATCATAGATCTTGGCCGGTGCCAGCGCCTCGCCCGGTTGGATCAACTCGTCGCCGGTCGACAGGACGCCGACGCGCGGCTTGCGCCAGACCGTTGCATCGGCGCAACCGACAGCGGCGAGCATCGCGATCTCGCGTGCACCGACGACTGTCCCTCCACGGAGCAGCGTCTGCCCCCGCGCAATGTCGGAGCCTGCGAACGCTATGTTCTGTCCCGGACCGACAGAGCGCAGGACCGTGATTTGGTCGTCACCGTCGGGTTCCGTGTGCTCGATCATGATTACGGCATCCGCGCCACGTGGAATTGGCGCTCCGGTTGCAACCGGTGTCGCATGACCAGGCATAACAGCCTTGGTGGGCGCCTGGCCGCACGAGACGATTTCGCCGGTCAGTGTCAATGTCGCCGGCGCTCCGGCCGACGCATTCGCAAGATCGCCTGCGTAGACGGCGAAACCGTCGACAACGGATCTGTCGAACGGCGGCGCGTCTACCGGCGCGGTGACGACTTCTGCCAGGACGCGCCCCAGCATCCGATCGAGCGCGACTTTCTCGACTCCGAGAGGGCTCGGTTGCAGCGCCTCGCGAAACGTCGCGATCGCGTCATCGCGCGAAAGGACATTCAAGAATTGGTCCTGGGCAATAGCGCTGCCCTGTTCGCTCGATGTCATGAAAAATGCTCTTGATGGGAGAAGCCGAAGGGATCTTCGAGACGGACGGCACGGATGACCTCGCCGACCGCGTGTCCCTCGACCCCTGCTGGGACGAGGTAGTAGGCGTCGGATTGCGCCAACGCGACCAGCGTGACGTCCGCAATCGCCATCGGATTCAGCTCCCCCTCGCTGCTACGCAACAAGACCAGCTCGGTCATCCCGATGGCGGATGCGATCTTGCGCGCTAGAGGTCGCTTGATGGCGCAGATGCGCTGTGCCGAGAGCTCAGCAACGACCGGAACAACGAAGGCCAAGTAGGCGGCGATGAGACCATCAAAACGTCGAGGCATTTCTATACGCACCGAGCCGTCGGAAAGGACCTCGACCCAAGACGAGTCGCCGGGTTGAAGCGCCAGACGTGGCTCGGCCTGTCGGGCACTTCGGATAACGACATCGGCGGGGTTTCCGTGCTCGACCAACTTGCAGCCAAGGGCCGTCAAGCGGCCGCGCAACCAAGTCTCGTGGGATTGATCTTCAATCTGAACTGACAGCGTCGGCCGCCTAACTTTGGCTGTGTCGATGCCGGACAGCCGGCAGACCAGGACGGCCTCCAATGTAATTCGTGATCCGGCCTGCACGACCAAAGCATCTCGTCTCAGATCTTGTCCGGACAGCCGGGCGTTCATGCCCGGCGTTGCCTGTTCGGCGACGAGCAGGAGCGGACCCGTTTGGATTACGATGGCGGGATCGACAACGGCATCGCAGCCGTCGGGCAGCTCGTCACCCGCAGCAACCGGAAATGGCGCGCGCGTCAGCATGACCGGCGATTGGGCCGAGGCCCCCACCAGATCGAGCGAGGTGACTGCAAGACCCGATCTAAGCGCTACAGCGCGCATCGGGACCGGCGCCACTGCGCACACCGGCTCCGCCAGCGCCAATCCAAGCGCGCTCTCAATCGGCACGCTGCGAGGCGCGACGGGAGCCAGTCTTTGCAGGATCGGTTGCAGGACGTCGAGCACAGGCTTCAGCGGCGTGCTCATGGCGCCCATCGGATGCTGCCGGCCTTGGAGACATCCAGGCCACCGAGTTCGGCAGCACGCTGTGCCAGCTCGGACGAGCGCAGCATCTTCACAAAAGCGGCCAGCGGCTCTCTATAACTGTCGCGCTGACGCATGAGAATGTCGAAGCTCTCGGTGGCCAGTGGAACGAAGTCCAGATCTGCGGCTTTAGCGATCGCGCGCGTGGCGATGCCACAGTCGGCATGACCGGCGCGGATAGCCTGCGCGATGTCCGGACCGGTCGGTGCCACCAGCGCGATGTCGAGTTCGTGCTCGGCGATCCCGGCTCCCTTGATCAGCGCGAGAAGGAACTGCTGCGCACCAGCCCCCGGCGGCCGGATAGCGAATCTCGGCCTGACGCGAGGGAAGTCCGACACCTCCCGCAAACCTAACGGGTTGTCTCTCGCCACCACCATTCCCTGCTCACGCGAGCAGAAATGCAAGAGCACAGCGTCGTAGAGCGTCGGTTCCTGCGAAACGACTGAAACGTTGGCGTCCTTGCCGAGATCGTCCAAATCGTGGAAATGGATGGCGGCCGCGATGACCTCTCCCTTGAGGAACCGCCGATAACCGGTCTCGCTGCCTTCCGGCAGAATTGCCAAGCCCGCTCCGCTCTTGATCAGTGCCCACTGGAGCAGGGGATCGTGACTGCCGCCCACAATGGGCGGCGGGTCGGCAGGCACGACGCCAAGAGGACGCGCCATCCCGGCGAGCAGCCAGCGGTCCAGGTCAGCACGCGGAAACAGCCACTTGCCGGTGATCTTGGTGCACGGGATCGCGCCATCCGCCACCAACTCGTAAAGCTTGCGCTCCTTGATCCTTAGGTAGTCGGCCGCCTCGGTCGTGGTGAGCAGTTCGAGGGTTGCATTAAACTGCATATTCTTGCGTCTTTTCCATTTCTTGACTTTGGCGAGGAAAACACGACTTCCTGTGACGGTCAACTTTCCTAGTGAGTTTCCGTTTGGACGGTGCAACTGCCTTTGACCTGATCCTGTCTGGCGATCGCACGCTGTTCGCCATTGTGCGCTTGTCGCTTGCGGTGACGGTGTTGGCAACGCTGCTGGCGGCGCTCGTCGCAATGCCGCTCGGTGCGGCCGTGGCGCTGACGCGGTTCCCCTTCCGGAATCTCGTGATCGTCATCCTCAACGGCCTCATGGGGCTGCCGCCGGTTGTCGTCGGGCTGATGGTCTTTCTTCTTCTGTCGCGGTCGGGACCGCTCGGGGAGTTGGGCATCCTGTTCACACCGACGGCGATGACGATCGCGCAGGCCGTTCTTGTTGCTCCAATCATTGCGGCGCTGACCCGGCAGCTGATCGAGGATTTGTGGACGGAGTACCGCGACGAGTTGACCGCGATGGAGGTCGGGCCGATCGGGCGGGTGCAGACCCTGCTGTGGGATGCGCGCTTCCCGCTCGTGACGATCCTCCTCGCCGGCTTCGGCCGTGCGGCGGCCGAGGTCGGCACCGTGATGATCGTTGGCGGTAACATCGACGGTTTCACGCGCGTGATGACCACGACGATCGCTTTGGAAACATCCAAGGGCAACCTGCCGCTGGCGATCGGCCTCGGCATCGTCCTGATCGCACTCATCCTGGCGGTGAATGCGCTCGCCTGGAGCGTCCGACAATGGGCGGAGCGCCATGCTGGATAGCGCCGTTATGGGTGTGCGAGACTTCGCTTTTGCTGCGCGCGAGGTCTTGGCGCTGCCGATCCAATTCAAGACAGTCAGCTTCGCTGTGGGCGCGACACGTATTCTCCACGGAGTTGACATGAAGTTGGCGCCCGGCAGACCGACCGTGCTGATGGGTCCGAACGGTTGCGGCAAGACCACGCTCCTCAAGCTGGCAATGGGTCTGATCGCACCGACCAGCGGGATGATCACGTTCGGCGGCGGCGCAGCGCCGGCAGGCAGCCGGGCCATCGTGTTTCAGAAGCCGGTCATGCTGCGGCGAACGGCAACGGCGAACATCGCCTACGCCCTAAGAGCCGCTGGCAAACATGCAAACGAGCAGAACGTCCGGCGCCTGCTCGATCTCGCGCGCATCGCACCGCTGGCCGTTCGGCCGGCGCGGCGCCTGTCGGGCGGAGAGCAGCAGCGCCTCGCGCTTGCACGAGCGCTCGCGTCCGAGCCCCAGGTTCTTCTTCTTGACGAACCGACGTCAAGCCTTGATCCGGCCTCGACCAAGCTCGTCGAGGACATCATCGCGCGGATATCGGCCTCGGGCGTCAAGGTCGCGCTTGCCACACACGATATCGGGCAGGCGCGCCGGCTGGCCGGTGACGTTGTCTTTCTCGCCAAGGGCAGGATGATCGAGCACACGTCCGCCGACCGCTTCTTCACCGATCCAGTGAGCGAGGAGGCGCGCCGCTTCCTCGCCGGTAATCTCGTCATTTGAGAAGGGAGACTTGGAAATGAAGGCGCATCGTCTGCTCGTCGCATTTGCGGCAGGTTCGCTGCTGCTTGCCTCTGCGGCTATTGCACAAGACAAGTCGATTGTCGTCGCATCGACGACCTCGACCCAGGACTCCGGCCTGTTCGGCCACATCCTCCCACTGTTCAAGGAAAAGACCGGCATCGATGTGAAGGTGATCTCACAGGGCACCGGCCAGGCGATCGATACGGGGCGGCGAGGCGACGCAGATGTCGTGTTCGTGCACGCCAAGCCGCAAGAGGAAAAGTTCGTTGCCGAAGGCTTTGGCCTGCGCCGCTTCGACGTCATGTACAACGATTTCGTTCTGATTGGCCCCAAGACCGACCCTGCGAGCATCAGGGGCGGCAAGGACATCGTACAAGCGCTCAAGGCAATCGAGACGAAGGCGAGCCCATTCGTCTCGCGCGGTGACAAGAGCGGCACCCACGCCGCCGAGCTGGCGCTGTGGAAGGCGGCAGAGCTGGATCCTGCTGCCGCCAAACCCTCCTGGTACCGCGAGATCGGCCAGGGCATGGGCGCCGCCCTCAACACCGCGGCCGCCATGGGCGCCTACGTGCTTTCCGACCGTGGAACGTGGCTGTCGTTCAGGAATCGTGATGCGCTGGAGATCAGCATCCAGGGCGATAAACGGCTGTTCAACCAGTACGGCATCATCCTGGTGAGCCCCGAGAAGCACCAGCACGTGAAGAAAGAGCTTGGGCAGGCGTTCATCGACTGGGTGATCTCGAAGGAAGGTCAGGCCGCAATCGCATCGCACAAGATCAACGGCGAGCAGCTCTTCTTCCCAACGCCGGCGAGGCAACCAACTGAAGGCGTCGACATGCGCAGCATGCGCACGATATCTATGTCCCATTGGCGGACAGCGTGCAGAGCCGCGGTAGCATCCTCTGTGTGCTGATCGACGGTCGACTGCAGGGCGGATATCGTCACCAATGATCGATATCTCCGATGACACGATAGCTGATATCTATCGCTAAAAAGTCCCCATGCCACGTGCAAATCGGCGGCAGCTGGTTAGGATGCAAAGGAGTTCCCTCTGCTATATGGGGAGCTGCCGGTGCTTACTTTGCACATGCCTCCAACGCACGAGACTGGAATGTCGAAGAAGAGCGCCAGCAACAAAGTCCAACACTTCGAGCACCCGGGTCAGGGCCGCAAGCGGGCCAAGCCGGTGCCGAAGGGACGGCAGATCGATCCTATCGCGCAGGCCGAGATCGTTGCTCTGCTGGGGGACCGGCCGCGGCGGCGCGACCTGCTCATCGAGCATCTGCATTTGATCCAGGATGCCTATCATCGCATCTCCACGGCCCATCTGGCCGCGCTGGCCGATGAAATGAAGCTGGCGTTCGCCGAGGTTTTCGAAACGGCGACGTTCTACGCCCATTTCGACATCGTGAAGGAAGACGACCCCGATATTCCGCCATTGACCGTGCGTGTCTGCGACAGCATCACTTGTGCGCTGCACGGCGCCGATGATCTGCTCGGCACACTGAAGAGCAGGCTGGGACCGGGGGTGCGCGTGGTGAGGGCGCCCTGCGTGGGACGCTGCGACACAGCACCCACGGCCGAGGTAGGCCACAACTTCATAGATCGCGCCACGCCGGAAAACGTCGGTGCCGCCGTCGCGGCCCGCGACACGCATCCGCATCTGCCTGCCTACATCCCGTACGACGCCTACGTTGCCCAGGGCGGCTACAAGGCGCTCGAACGGGTTCGCAGCGGTGCGCTGAGCGTCGAGGACCTGCTCGCCAAACTGGACGCGGTGAGCCTGCGCGGCCTCGGCGGCGCGGGGTTTCCGACGGCGCGCAAATGGCGCGCGGTGCGCGGCGAGCCGGGTCCCCGCGTGATGGCGATCAACGCCGATGAGGGCGAGCCGGGCACCTTCAAGGACCGCTTTTATCTCGAGAGTGATCCGCATCGCTTCATCGAGGGAACGCTGATCGGCGCCCACGTAGTCGAAGCCACTGATGTCTACATCTACTTGCGCGACGAGTATCCGGTCTGCCGGGAGATCCTCACCCGCGAGATCGCCAAGCTGCCACCCGGCGGTCCCACCCTGCACATGCGCCGCGGCGCGGGCGCATATATCTGCGGAGAAGAGTCTTCGCTGCTCGAAAGCCTCGAGGGCAAACGCGGGCTGCCGCGCCACAAGCCGCCCTACCCGTTTCAGGTCGGGCTCTTCGGCCTACCCACGCTCATCAACAACGTCGAGACGCTTTACTGGGTACGCGACCTCGTTGAAAGAGAGATTGAGTGGTGGACGAGCCACGGCCGCAACGGCAGTAAGGGTCTGCGCAGCTACTCGGTGTCCGGGCGCGTGCGCGAGCCGGGCGTCAAGCTGGCACCCGCCGGCATTACCGTGCGCGAGCTGATCGAGGAGTTTTGCGGTGGCATGGCGGAAGGGCACGTGTTCCGCGCGTATCTGCCCGGCGGCGCTTCCGGCGGCATTCTGCCGGCGTCGATGGACAACATTCCGCTCGATTTCGGCACGCTGGAAAAGTACGGCTGCTTCATCGGATCAGCCGCGGTCGTGATCCTGTCCGACAAGGATGACGTCAAGGCAGCGGCGCTCAACCTGATGCGCTTCTTTGAGGATGAGAGCTGCGGCCAGTGCACGCCCTGCAGGATAGGGACAGAGAAGGCTGTAACACTGATGGAGCACCCGGAGTGGGATAGGGCCCTCCTCACCGAGCTCGCGGACAACATGCGCGATGCATCGATCTGTGGGCTCGGGCAAGCGGCGCCGAACCCGCTGATGTGCGTCATCAAATATTTCCCTGAAGAATTCGCGACCGAGGCGGCCCGTACATGACTCAGAAAATCACCTTCGAATTGGACGGCCGTCAGGTCGAGGCATCGCCCTCCGAGACCATCTGGCAGGTGGCTCAACGACTCGGCACGACCTTGCCGCACTTGTGCTACTCCCCGGCGCCCGACTACCGGCCAGACGGCAACTGCCGGGCGTGCATGGTGGAGGTGGAAGGCGAACGTGTGCTCGCTGCATCGTGCAAGCGCAAGCCCACCATCGGCATGAAGGTCAAGACGCAGAGCGACCGCTCGGTCAAGGCGCGCAAGATGGTGATGGAGCTGCTGCTGGCCGACCAGCCTGAGCGCAAGACCTCCCATGACCCCGAATCGAAGTTCTGGCACTGGGCCGACGAGCTCGGCCTGCAGTCGAGTCGCTTCCCGGCCGCAGACCGCTGGAGCGCCGACACCAGTCATCCGGCGATGCGGGTGAATCTTGACGCCTGCATCCAGTGCGGGCTCTGCGTGCGCGCCTGCCGCGAGGTGCAGGTCAACGACGTCATCGGCATGGCGTATCGCAACCATGCCTCGAAGATCGTGTTCGATTTCGACGATCCCATGGGCGAGAGCACGTGCGTCGCGTGCGGTGAGTGCGTGCAGGCCTGCCCGACGGGGGCACTGATGCCGTCCGCGCTGCTCGACGACAATCAGACCCGCGTGCACTGGCCCGACAAGACGGTGGACTCGCTCTGCCCCTTCTGCGGCGTCGGCTGCCAGGTCACCTACCAGGTCAAGGATAATCGAGTCATCTATGCCGAGGGGCGCGACGGCCCGGCCAATCACAATCGGCTGTGCGTCAAGGGTCGGTTCGGCTTCGACTACATCCACCATCCCCACCGCCTCACGACGCCGCTGATCCGTTTGCCGAACATCCCCAAGGATGCCAACGACCAGGTCGATCCGGCCAATCCCTGGACGCACTTCCGCGAAGGTACATGGGACGAAGCGCTGGACATCGCGGCCCGGGGCCTCGTCGCCATCAGAGACAAGGACGGTCCCAAGGCGCTCGCGGGCTTCGGCTCTGCCAAGGGCTCCAACGAGGAGGCCTACCTGTTCCAGAAGCTTGTGCGCACGGGCTTCGGGTCGAACAACGTCGATCACTGCACTCGTCTTTGCCATGCATCATCCGTCGCCGCCTTGATGGAAGGCCTGAACTCGGGAGCCGTATCCGCGCCTTTCGAGGCAGCGCTCGACGCGAAGGTCATCATCGTCATTGGCGCCAACCCGACCGTCAATCACCCGGTGGCTGCGACCTATATCAAAAATGCAGTCAAGGACGGCGCGAAGCTGATTGTCATGGACCCTCGCCGCCAGAGCCTGTCGCGTCACGCGGCGCATCACCTGGCGTTCAAGCCGGGCACGGACGTCGCGCTGCTCAACGCCATGCTGCACACGATCATTACTGAGGGGCTGACGGACGATCAGTACATCGCCGGCTACACGGAGGGCTTCGACAGACTGAAAGAGCGCATCAGGGACTTCCCCCCCGAGAGGATGTCCGAAGTATGCGGCATTTCCGCTGAGACCATTAAAGAGGTCGCCCGCCTCTACGCGACGGCAAAATCGGCCATCATCTTTTGGGGCATGGGTATCAGCCAGCATGTCCACGGCACCGACAACGCCCGCTGCCTTATCGCACTGGCGTTGACGACCGGGCAGATTGGACGGCCTGGCACCGGCCTGCATCCGCTACGCGGTCAGAACAATGTGCAGGGGGCATCCGACGCCGGCCTCATCCCGATGTTTTACCCCGACTATCAGCACGTCGAGCGGGACCAGGTGCGTGATGTTTTCGAGGAGTTCTGGGGCTCGTCGCTCGATCGCAAGCGGGGACTGACCGTCGTCGAGATCATGAACGCGATCCACGAGGGCACGATCAAGGGCATGTACATCGAGGGCGAGAATCCGGCGATGTCGGACCCCGACCTCCAGCATGCGCGCGAAGGTCTCGCCAAGCTCGAGCATTTGGTTGTTCAGGATCTGTTCGTCACCGAGACCGCTTTCCACGCCGACGTGATCCTGCCCGCTTCGGCATTCGCCGAGAAATCCGGCACCTTTACCAGCACCGACCGACGCATCCAAATGGCGCGGGAGGTTGTGCCGCCGCCGGGCAATGCACGGCAGGACCTCTGGATCATTAACGAGATCGGCAAGCGGATGGGCCTCGATTGGAACTATGCGGGCCCTTCTGACGTGTTTCGCGAGATGGCGCGGGTAATGCCTTCGTTGAACAATATCACCTGGGAGCGTTTGGAGCAGGAGGGTGCAGTGACCTACCCGGTCGACGGCGTCGATCAACCGGGCAACGACATTATTTTCATCACCGGCTTCCCGACCCTGAACGGCCGGGGCAAGATCGTCCCTGCCGATATCGTGCCGCCGGACGAGGTTCCTGATACCGAGTACCCTATGGTGCTCTCGACCGGCCGCGTCCTCGAGCATTGGCACACTGGCTCCATGACGCGCCGCGCTGATGTGCTCGACCAGATCGAGCCGGAGGCGGTAGCGTTCCTCTCGCCTAAGGACATGCGACGTCTCTCGTTGACACCTTTGGATCTCATTCGCGTGGAAACGCGACGTGGCGCCGTCGAGGTGAAGGTGCGCGTTGATCGCGACGTGCCGGAAAACATGGTCTTCATGCCGTTCTGCTACGCGGAAGCGGCTGCCAACCTCCTGACCAATCCGGCGCTCGATCCGTTCGGGCTCATTCCGGAATTCAAATTCTGCGCCGCTCGCGTGGAGCGTGTGGCAGCAAGGCAGGCGGCCGAGTAACGCTGCCGCGGCTCGCAGGCAGAGGAGGCCAGGCCGATCTCCAAACTGTGCGTCAGGGCCGATTGGAACTGCTACGATGGGAGTTCTGGAGTGCCATGGCGCAACTGAGTGATGACTGTTTTGCCTTCGGCGGCCCACTGATGTCCGTTGACGAGGCGATAGAGCTCATCAAGCGCACGCTGGCGCCGGTAGCCGGCACCGAGCCGGTGCCACTCGGCGAAGCGGATGGGCGTGTTTTGGCTGTGGACGTGTTGGCGCCGCAGGCGCTGCCGCCATTTGACAATTCAGCGGTTGATGGCTGGGCGGTCGCCTTCGCAGATCTCAATCGCGATGGTGATACGCGGTTGCCTATCGGAGGGCGCATCGCGGCAGGCAGATCGTCCCTTGGCATCGAGGTCGCCGGCCGTGCGGTTCGCGTGTTCACGGGCGCGCCGATTCCAAAGGGTTCAGACACCATCTTCATGCAGGAGGATACGCGCTGGGACGACGCGCACGTCATGCTGCCGCATGGGCTGCGACGCGGCGCCAACGTGCGCCTCGCCGGCGAGGATGTAGCGGTGGGCTCAGTGCTCCTGCCGGCGGGGCGACGTTTGCGCCCTCAGGATCTTGCCTTGGCGGCGGCGGTCGGAAATGTTGAACTCCCTGTGCGCAGCAGATTGCGTGTTGCGGTCTTCTCCACGGGCGACGAGCTGCAGGAGCCCGGATCGCCCTTGCCGGCGAACGCAACATACGATTCCAATCGGACTCTGCTGCAGGCTCTGATGCGGCGTGACGAAGTGACCGTCCTCGATCTGGGCATCATCCGGGACGACCCCGCTTCGCTGCGCGAGTGTCTCATCGGCGCGGCGCTAAATTGCGATCTCATCGTCACGACAGGTGGCGTCTCCACGGGCGAGGAGGACCACGTCAAGGCCGCGGTCGAGGCGGCTGGCCGGCTTTTTTTCTGGCGCATTGGCATCAAGCCCGGACGGCCTGTCGCCATGGGCGTTGTCAAGGGGACGCCGTTCGTCGGATTGCCAGGTAACCCTGTAGCCGCTTTCGTGACCTATTGCTGCGTCGTTCGTCCCGTCATTGCCCGCTTGTCGGGGGCTGCTGCGGAGTTCCCGCGCACGGCGCCAGTGCGAATGGGCTTCGACTATCGCAAGAAGCTCGGCCGGCGAGAGTTTGTTCGCGTCCACTTGGCGCGCCTTCCCGACGGCACCACGGAGGCGCGCCTGTTCCCGAAGTCGGGCGCTGGAATTCTTACGTCGCTGACCGATGCCGATGGCATGATTGTTTTGCCCGAGGACCAGGCCGACATAAAGGCCGGCTCGATGATGCCCTTCCTCGCCTATGAGATGCTGCTGTAGTAGAGTTTGCCCGGGACGCGCGGAACGAGTGTGCCTGGATGCCGGATAGAAAGCTCGAGGAATTCACAATACGGCCGGAGCCCGAGGATCCGCGCCTATCGGTCGCCGTGTCCGGCATCGATCACGAGGGCAATACTGTCCATACTGCTGTGGTCGTCGAGCGGCCGCTGACACTGTTCCTCAACGCGCGTGAGATCGTCACGATGATGACGATCGGCGACCGGCCCGAACTGCTCGCGGTCGGCTACCTTCTGAACCAGAACATGCTGCGCCCCGACGACGAGATCACGGGCATCGACGTCGCCGAGGACATCGACACCGTTGTCGTGCGAACGAAGCGCGAAACCAACTATGAGGAAAAGCTGAAAAAGAAAGTGCAAACCTCTGGCTGCGCCCAAGGTACGGTCTTTGGTGATCTGATGGAGGATTTCGACAGGGTCCAGTTTGTCAACGATGCGGTCATCAAAACCTCTTGGCTCTATGCGCTCACCCGCAAAATCAATACCCAGCCAAGTTTGTATCTTGCGGCCGGCGCGATACACGGATGCGTGCTGTGCGAAGAGGACCGGCCGCTTCTCTATATGGAGGACGTCGGGCGGCACAATGCCGTCGACAAGATAGCGGGTTACATGTTCCTCAACGGTGTGCATCCCGACAACAAGACCTTCTATACGACCGGCCGCCTCACGTCCGAAATGGTCATCAAGACAGTCAAGATGCGCATCCCGATCCTTGTCTCCCGCTCCGGGTTTACGGCGTGGGGCGTCGAACTCGCCAAGAAAGCCAATCTCACGCTCATCGGGCGCGCGCGCGGCAAACGGTTCATTGCGTTGACGGGAACTCAACGCATCCAATTCGATGCCGATGTGGCGAGCGTCGGCGAGGAAGACAGAAAACACGCGCGCAAGGCCAGCGTCGACGGGGTGGCCGATTGAAGCTGACCGCACCGTACACCACGATCCTTGCTCTGCTGCTTGCAGCCTTGTGGGCTACCGCTGCGGCGCAAGCGCAACTGCGAGGTCACGGCGGGGCGGTGCGCGCGCTTGCCGTGTCCCCAGACGGAAAGCGGCTCATCTCCACGAGCTTCGATACA
>JBKKCB010000158.1:0-7294 GCA_046713545.1 Hyphomicrobiaceae bacterium | reverse complement strand
GTGTGGTTCACCCCCACCCCGGCCCTCCCCCCTCAAGGGGGAGGGGGAGAAAGAGAACAGAAATCCCTATGTGTGGGGCACGGCTCAATTTGCCTTGCGTCCGTACCTCGCGTTGAAAGTACGTCTGAGGCGCGCGCTTTGGCGAGCCTGGAAGCCTAGACTCGGCCCCTCCATTTTCGTCCCCTCCCCCTTTGAGGGGGAGGGACAGGGTGGGGGGTGCGCCTAAAGCGGGGCTTACGCCACCACCCACAGCGGCGGCTCGCCGCGCTCGATGCGCTGCACGTTGTCGAAGGCGTTGCGGAAACGCGCGACGTGATTGTCGGACGTGGGGCCGGCGAAATGCGCCGTCAGGATGACGTTGTCGAGCTTCAGCAGCGGATTGTCGGCGGGCGGCGGCTCCTGGTCGAACACGTCGAGACCCGCGCCGAAGATCTTGCCCTGGCTCAGCGTGCGATAGAGCGCCTTCTCGTCGATGACGGGGCCGCGGCTGGTGTTGACGAGGATCGCGGTCGGCTTCATCAGCGCCAGCTCCTGCGCGCCAATCATGTGTCGAGTGGAGTCATCGAGCGGCACGTTCAGCGAGATGAAATCCGACGTGCGGATCAGTTCGCGCAGCAGGCGGAATTGTACGCCGAGCGCATCCGCCTCGCCCTCGCTCAAGCGCACGATGTCGTAGTACTGCACGTTCATGCCGAAGGCGCGGCCGTAGCGGGCGACCTTCTTGCCGATGGTGCCGAGGCCGACGATGCCGAGCGTCTTGTTCGCCAGCTCGTACATGGCCGGCGCCGGACCGTTGCCGCGCCAGCGTCCGGCCGACACGTTGGCATGCTGCCACACGACCCGCCGTGCCACCGTCAGCATCAGCATCAGCGCATGCTCGGCCACCGAGATGGCGTTGGCGCCGCCGTTGTTGCACACGGGCACCTTGGCGCGCTTGGCGGCGCCGATATCGACAGCATCGAAACCGGCGCTCAGGAGCTGCACGATTCGGAGATTCGGGGCGGCGCGATAGAAGGCATCCTCCATGCGCACGTTGGGATAGCAGATCATATACTTGGCGTCCGCCAGGGCTGCCTCACGCTCGATGCCCTCGCCGCGCGCGAGAACGAGCTCGATGCCGCTCGGCGCCATCTCCTGGGCCAGCTTGCCAGTCTCTTCCGATGGCGGAACAAGAATAACTCTCGAGCTCATTTCGTCTCCTCCAGGCGGGGCATGCTGATCAGCCCCTCTCGTGCAAGATGATAGCGTCATCGGCCGTTCGGCGCTCCCCTGTTCTCGCAGGGCTGCGATGTCGCACCTGCCTTGTTGTCATGCCCGGCCACGCGCATCGTCCGGCTTGCCGGACGGGTGCCGGCATGTGAGAACGAGGCAAGAAACGACAGCTTACGGGGACTCACAATGCGTTGCGAAGTGGTTGCGATCGGGACCGAGCTTCTGCTCGGGATTATCGTCGACAGCAATTCGGCTTGGATCGGCGAGCAGCTCGCGCTGGCGGGCATCGACTCGCTTTTTCAGGTCAAGGTCGGTGACAACTTCGGCCGCATCGAAGGCTGCATCCGGCAGGCGCTCGAACGCAGCGACGCCGTGATCTGCTGCGGCGGCCTCGGGCCGACGCAGGATGACATCACCCGCGACGTCATCGCCCGCGTGATGGGCGTCGAGATGCAGCGGGATGACGCCATCGCCGCCAAGATCCGCCACATGTTCGAGGTGCGCGGACGCGTCATGTCCGCCAACAACCTGCGCCAGGCGGATATCCCGGTCGGCGCCTACCCCATTGCGCAGATGCCGGGCACGGCGCCGGGACTCGTGTGCCCGGTCGGCGACAAGGTGATCTACGCGGTGCCGGGCGTCCCCCGCGAGATGAAGGAGATGTTCACGGGCACAGTGCTGCCGGATCTGCGGCGCCGCTCCGGCCAGTCGGCCGTCATCCGCAGCCGCGTGCTGCGCAGCTGGGGTCTGAGCGAGTCCGGCATCGACGAGCTGCTGACCGACCGCATGAAGGAGCTGGACACGCTCGGCAACCCGACCATCGCGTTCCAGGCCAGCGGCATCGACGGCATCAAGGTGCGCGTGGTCGCCAAGTGCGACGACGAGGCGACGGCGAAGGCCATCCTCGACAGCGAGGAAAAGCTGATCCGCGGCATCCTGGGCGATGCGGTGTTCGGCATCGACGACGAGTCGATGGAGTTCGTGATTCTGAAACACCTGCGTGAGACGAAGAGAACCGTAGCGGCTGCGGAATCCATCACCGGCGGCATCCTGTCCTCGCGCATGAGCGGGCTCGATCCCGAGATGCAGACGTTCCTCGGGTCAACCATCGGGCCGGACACCGGCGGGCCCGAGCATGCAGCGCTGCCTCCCGACAAGCGCGCCGCAGCCGCAGCCGCACGGGCGCGCACGCAGTACGGCGCCAGCGTCGGCCTCGCCGTCGTCGCCGCACGCCCCGACGAAGGTGAGCCGTTCGGCACCGTCTACTCGGCCGTGTCCCTCGGCGATGGCGAGCAGGTCGACCGGGCCGTCATGCCGCAAGACCGCACCCGCGTCCGCGAATACGCCGTCATCAACCTGCTCAGCTTCGCCCGCCGGGTGCTGAAGTAGACCGTGCTAGAAACAACGCCCTCGCCACTCTCTCAGTGTCATCCTCGGACTTGTTCCGAGGACCCATGGTGCAGCGGGTCTGGAAAGATGTTGGTTGCGGAACCTCGCCCTATCCACGGCCCATCGCATTTGCGGAGTGATGGATCCTCGCGACGAGCGCGAGGATGACAGAAAATGGAATGCGCACCCGATCCACACTCGGTGTCATCCTCGGACTTGTTCCGAGGACCTATCGCTCCGCGAACTCGGAAAATCAGCTATTGCGTTGGGCGCGCCACGGCTTCACCTGTTGCCGCGCATCGAATGTTCGAACTTTCGAATATGCGGCACCATGGGTCCTCGGGACGAGCCCGAGGATGACATTGTTTCTGGCGCAGCGCGTCCTTCACGCCTCGCCGTAGTGCACACGGCGATAGCTGCGCGACGGGATGAGATCATCCGTGTGGATGTCCCACACGCTCGTGATGTTGGCCGCCCGATGTTCGCGGAACAGTCCCTCCATCTTGCCCATCTGGTTGACCGTCGCGCCGCGCAAGCCGAGGCCCGTGGCCGCAGCCGCGATGTCGCCCCGCCCGTGGATGGCGCCTGACGGGTCGATCTTGTTGGCGCGGAATTTATGGAATTCCGCACCATAACCGCCGTCGTTCATGATGGCGATCAGCATCTGGATGCCGTGGCGGCGGATCGTCTCCAGCTCCTGGATGTGCATCAGGAGACTGCCGTCGCCTTCGATGAGCAGCACCTTGCCGTCACCGCGCGCGACCGCAACGCCCGCGGCCGCGGGCAGCCCCGAACCGATGGCGCCGAAATCGTTGATGACGTGATACTTCTCGGCCGGCCGCCCCCGCATGTGCGTCATGGCGATGCTGAAGTAGTGGCCGCCGCCGACAACGATGTCCCAATCCTTGGGGACGATGGCGTCGAGCTCCAGCATCATCTTGCGCGGATCGACGGTATTGGCCTGCACCGGGAATTCCTTGCGATCCGGCGGATAGTCGCCCGCGACAGCCTTGGCCATGTCCGCCGTACGGAAGCCCGTGCGCTTGATGTTGCGCTGCTCGAGACGATTGACGATGGCCTCCGCCGCAGCTCTCGCATCGGCGCGCACATGCAGGTCGGCCGTACGCAGCCCCTGCCAAAGGCCGCGCGGATTGGTGTCGATCTGCACCACGCGCGCACCCGGATAGAGGTAGCCGCCTTCCGTCGTGTAGTGGCCGAGCCCGACGCCGGCGCCGATGACGAGGTCGGCTTCGGCAAAGCGCTCACGGGCGAAGTCGCTGGCAAACGCGCCCGCGATCTCCACCGCGTACGGATTGCCGTCGAACAGGCCTTTTCCGAGCAATGATGTCGCCAGCAGCGCGCCCGACTTTTCGGCCAGCGCCTCGAGAGCCTTGCGCGCGCCCGAAGCGGTGGCGCCGCGGCCGCCGACGATGATCGGCTTCTCGGCTTCCGCGATCATGTCGCACACGCGGTCGACGATAGCGGGGTCCGGGATTGGGCGCTGGGGCGTAGGAACCAGATCGGAGGACGGTGTGTAATCCGTCAGATGCGGCCAGGCCTGCTTCTGCATATCCATGGGCACGCTCAGCACCACGGGCCGGCGCTCCAGCTGGGCCACCTGGAAGGCCTCGCGCACGTTGTCGAGGAGGCGGTCGATGTGGCGGATCGGGATGTAGTGCGATCCTGTCGCCAGCGCCAGCGGCGCCATGTCGATCTCCTGCAGGTACCAGGCCGCCGCGATCGGCGAGTCGCCCGCGAACACCACCATCGGGATGTTGGCGCGCGCGGCCATCGTCAGGCCGGTCATGATCTGCGTGAAGCCCGGGCCGCATGTGGTGGAGGCGACGCCGACCTTGCCGGTGGCGCGCGTATAGCCTTCCGCCATGGAGCAGGCGCAATGCTCATGCCGCACGTGGATGACGTTCATGCCGGGGAGCGCCGCCATCGCCGTCGACCAATACATGTTGGCGTCGCCCATCAGCGTGAAGAGCGTGTCCACGCCCTCCGCCTGAAAGGCTCGCGCGAGCATGTCGGTTACACTGAATTTGCTCATCTCTAGGGTTTCCTCTTGCGAAACAGATCGTGCCACCACGACAGGAAAGCACGCCACAATAGACGGCCGGCACTCAATTCAGCGGCTGGTGCCGGTTGCTTGACGGAAGGGGTTGCCGCCTCAGGCGCGGATGCGCCCGCCTCAGCGGCTGAAGCGATTGCGTCGGGTTTGGCAGCGGCACTGCGCTCTGCAATCACCTTCGCCATGTTGGCGGAGAATTCCGCAAGGAGCGCGCGCGCCACGTGCACGCCACCGGCATTGGCGAAGGTCTCCAGCGGTCCGGTGACGGAGAAATTGCCGTCGATGTTGAGCTCCGTCGTGTCCGTGCCGCTGGCCGTGACGACGCCGGAGGCCAGCGCCCGCGATGCCCCACGCTGATCGATGCCGCGGCCTTCGATGGTCACGCGATGGGCGTCGTCGTCATAGGCCAGCGACGCCTCGCCGCGGAAAGCAGCCACCGTCGGCCCGAATTTGACGCGCACGCTGCCGCGCCAAAGTCCATCGGACTGATCGGGCGAGAGCGTGGCGCCGGGAATGCACGATGCAACGAGCGCGGGGTCGCGCAGCAAAGGCCAGACTTCTTCCAGAGGCGACGGTATCGTCGTCTTTTCGGTGACTGAGGGCATTCCGGAGTGTGTGTTGGATGGCTGGCGTGGGAAACAAGCCTCCACCTTAGAGCACGCGGGCCCAGGGCTCAAATAAGTTTGAGACACATGAGCCATGCGCGCCGAGTGCAGCCTATCGAAGGCGGGTGACGTCTCAGTTCGGGGACCGTTTATCCCGTCATCCTCGCGCGAGCGCGCCGAAGGCGTGTCGAAGCGCGGGGACCCAGCATAAGACTCGTCGAAGACACCTCAAAATTTGGGGCCTTCGGCACTCCTTACGCTGGATCCCCGAGGCGGCTCGCATGCTCGCCGCTCGAGGATGACGAAGAAATCTAGTGTTCAAACTGAGACACTACCCGAAAGCACGCGGCCTTGTATCCGGCCCGGGCCGCATGCCAGACTCTGCGTCTCGCTTCAGAACGAGATTTTGCGGTATGCGCCGGCTGCACCGGAACGCCGCACCCTGCATGGGAGAGAAACGTCATGGCCACGACGGCATCGGCACCCCGCGCCAAGAGCGCCTACGAAATCGATGTTGAGGACGTCGAATACCTTCGCGACGGCAAGACCTCGCTGCTGGCGCGTCTCTACAAGCCCCGTGGAACCGGTCCGTTCCCCTTGATGATCGATCTGCACGGCGGCGCGTGGTGCACCGGCGACCGCATGAACGACACCGTCCTCTGCGAGGCTCTGGCACGCAGCGGCGTCGTCGTGGCCGCGCTGGACTTCCGCATGCCGCCCCAGGCCGGCTACCCGGGATCAATTGCCGACATCCACTACGCCATCCGCTGGCTGAAGTCGCGCGCGGGCCAGCTCAAGATCCGCCCGGACAAGGTCGGCGGCATCGGCATTTCCAGCGGCGGGCATCAGGGCATGCTGATCGCCATGCGGCCCGGCGATCCGCGCTACGCGGCGCTCAAGCTTGAGGGACAGGGCAACGTCGATGGCACGCTGCAATGTTTCATCAACTGCTGGCCGGTCATCGATCCGCGGGCGCGCTATCACTATGCGCAGAAGCTCAAAGCCGGCGGCGGGACCTATCCCGAGGCCATCGATCGCGTCCTGCCTTTGCATATGAAGTATTGGGGCAGCGAGGAGGCGATGGAGGAAGGCAATCCGGTGCGCATTCTGGAGCAGGGAGAGAAGGTGGCGCTGCCGCCGGTGCTCTATGTCCAAGGTGAGAAGGACATGATGCATCCACGGCCCGATCTCGACCGGTTCGTGGCCGCCTATCGCAAGCGCGGCGGCGAGGTCGATCTGGCGCTCTATCCGGACGAGGTCGAGGGCTTCGTCATTCGCAACGCGTCCGGCCCCAACGCGCCCAAGGCCATGGAGCGGATCATCGCCTTCGTGCATCGCCACCTGGGCTGACCTGTCCGCGCTGAAATCGGTTACCATGTCTCGGCCCGCGGGAAGCGGACGCACGTCGAACCCGGTATGTCAAACACACGGCATGCAGGGGAACGCACGGGCGGCCGATGCCGTTGATGCTAGCGGCCGCGCCCGCCCCAGGGCGACCAGGATGAGACCGGATGGCGAAGAGGAAGCTGGCGACCTACCAGGCCAAGCGCGATTTTCGGAAAACATCGGAGCCGAGCGGCCAGGCGTCCATACAACCCGCGGAATATCCGCGCTTCGTGATCCAGAAGCACGATGCCACGCGTCTGCACTACGACCTGCGCCTTGAAGTCGGCGGCGTGTTCAAGTCATGGGCTGTGACGCGCGGGCCATCGCTTGACCCGGCCGACAAGCGTCTGGCTGTCGAGGTGGAAGACCACCCTCTCGACTACGGCGACTTCGAAGGCACAATCCCGAAAGACCAGTACGGCCGCGGGACGGTCATGCTGTGGGACCGGGGCTTCTGGGTGCCCGAAGGCAACATGGACGCGGCCAAGGCCCTGAGTCAGGGCGAGCTCAAGTTCGTTCTGGCCGGAGAGAAATTGCAGGGCAGCTGGGTGCTCGTGCGCATGCGCCATGATCGCACGGGCGGCAAGCGCACCAACTGGCTGCTGATCAAGCACCGGGATGATTTCGC
>JBKKCB010000157.1:0-11280 GCA_046713545.1 Hyphomicrobiaceae bacterium | reverse complement strand
ATGCAGCGCTATGCCGATCTGAAAGCCCGCCGCGCCGCGCTGGACTTCGACGATCTCATCCGCAAGACCGCCAATCTGCTCGGCCATCACGCGAGCGCCGAATGGGTTCTGTTCAAGCTCGACGGCGGCCTCGATCACATCCTCGTCGACGAGGCGCAGGACACGAGCCCCATCCAGTGGGACGTGATCGAAGCGCTTGCCAACGAATTTTTTGCCGGAGCGGGGGCGCGCGATGACTCAGTGCGCACGGTCTTTGCGGTCGGCGATAAGAAGCAGTCGATTTACGGCTTCCAGGGCGCGCGGCCCGGGCTGTTTGCCGACCTTGGCGGGAAGCTTTCGAAAAAAGCGGAAAATGCCGGACTCGTCTGGCAGAACGTGCCGCTCATGCTGTCTTTTCGCTCGGTTGCCCCGGTGCTTGCCGCCGTGGACGCCGTTTTTGCCGACGACAATCGCACGCCCGGCATCACAACGCGCGACGATCCTGTGAAACACATCGCCATGCGCTTCGGCCAAGCCGGTCTCGTCGAAATCTGGGAAACGGAAAAGAGCGACGACGTTCAGCCCGCCGACGTGTGGACGCCACTTGACGACAAGCCGTCGAGCTCTCCCGTCGTGCGCTTGGCGCGTCGCGTCGCCGATACGATCAAGCACTGGCTCGACATCGGCGAAACGCTCGTTTCCGCCAACCGGCCCATCCGGCCCAGCGACATCCTCATCCTGGTCCGCAAGCGCCGGCCGTTTGCCGAAGCCATGGTGGCCGAATTGAAGGCGCGCGGCATTCCCGTCGCCGGCGCCGACCGCATCAAGCTCGCGGACCAGATCGCGACGCAGGATCTGATGGCCGTCGGCGACTTCATCCTCCTGCCCGAGGATGATCTCGTGCTGGCGACCATCCTCAAGAGCCCGTTCTTCGATCTTAACGACGACGACCTGATCGCCATTGCGCCAAACCGTAAGGGCTCGCTCTGGTCAGCGCTGCTGGCCGCAGCCGAAACCCAGCCGCGCTTCCGCGACGCCGCCGACTCCTTGAAGCGATGGCGTGCGCGCGCCGACTACGCGCCGCCGTTCGAATTCTACGCCGAACTCCTGAATTCCGATCGTGGCCGCAAGCGCCTCTTGGAACGTCTCGGCGCCGAAGCGGCCGAGCCCATCGACGAGTTCCTCGATCTGGCGCTGAAGTTCGATGATGGCGCGCCGCCGTCCCTGCAAGGCTTCCTCAATTGGCTGCGCCAGAGCGACGTCGTGATCAAGCGCGACATGGAGCACGGGCGCGGCGAGGTCCGCGTCATGACCGTGCACGGCGCCAAGGGTTTGGAAGCGCCGATCGTCTTCCTGCCTGACACATGTACGACCCGATCGGGAGAGCGTCCCGGCGGCCTCGTTGCCTTGCCCAACATGGAACGTCCGGAGCGGATGCCCGAGCCGTTCTGCTGGCCGGTCAAAGGCACGGCACGCGTCGCCGGCGTCCGCGCCGCGAGGCAAGCCGCGGAGCAGCGCGAGACCGAGGAACGCCATCGCCTGCTCTACGTCGCCCTCACCCGCGCCCGCGACCGGCTGTACGTGGCGGGCTTCGAAGGCGTGCGCGGGCGTGATCGGGGATGCTGGTACGATCTCATCGTCGAAGCGCTCGCACCAGCCCTGATAGAGGCGCGCGATCGCAATGGCCACCTCCTTCGGCGTCTCGAAGCCGGACAGCAAACCGAACACGAAGTCACGAGAGACGCGATATCCGCGGATCCCGATCCCCTTCCGGCGCCGGAATGGTCCCGCAAGCCGGCGCGGCCGGAGCGCGATCTGGTCATACCCTTCGCCCCATCGCGGCTGGCGCCGCTCGAGACCGACGCCGAAGGAGATCCCGTCGACGCGCCGGGCACTCCCAGGCGTACGTCGGAATCCCGCGCACCCGGACCCGCCGCCATGGCAGACGGCCATCGCTTCGCGCGCGGATTGCTGACGCATGGTTTGCTGCAATATCTGCCGGCGCTCGATCGCCGCGGATGGAAGGCCGCAGCCGAACGATTCGTCGCCGTGCGCGGGGCAGGCCTGCCCCAACACACGCGCGACAGCATCGTGACGGAGACCCTGGCCGTTTTGACCGATCCGGCCTTCGCGGAACTCTTCGGTCCCGCAAGCCGCGCCGAGGTTCCCATCGTCGCCGAGATCGCCTGCCCCGGCGAGAAAGACCGCAAGCTCCGCCTCACGGGGCAGATCGACCGTCTCGTCCGCGTGGGTGGGGACATCCTGATCGTGGACTACAAGACGAATCGGCCTCCGCCACGCCGCGTCGAGGACGTGGCGGAGGCCTATACACTGCAACTGGCGGCCTATCGCCTCGCCGTGCGGCAGGTCTTCAACGGCGCGCCCGTGCGCGCCGCCCTTTTGTGGACCGACGGCCCCCGCATTATGGAAATCCCGGCCGATGTGCTCGATAACGCGGAAAAACGTGTGTTCACGGTTGATCGAGCCAGCCTTGACGCTAGGGGCGGCGATACCTAATTTCCGCTCAACACATTGTGCCTGTCCGTATCGGACACCTTCTAGGAGACAACCTGAAATGACAGCGTTCGTTACCGACGCAAGCTTTGAGGCTGAGGTGATCAAGTCCGCTGAGCCCGTGGTGGTGGACTTCTTTGCCGAGTGGTGCGGTCCATGCAAGGCGATGGCGCCGGCGCTGGATCAGGTTTCGCAAGAGATGGCCGGCAAGGTGAAGGTCGTGAAAATCGACGTCGACCAGAACCCGGAGATCACCCAGAAGTACCGCATCCAGGCGATGCCGACGTTGATGATTTTCAAGGACGGCAAGGTCGCCGCCCAGCAGGTCGGCGCGCTGGTCCAGAAGAAGAAGCTGGAAGACTGGATCAAGTCGTCCATCCAGTAATAGCCCGCACTGAATTTGAATGGGGCTCCGGACACGCGCCGGAGCCCTTTGCTTTTGAGTTTACTTCCGCTTCGCAGGGCAGCCTTCGCGCCGTGATTTCGGTACCGTATGGGCGAAGCATGACTGCGCGCCCCTTTAGACCGTCTACGAGCCGGAGTGGTAGTTGAGTTTCCGGCCTCCCCACTTGGCGTCACCCCGGCGAAGGCCGGGGCCCAGACGCCTTTCCGCTAGCTCAGAAGACGTGGTGCTGCATCTGGATCCCGGCCGATTCCCGCTCGCACGCGTTGCGCGCGAGCGGCGCCGGGATGACGCCCTAAGGGAACGGCATTCTGTGTGGCGCTAATTCGTTTGTGGGGTCACGCCCTGCTGCAGCGCCAGCACATGGCCCGCCAGATACAGCGAGCCGCAGATCAGGATGCGCACGGGACCATCCGTGCTTGCCATGATCCGGCGCAGCGCCGCCGGCACGGTGCCCGCCGTTTCCGATGGCAGTCCGATGCCTTCCGCGATATCGACCAGGGCATCCGGCGCCATGGCGGCTTCGTGGGCGTCCGGAATCGGCACGGCTATCATGCGCCGCGCCAGCCCCTGAAAGGGCTCCAGGAAGCCTGCAGCGTCCTTCTGGCCCATCATGCCGACGACCATGTGCAGCGGCCGCGGCGCGCGCTCTTCGAGATCGGCCAGCGTCTGGGCGATGGCCTGGCCCCCGGCGGGGTTGTGCCCGCCATCGAGCCAGAGTTCACACTCCTCCCGCAGCAGGCTGGAGAGGGCACCGGATCCCAGCCGCTGCATCCGCGCCGGCCACAGAGCGCTTGTCAGACCTCGTCCGATTTCGGCTTCGTCGATACCGATCTGCCCGAACGCAAGCGCCGCCGCGATGGCCGTGCCGGCATTGATGATCTGGTGGGGGCCTATCAAGGCCGGAAAGGCTAAGTCGAGCAACTGGTCCTGCTGCTGAAACACCAGCCGGCCGCGCTGCTCGAAGGCCTCGAAGTCCTGCCCCCAGCGAATGAGCGGTGCGCCGCGGCTTGCCGCTTCCCCTTCCAGCACGGCCGACACGGCCGGCGTTTGTCTGGAGACGATGCAGGGCACGCCGCGCTTGAGGATGCCGGCCTTTTCGAACGCAATCTTCTCCACCGTGTCGCCGAGCTTGTCCGCGTGATCCATGGAGATGGGCGTGATGACGGTAAGAGCCGGCGACCCGATCACGTTCGTCGCATCGAAGCGGCCGCCAAGGCCGACCTCGAGCAGCACCACGTCGGCCGGCGTTTCGGAGAAGGCGAGGAATGCCGCAGCCGTCGTGATTTCGAAGAACGTGATCGGCGCGCCGGCATTGACCTTCGCCACGCGCTCGAGCAGGTGCGTCAGCCTCGCCTCCGGAATAGGTTGCGCGCGTCCGTCTGCATCGGGAATGGCGATGCGCTCGTTGAAGCGGACGAGGTGCGGCGACGTATAGACGTGCACGCGGCAGTCCGCGGCCTCGAAGATCGCTTTCAGGAAGGCAATGGTCGAGCCCTTGCCGTTGGTACCCGCCACGTGGATCACCGGCGGAAGCTTTCTTTCAGGGTGGTCGAGCTGACCGAGCAGCCGCTCGAGCCGCCCCAGTGACAGGTCGATGAGCAGCGGGTGCAGCCGCTTCAGATCGCTCAGAATGTCGTCGCTCGTGCGCATCGGCGATGACCGATCCCATGAATTGGCACAATGCCGCGCGCACGCATGCGCCGGTGTTGAAACTGACGGCTGCCGTGTCGGCTCCTACGAGCCTCGCGGACTGTCTTTGGGCTGGGTTCGTGGATTAGCGGCATCGGCCTCGCGTGCCGGCTTGCCGCGCGCGTCGATCCGGTTCGGATCGAAACGTTCCGTGCCTTCGACAGCTTCCGGCTCGACGATATCGCCCGTCCGGGCAAGGTTCTCAAGCAGCTTCCCGTCCACGGCGCTGCCATTCATATACCGGCGGGCCGTCACCGACTTGTCGGTCTTGGCGTTCTTGCCGGCCGTTGCCCCAGACATGAGAATCCGCAGCAACGTTGCCAGGGTCTGCGTCAGCTGGTGCCTGTGCACGACCATGTCGATCATGCCGTGCGCCAGCAGATACTCCGCGCGCTGAAAGCCCTCGGGCAATTGCTCGCGAATGGTCTGCTGGATCACACGCGGCCCGGCAAAGCAGATGAGCGCGCCAGGCTCGGCGATGTGGATATCGCCCAGCATGGCATAGGATGCGGTGACGCCTCCGGTCGTCGGGTCGGTCAGCACGACGATGTAGGGCAGGCCCGCGCTGCGCAGCCGTTGCACGGCGATGGTCGTGCGCGGCATTTGCATGAGCGACAGGATGCCTTCCTGCATGCGGGCGCCGCCCGACGCGGCAAAGAGAATGAAGGGGAGCTTCTTCTCCACGGCGCGCAGCATGCCCGTAATGACGGCCTCGCCTGCCGCCATGCCAAGCGAACCCGCCATGAAATCGAAATCCTGGGCGGCCGCCACGACCGGCTGACTGTCCAGCCGGCCTTCGCCGATGAGGACCGCATCCTCCATCTCGGTCTTGGCCTTGGCGTCCTTCAAGCGGTCCGAATAGCGCCGGCCGTCACGGAATTTCAGAGGATCCTGGGCCACGGGCGGCACGGCCACGACGGTATACTCGCCCGCATCGAAAACGCTCTTCAGGCGCTGCTCGGCCGTCATGCGGGCGTGGAAACCGCAGCAGGGGAACACGAACCGGTTCTCCTCCAGCGCCTTGCGGTCCGACATCTGCCCGCAGCCACCGCACTTCAGCCAGAAATTGTCCGGCGGCTCGCGACGGGTCGTGAGCAGGCTCCGAATCTTCGGCCGGACGACGTTATTGATCCAATTCACGCTAGTGTCCCGATTCCGAAGTTCGCCTGATCTCGTTGCTAGGTCCGGGAGCGAACTTCGGAATCCAAAGGGACACTAGCATCATAGACTTGCTAGCGTGATTCAGATCGAGAAATTCGCTCCAGGATGTGCGGTCAATGCAGGCGAATTTCTCGATCATCACACTAGCGGCTCCGCGCACCTGTTGCTTCTCCCACACGGGACGAGATTGTGGCAGCTCCAAGGCACCACATGTCGGGCGGGCTCAGGCTGTGCGCAACGCCTGACTCAGGCTTTTCACCAGATCTAGGACCGCAGGGGCTGTCTTGCCACAACTCCGGCCTTGAGTATCAAGGGAATCTTTTATCGCAGTAACCAAGGCAGAGCCAATCACGACCCCATCGGCCCCCTGGGCAATGGCCTGCGCCTGCTTCGGGGTTCTGACGCCAAACCCTACGGCAACGGGAAGATGTGTGTGTTTCTTGAAGTTAGCAACCTTGGCGTGTACCTGCTGGGTATCGGGCGCGGCCGCCCCGGTAATTCCCGCGATCGACACGTAATAAAGGAATCCGGAGGTGTTCTTGAGCACGGCCGGCAGCCGTTTGTCGTCGGTGGTCGGGGTCGCCAGGCGAATGAAATTCAGGCCGCGCTCGAGGGCGGGCAGGCAGAGTTCCTCATCGGCTTCGGGTGGAACATCGACGACCAGCAGGCCGTCGGCACCGGCGGACACCGCGTCGTCGAGGAATTGCTCGCGCGGATAGACGTAGATCGGATTGTAGTAGCCGAACAGGACGATCGGCGTTTCCTGGTCGCGTGTGCGGAACGCCCTGACGAGATCGAGCGTGCGCCGCGTCGTGTGCCCGGCTGCGAGCGCGCGCTGCGATGAGGCTTGGATTGCAGGTCCGTCCGCCATCGGGTCGGAGAACGGCATCCCGAGCTCGATGACGTCGGCACCGGCACCCGGCAGCCCCAGCAGGATTTCCTTGGACACCTCGTAATCCGGATCGCCAGCGGTCACGAACGTGACGAGCGCGGCACGGCCCTCTTTCTTGAGAGCCGCGAAACGGCGATCGATGCGGGTTTGTGGTGTCACGTCATCAGGCCTTTGCACGGTCTTGTTCACAGATTGAGGCCCAGGTGGCCGGCCACCGCAAACACGTCCTTGTCGCCCCGCCCGCACAGGTTCATCACCAAAAGATTGTCTTGCGGCAGCGTCGGTGCGAGCTTCGTCACCCACGATAACGCGTGCGCGGGCTCCAGTGCCGGGATGATGCCCTCGAGGCGCGTGCACAGTTGGAAGGCCTCGAGTGCGTCCTTGTCGGTGGCCGATGCGTAGATGACGCGGCCGGTATCCTTGAGCCACGAGTGCTCCGGCCCGACGCCGGGATAGTCGAGCCCGGCCGAGATCGAATGGCCCTCCAGGATCTGCCCGTCATCGTCCTGCAGCAGGTAGGTCCGGTTGCCGTGCAGCACGCCCGGGCGTCCGCCGTTCATGGATGCCGCGTGACCGTTGGTAACGTCCAGCCCATGCCCCGCCGCCTCGACGCCGTAGATCTTGACGCTCTTGTCGTCGAGGAACGGATGAAACAGGCCGATCGCATTCGACCCGCCGCCGATGCAGGCCACCAGCGTATCGGGCAACCGTCCTTCCGCCGCCATCATCTGCTCGCGCACCTCCCTGCCGATGATCGACTGGAAGTCGCGCACCATGGCGGGATAGGGATGCGGGCCCGCCGCCGTGCCGATGATGTAGTAGGTGTCGTGCACGTTGGTGACCCAATCGCGCAGCGCCTCGTTCATCGCATCCTTCAGCGTGCCGGCGCCCGATGTGACCGGGATCACCTTGGCGCCGAGCAGCCCCATGCGAAACACGTTGGGCTTCTGCCGCTCCACGTCGGTCTTGCCCATGTAGACTTCGCACGGCATGCCGTAGCGCGCGCAGACGGTGGCGACGGCGACGCCGTGCTGGCCGGCACCCGTCTCGGCAATGATGCGTGTTTTGCCCATGCGCCGCGCGAGCAGGATCTGGCCGAGGCAGTTGTTGATCTTGTGGCTGCCCGTATGATTGAGTTCATCGCGCTTGAAATAGATCTTGGCGCCGCCGCCGGTCGTGGACGCCTGCCGCAGGTGCTCGGTCAGCCGCTCGGCGAAGTAAAGCGGGCTCGGACGGCCCGAATAGTGCGTGTTGAGGCCGTCGAGTTCAGCTTTGAAGGCCGGATCGGCTTTGGCGGCCTCGTATGCGCGCTCGAGGTCGAGGATCAGCGGCATCAGCGTCTCGGCCACGAAGCGGCCACCGAAAATGCCGAAGAAACCCTGCTCATCAGGGCCGGTGCGATAGCTGTTCGGGGCTGTCGAAGTGTCTGCCATGACGTGTGCGCTCTAGGACGGAATCGGGGCGGCGGCATGCGCCGCCTTGGCGGCCGCAAGAAAGCGGCCAATGAGGTCGGGCGACTTTTCCCCCGGTGCTGTTTCGACGCCGGACGACACATCGACGGCAAAAGGCTCGGTCGTGCGAATGGCCTCGGCGACGTTGTCGACCGTGAGGCCACCCGAAAGCATATAGTCGAGCTTGCCGCGCACGCTGTCGAGCAAATGCCAGTCGAACGTCAGGCCATTGCCGCCAGGTATTGCACTGGTCGGCGGCGCCTTGGCATCGAACAGCACGAATTCCGTCACGCCCTGATAGGCATAGGCCGCCTGGGCATCATCCGCCGTCGCTATCGAGAGGGCCTTGACGATCGGCCGGTCGAACTGCCGGGCGATGGCGGCGACCCGCTCCGGACTCTCGCTTCCGTGCAACTGGATGAGATCCGGCTCCACCGTCGAGATGATCCGATGCAGCAGGGCATCGTCAGGATCGACCAGCATAGCGACCGATCGGGCGTGCCCGCGGGCTCTCGCGGCTAGGCCGCGCGCGATGGCGGGAGGCAAGCTGCGGGGGCTCGGATCGAAGAAGACGAAGCCGACAAAATCGGCGCCGCCGGCAAGGGCCGCGTCGAGTGCCGGTTCAGTCTTAAGACCGCAGATTTTGACCTTGGTCGTCATAGCCGCTTGCGTCCCGCGTTGCGGGGTCTCCACGTTGGTTTGCGATGTCATCTCCAACGGCAGTTGGCAAACCCCGTCAAGGACTTTCGAAAAACCGGGAGGGTTTCACCCCCGATCTCGCCCGCCGTCGACGTTCCGATGCAATCAGATCAACGGCTGGCCAGGGCGACAGCCTTGGTCGCTGAAACGGTCCGGTCGCGCTCGCGCGCCAGACGATCGGCCTCCGCCTGCCATCGCAACGCGTCCAGCGCACGCGACCGGGCGGTCCGCCGCCACTTGCTCTGCGTCATCCAGGTTGCCACGCCACCCAGGATGACACCCCCGATGAGCATGATGAAGAGCCAGGCATAAAAGGGCAGCTGCAGGGATATGACCGGAGCCTCCGGCCGGAAGGGGTCGAGAACCAGGCGCGCGGGATGGCGGTTGGCAATAGCCAGGGTCACAAGAAGAGCGGCCGCGGGAAGCGCCAGTAACAGCCAGAGTACGCGTCTCAGCACGGTATTGCCTCGCTCTTGCGTCCGCAGCGGGTGGCCTAAAGCTGCGGCTTTGCCTTGGTATTGAGCTTTTCGCGCAGTTCCTTGCCGGTCTTGAAGAACGGCACGAATTTCTCGTCAACGGCTACGGAAGCACCGGTGCGCGGGTTGCGGCCCTGGCGCGGCGGCCGATGCTTGACGGTAAACGCGCCAAATCCTCTGAGCTCGACCCGGTCGCCCCGGGCCAATGCATCCACAATCTCATCGAAAATCACGTTGACGATCCGCTCGATATCGCGGTGATAAAGGTGAGGATTTGCTGCAGCAATTTTCTGTATCAATTCCGACTTAATCACGGATCGGCCCTCCAAAGCCCCACAAGCCAATTGTAATTGCTTAGTTTTTGGAAGGCTGCCAAACGGAAACGAGCCCGTCAAGCTGCAACAGGGAGAGGCGTGGATCATCGGCCGCCAGTTCGAGGACGCGCGCCGCACTGCCACCGATCAGCCCGGTCAATATCCGGCCCATCATGCCGAACAGGCCCCAGCTATCTTCGCTCTTGGCTTTCCAGTCGACGATTTTCAGCCCGGCTGTAATGCCCCGCTGCTCCTCCAGCCACTTCTGGGCTTCCGGCTCGCCTCCGATCTTGTCGATCAGCTTGTGCTCGAGGGCTTCCCGCCCAGAATATACCCGCCCCTGCTCGAGCCCCGGTACGGCTTTGGTATCGATCTGCCTGCGGGACGATACAAGGCCCACGAACCACCGCATCGACTCGGCCACCATTTGCTGAGCGTTCTGGCGGCCGGCTTCGTCCACCGGCTGGAACGGAGAGGGATTGGCCTTCAGCGGGCCGCTCTTGATCTCATTCATCTTCACGCCGAGCTTGCCGAGAAGCTCAGACACCTCCGCCCACTGGAAGATGACACCGACCGAGCCGGTGATCGTGTTGCCGCGCGCCACGATCTGGTCCGTGGCAAGGCCCGCAATGTAGGCAGCCGATGTCGCCACGGTGCCAAACTGTGCCACGACCGGCTTGTTGGCTGCGACGCCGCGGATGGCCTCGAACACGGCCTCACCCCCGCTGGTGGTTCCTCCCGGACTATTGATGAAGAGAATCAGAGCCTCGACGCTTCTGTCCTTGGCGATCTTCTTGAACATCTTCAATTGATCGCTGTCTTCAGTGATGATGCCCTCGATATTGACACGAGCGATATGCCGGTCGCCGAGAGAAACCCCGCCCGCACTTTTGAATATGAGTGCTCCCACAGCGATCACGCCGGCCAGAACAGCTGCAACGCGCCAGAACGTGAGATGACGCCGCAAGCGTCTGCGATCGAGGATAGCTTCCGTCTCGAGGCTCATGTGGTGTTCCGCATTGCAGGGTTCAGGCGCCAGCGAGAGCCAACGAACGACATTGGCAGACGCCTGACCGCGCCTTGATCCGTGGCGAACGGAAGAAGGCGCGGTCAGAGGTATCTAAGCTCGAGTCGAGCGGCCTTACTCTTTGGTGTCGTCGCCGCTTTCGCGCTTCTTGAGTGCCGCCTTGAAGATGTCGCCGAGCGAGGCACCCGAGTCCGTCGAGCCATACTGGGCCACGGCTTGCTTCTCTTCGGCGATTTCGAGCGCCTTGATCGACACCGTGATGCGGCGGCTGTTCTTGTCGAGGCCGATGATGGCGGCATCGACCTTGTCACCGACGTTGTAGCGCTCAGGCCGCTGCTCGGACCGGTCGCGCGAGAGATCGGACCGCTTGACGTAGGTGGTGATGTCGCTGTCTGCGAGCCTGACCTGAAGACCGTTCGGCTCCACTACGATAACCTCGCACGTGACGGCATCGCCTTTCTTGAACTTGCCGATCGTCTCCATCGGATCGCCGGCAACCTGCTTGATGCCGAGCGAGATCCGCTCTTTCTGGCTGTCGTCGTCGGGAACGGCGGCTTTCACATTGTCGCCCTTCTTGAAATCCTTGATGGCTTCGTCGCCGGACCGGTTCCAGTCCAGGTCGGACAGATGCACCATGCCATCCACGCCGCCGTCCAGGCCGATGAACAGACC
>JBKKCB010000156.1:0-12886 GCA_046713545.1 Hyphomicrobiaceae bacterium | reverse complement strand
CGCCAGCGCAGCGTGCCGATTTCGAAACGGCCGTCCAGGTCCGCTAGCCGCAGGATCGATAAATCGATTGGCTGAGTATTCCAATCCCGCGACGTCTGGCGCGCATAATCCTGCGGCCGGGCTGCAGAAGGATCACCCTTCGTCCCTTTGCCGTCCGGGCGCTTCAGCAGATCATCGATCGAGCGCGCATCATCCGTGGCAGCCTTTAAATTAAGCGGCGGTTGGCCGGCGGCACCTGATGGCGCTGATGTCCGCGCGCGGTCCAGATCAAGTGCTGCGAGCTTGAGGTCGGCCCTGACGAGAGGTTGCGGCCGCGATACATCGACGGAGAACGAGCCGGCGGCGGTTGTTCCATTGGCGGTGACGGTTGCGTCGGTCAGGTCCAGCACAGCACCAGACAGTCTCACCTGGCCATCGATAGCCGCACCGGCATCAGCCCCCGGTTCCATGTGCAGGTCCGCGCCCTTCACCCATCGCCCAAGCGCGTTGATCGATGGCGACCTTCCGGTCAGGCGCCCGTCGAGCACCAGTGCGCCCGCCAATGAAAGGCGCCCGCTGTAGGCTGCTTCGAGTGCGCGGCTCCTCAGGCGGATATCGGCATGTGCAGAAGGCGCGTCCACGCGTGCCTCGAGCGACACCGGTTCACCGGACCAAATGAAGCTCCCCGACAGATCGGCTGGACGGGCGCGACCGTTCAGGCCAACGCGAAGATTGACGCCGGTGACTTGCTTCGTCGCGCCGGTGCGCGCGTCGCTGTAGCGGATGGTTCCATCATGCGCACGCACGTCGATGGCGGAATCGGAGCCGGGTGTCCCGGCGCCCCGCTCTCGAACCTCGCTCGCACTGTCCGAGCTCGCCTGCCCACCGTACAGATCCGGCGGCAAGTCCTTGCCGAATCCCAGCCGCGGCGCGAGCTGAGCCAGCCGAACGGGGCGCACCTCAGAGTGGTCGTTCGATGATGCGAAATCCCAGCTGCGCCGGCCAGCCGCATCGACCGAGAGGTTGATCTCCGGCTGCGTCATCGTCACCGCGTTGACGACGACGCGCTGCCGCAGCAGCGACAGCAGTGAGACGCGCACATCCACGGCGGCTGCACGCACGAGCGCAGGCCCTGGCTTATCGGCAAATGCGGAAAGCTCCACGTCGCGCAGCACGACGCCGAACGGAAGAAACGTCAGCGATGCTCCGCCGCGAACGGACAGATCGCGATCGAGCCGCGCCTTGGCGTGCGAAATGAGGCGATCACGAACGATGTCGGCGGGGTTCGCCAGCACGATGAAGGACGCGACGGCAACGGTCAGGCAGGCCAGGCCAAGCAGGGGATAGAACACGAGCGCGCGCGGGCCAGTGCGACGGGCGGCCGGTGGAGGCTTTGGGGTGCGGGCGGGTCGTGGCCCACGTGCGACACGCTTCTCCTCACCGCGCGGCGTGTGGGGCGCCTGCGGAGTTCCGGTCTGTTCAGATGATGTGACTGCGGTCTCTGACACGACGGGTTGAGCTTTGCATACGCCGCGCGCGGCGGCACCGATTCGCTGCGGTTTAGCCCCAGAATGTGTCATCGCCGGGAATGGGCGTGGGCGCTGAGCCGTTGCGTCGCAGGTCTGATGCCTGAATGATGGGCTTGGTGGCCCGCTCCATGAACAGCTAACCTGCACCAGACGTACCTGGCGGGACTAGTGGGGCGGGATATGGAGCTGGCGCTGCAGAGCCTGCTGGGCGTGGTCGCCATCCCCCTGTTCGTCTTCGCCATGTCCGAGGACAGAGCGTTCCTGACAGGAGGCCCGGCGCTTAGAGCCGTCGCCATCGGCCTCGCCCTTCAGTTTTCCATCGCCATCGTCCTGCTTCGGCTTCCCGGATCGAAGGCGATCTTCGATCTCGTCAGCGCAGGCGTGGCGGCCCTGCAGCACGCCACGCAGGAGGGCATGCTTCTGGTGTTCGGCTATCTGTCGGGCGGTCCGGCGCCGTTCGAGGTGGCGCGTCCCGAGAGCCAGTTCATCCTCGCGATCCACGCCCTTCCGTTGATTCTGCTGATCAGCGCACTGGCCCGCCTCCTGTATCATTGGGGCGTGTTGCAGCGCGTCGTCGGACTCTTCGCGACGCTCCTGCAGAAGAGCTTCGGCATTGGCGGACCGCTCGGCACCGTGGCTGCAGCCAAGATCTTCGTCGGCATGGTCGAAGCGCCATTGCTGGTGCGGCCCTATCTCAAAAGCATGGGACGCGGCGCCCTGTTTGCCGCCATGGCGGTGGGCATGGCGACGGTGGCGGGCACCGTGATGGCGCTTTATGCCTCCGTGCTCGAACCGGTTCTGCCGGGTGCCGCGGGGCACGTGCTGGCGGCGTCGCTGATGAATGCGCCGGCTGCCCTGATGCTGGCCCGCCTGGCTGTTCCGGCTGGCTTCGAGGGCGGTCCCGCGTCAGCCAGCATCGAACTCGACAACCCGCCGCGCTCCAGCATGGATGCCGTGGCGCAAGGAACGGTCGATGGGCTCAAGCTGCTCGCGACCGTGGCTGCCATGCTGGTCGTGATGGTCGCGCTCGTCGCGCTGGCCAACAGCCTGCTGGGCGTGCTGACGAGGCCCCTGGGTTTCACGCTCACGCTGCAGGGCATTCTGGGATGGCTCTGCGCCCCGATCGCCTTCCTGCTCGGCATCCCGTGGAGCGAAGCAGTGGTGGCCGGAAGCCTCATCGGCCAGAAAGTCGTCCTCAACGAATTTCTGGCTTACCTCGATCTCGCCCGCCTGCCGCCCGAAGCGCTCTCACCGCGGTCACGCCTCATCATGACCTACGCGCTGTGCGGCTTCGCCAATCTCGGATCGCTCGGCATCATGGTCGGAGGGCTGACGGCCATGGTTCCAGAGCGGCGCGACGACATCGTCGCCATGGCGCCGAAATCGCTGCTCGTGGGTCTGTTGGCCACGTTGCTCTCTGCGGCGATTGTCGGCACCATCGTGTGGCGATAGCGCAGCGGGATCGGGCACAACAGATGAATGACGGGGGTGAACCCACCAGCACGCGCAAGATGCTCCCGGCACGCAGATCTTTGCGCAGTTTAGCGGCAGATCTCGCTCCCGCGGTACTGGCCCTGCTGATCGGCGCGCTCGGATCGATCATCTTCGTTTACTTTCATGTCCCGCTGCCGTGGTTCCTCGGATCGCTCACCGCCTGCCTTATCGCCTCGGTCCTCAACGCCCCGATCCACAGGCCGAAGCTCCTGGCGATTCCCATGCGCGCCGTCCTCGGCGTGGCTGTCGGCAGCGCCTTCACGCCTTTGCTTTTTGCCCGGGCCGGCAGCATGCTCGTCAGCCTGGCCGTGCTGGTGCCGTTCATGGCGCTCATCATCATCGTCAGCCTCGTGTTCTACGAGCGGTTCGCGGGATTCGATCGTCCGACCGCCTTCTTTTCCGCAGTCCCCGGCGGCCTGACCGACATGACGGCCATGGCAGAGGACGCCGGCGCCAACCAGCGCGCGGTCATTCTCGTCCAGGCAACACGCATTCTCATCATCGTGTTCTCGCTGCCGCTCTGGCTGCAATGGCATGACGGGCTGGCGATCGGCACGGCCATCGCCAGCCGCGTGCGCCTCCTCGACATGTCGATCGCCGACATGCTGTTCCTGATTGCCATGGGATGGGGCGGATGGTGGGCCGCGCGCCGTCTGGGAATCGCCGGTGCTCCCATCGTCGGCCCGATGCTCGTCAGCGGCATCATCCACGCCAGCGGTTTGACCACCGCCAAAGTGCCCATGGAAGTCCTCACGTTCGCTCAGATCAGTGTCGGCGTTCTGCTCGGATGCCAGTTCCGCGGGCTGACCATGCGGGAATTCACCGGAACGATGGTCTGGGGCATCGCCAATACCCTCGTGCTGCTGGCCATCACGTCCGTCGTCGTCGTGCTGGTCTCGCACTTCACCGGTTTCGATCCGGTCTCGGTCCTGCTCGCCTTCGCGCCCGGCGGCCAGACGGAGCTCAACCTGCTGGCGTTCATTCTCGGGCTCGATGTCGCCTACGTGGCGATGCATCACCTCGCACGTGTCGCCATCGTCATCATCGGCGCGCAAATGATTCTCAAGTCGCGCTCGGACTGGCGCAAAGACTGACCAAGATGTTGAAGCAGCCGCCGATCCGAAGACCGGCGGCCGCACCCCCCCTTTTATTCCATGTAGCGCCGGCTATTCGCTCTCGCTCGACAGGACGTCGCCGAACAGCTCGAACGACTCGCCCTTGACGCGACCGAGGCGCACGGCCTGGATCGGATAGAAGTCTGTTGCGCTCGTGTTGATCTGGATCCCGGGCAGCAACATGGGGTTATCCAGATTCTTCAGGCTTGCCGCCTGCTTCATGATGTTCTCGCGCGTGAGATCGTCGCCGCAACGCTTCAGCGTTTCGACGAGCGTATGGGCGACTGCATAGCCGTAGTTTGCGCCATCGTCTTTGATGTCGACGGCGGGCTGATACTTGGCCATGAAGGCTTTCCAGGCGACTATATCGGGCGAGGAAGCCCACTGCGGATCGTTCGCATCCTTGCGATAGAGCGCCAGGACGATGTCCTGCGAGGCCTCGAGCCCTGCCGGCTTGAAGACCGTGGCAAATGACGAGGACACATTGTTGAGATAGTGCACCGGCTTCCAACCGATCTCGGCAGCCTTCTTGATCGCCTGCGCTGCGAACTTGGGTGTGGTGATATTGAAGAAAACGTTGGCACCTGAGTTTTTGAGCTGGATCATCTGGCTGTCGACCGTGGGGTCGGTCACCTCGTAGGTGGCGAGCTGCACGATCAGCTTCTCGTTGTCCTTGCCGAGGCCCTTCTTGAAGCCGTTGAGGTAGTCCCTACCGTAATCGTCGTTCTGCATCAGGATGCCTATCTTGGCGTCCTTCACCGTCGATAGGATGTGCTTGGCATAGATGGCGGCCTCCGTGGCGTAGTCGGGCTGCCATCCCATGGTCCAAGGAAATTCCTTCGGATGGCCCCATTTGGAAGCGCCGGTCGCCACAAACAGGTGCGGAACCTTCTTGGCGTTCATATATTTGTGTATCGCCGTGTTGGGCGGCGTGCCAAGCGTCTGGAAGACGAACAAAACCTTGTCCTCCTCCACCAGCTTGCGCACCATCTCGACGGTCTTGGGCGGCGAGTAGCCGTCGTCGTAGGTGATGAAGTTGATCTTGCGTCCGTTGATGCCGCCATTGTCGTTGACCATCTTGAACGTCGCCTCGATGGTCTTGCCGATCACGCCGTAGGCCGAGGCGTTACCTGAGTAAGGGTTCGTGTTTCCAATCCTGATCTCGGTATCGCTGGCACCTTCGTCATATTTCTTCTGGGCCGATGCCGGTCCAGTCAGTCCTGCGAGCGTCAGCGCCGAAGCGGCAGCAATCATCCAACTCAGCTTGGCCATTGTTTGCTTCCTCCACCGTTGTCGTTAGACGTTCTCCGGATGTCTCGTCATCGTCGTGTCAGCTTGCCCCACAACGTCGCAAGTCCCCCCGCGATGCCCACAGGCATGAAGTACATGAGCGCAATCAGCACGATGCCGTAGATGGTCCACGGCTCGAGCTCGATCGGCAGGTGGATGCTGGCGGAAATCTTTCGCGTCAGCGCATCGGCATACTTCTCGATCACCTGCACGAAGATGCCGCCGATGACGGCACCCGGCAAAGACGCGATGCCGCCCACCACCGCGCCCACAAGCAGCGCAATCGACAGCTCGAACCTGAAGCTGTCCGGCGAAACGAACTCGAAGATGATGGCATGCAGGGCGCCGGCCAGACCCGTGCACATTGCGCTGATGCCAAAAGTGACGGCCTTGTAGCGCGCGGTATTGATACCCATGGTGTCCGCCGCGAGCGGCTGATCGCGGATGGCCATGATGGCGCGTCCCGAGCGGCTGTCGAGCAGATTGCGCGCCATCCAGAACATCAAGACGGCGCACGCGAGCACGACGTAATACATCCACTGGTCCGCCGACAGCGGCAGACCGAAGGGCGCGTCGGGCTTGATGAGGTTGATGCCCTGCACGCCGTGCGTGAACGGTTCCAGATGCCGGTATTTCAGCATCTGGGGGACCGCGATCGCCAGCGCGAACGTTGCCAGTGCGAGATAGTGCCCTTCCAGCCGCAGCGCCGGCAGGCCGAAGAGATAGCCCACCACGAAGCATGTGAGCATCGCCATCGGCAGCGTCGACCAGTAAGGCCAGTCGGCCTGATCCATGAGGATCGCCGCCGTATAGGCGCCGACCGCGAAAAAAGCGCCGTGACCGAGCGAGATCTGGCCGTTGAAGCCGGTCAGCAGATTCAAGCCCAGCACCGCAATGGCATAGACGATCATCAGGCTGAGCTGAAGGAACGTGAAGTTCGAGATCAGTCCGGTCTTGCCGCCAACGATCGGCAGCAGCGCCGCGACGAGCACGCCGATCCAAACCCAGACCGGGACGCTGCGTGCCGGCGCGGCCTCGGACACCGCTTCGTCCGTCGCTGCGGGGTTGATGACCGCCATACGCTAGACTCTCCTGACGGTGACGCGGCCGAATATGCCGGATGGCCTAAGCGTCAACACGGTAATGACGATGATGAGCGCAACGGTCAGCTTTTCACCGTTGCCGATGATGTACACGCCCGCGTGGCGCTCGATCTGATTGCCGACAAAAGCCACGAGATTTTCCAGAATACCGACGATGAAACCCCCGGCGACGGCTCCCCCCGGGCTCGAGATGCCGCCGACCAGCGCACCTGCAAAGCCGTAGAGCAGAATGCCGGCCATCATGTTCGGCTCGAGATAAACGGCGGGCGCGACCATGACACCGGCCACGGCCCCGATCGCGGCTGCAAGGCCCCAGCCCAACGCCAGCATCCAATCGACGCGCACGCCGGCGAGGCGCGCGGACGTGGGGTTCTGGGCGGCCGCACGCATGGCCAGTCCGAGCGGCGTGAAACGAAAGAAGGCGAACAAGGCGCACAGCAGGATCAGCGTCACCGCGATCATGCCGATCTGGTGGGGACCGATGTAACCTGAACCGGAGAACACCATTTTCGGAAACGGCGACGGAAATTCCTTGATCGTGTGGCTCCAGATGGAGCCGGCCATGGAATGGAAGATCGCCAGCAATCCGATGAAGACAACGACGATCGACAGTACCGACGCGTGGCGCAAAGGGCGCAGGATCGTGCGCTCGATGGTGACGCCCAGGACAAAGGAAATCATCGCAGCGGCGATCAGGGCGATCCAGAAGCTGAAGCCCCATTGGATGAGCTGCCAGCACAGATAGGTGCTGAACATCGCCATCTCACCCTGGGCGAAGTTGATGTGATCGGTAGAGACGAAAATCATCACCAGCGCCAGTGCCACGAGCGCATAGATGGCGCCGTTCGCGAGCCCTGAAGCCACCTGCTGCAGCAGTTCATCCATGCCTTCGCTCTCAATAGCCGAGATAGGATCGTCGGATCTGCTCGTTGTTCTTGATCGATGCAGCGTCTCCCGACATGACCACACGCCCAGTCTCGAGCACGTAAGCCTGGTCGGCGAGATCGAGAGCGAGTGCCGCATTCTGCTCGACCAGCAGCAGGGACACCTTCGTCTCCTGATTGATGCGCCGCATGATGCGGAAGATTTCCTGCACGATGAGCGGCGCCAGCCCGAACGACGGTTCGTCCAGCAGCATCAGCCGCGGCCTGAGCATCAGCGCGCGACTGATCGCCAGCATCTGCTGCTCGCCTCCCGACAGCGTGCCGGCCTGCTGCTGCAGCCGCTCCTTGAGACGGGGGAAGTAGGAAAACACCATGTCCATATCGTGCCGCACGGCCGACCGGTCGCGGCGCGTGTAGGCGGCAACGCGCAGATTCTCCTCGACGGACAGCGCGGTGAACGTGCCGCGCCCCTCCGGCACATGCGCGACACCCAGACGGACGATGCTTTCCGTGGCCCGGCCATTGACGGGGCGGCCATCCAAGAGAATGGACCCTTCCGTGCGAACCATGCCGCAGATGGCGCGCAGTGTCGTCGTCTTGCCGGCACCGTTGGCGCCCAGCAGCGCGGTGATCCCCCCTTGCGCCAGCTCGAAGCTCACTCCCTGCAGGGCTCGCGACGGACCGTAAAATGCCGCAAGATCCTTGACTGCAAGAAGCACGTTCATGCGGCTGCCTCGCCGCCGAGATAGGCGCGGATCACCTCGGGATCGCGCTGGACTTCCGCCGGAGTGCCTTCGGCGATCTTCTTGCCGAAATCGATGGCGATCACCTTGTCGGATACAGCCATCACGAGGCTCATGTGATGCTCGACAAGGAGGACGGTGACCTTCTGCAGGTCGCGGATGCGCCGGATCTGGCCGGCAAGCACCGCCACCTCGTCGTGATTGAGACCTGCCGCCGGCTCATCGAGAAGGAGGAGCTTCGGCTTGGCCGCAAGCGCACGGGCCAGCTCCACGCGTTTGCGGATTGGGAACGGAAGACCGCCCGCCGGCGCGTGAGTGAAGGCCTTCAGGTCCATGAAGGCGATCAATTCATCGGCCCGCTCCGTGATGCGGCGCTCTTCGGCCGCGACACCGGGCAGGCGCAGGGCATTGCGAATGAAGCCGTTCGTGCTCTGGCTGTGACAGCCCACCTTGACGTTATCGAGCACGCTCATGTGATCGAACAGGGCCACGTTCTGAAACGTGCGCGCCAGACCGATGATGGGGATCGCGTGGCGGGGCTGATCGAGGATCGATTTGCCCTCGACGTGGATCTCGCCGCCATTGGGGATGTAGAGGCGACTGAGACAATTGAAGAGCGTGGTCTTGCCCGCGCCGTTCGGCCCGATCAGGCCGGCAATCTGCCCCTCTTGCACATCGAACGACACCCCATCAAGGGCCACGATGCCGCCGAAACGCACCGACACATCGCGCACGCTGAGAAGCGCCTCGCGATGAGGAGAGATAGCACTACCGGTCGCGTGCGGCGCGGCTGCGCGGTCCAAACGTCCCTCCCACATCGGCCTTGCGCCGGTGTTGCAACGACTTGCCTTAATGGCCTTTTGCCGGGATTGTGCCGTGATCGATCCCGCCGGTCCAGCGCTATCATCCGCTCGGCTAGTGGGTCTTTCGCCTAATTTTTTGGACTTCGGCCATACCGAACGGAACCAATCGAAATATGAGTGCGGGCACGGCATTGGAAACAGGATGAACAGGAAATCGCTCAGGCTAGGCATCGCAGGCCTCGGCGCGATCGGCATGGCCGTCGCCCGGAAAATCGACGGCGGCGACATTCCGGGGATCGCGCTGTCGGCCGTCGCGGTGCGCGACCGTCCGAAGGCCGCCGCAAAGCTGGCCGATTTCCGGTCGCAGCCGCTTTTGGTGTCGCTTTCGGAACTCGCCGATCACGCCGATGTCGTGCTCGAATGCGTGCCCGGGGCGTTGTTTGCGGAGGTCGCCCGCCCGGCAATTGAGAAGGGGCGCATTTTCATGCCGCTCTCCGTCGGCCAGCTGCTCGAGCACATGGATCTCGTCGAGCGCGCACGCGTCACAGGCGCACGCATCATCGTGCCGACCGGGGCCCTCGCCGGGCTCGATGCCATCCGCGCCATCGCGGAGGGCGAGGTCGAGAGCGTCCGCATCCGCACGCGCAAACCGCCGAAAGGCCTCGAAGGTGCGCCGTATCTTCAGAAGCAGGGCATCTCGTTGCAGGCATTGACCGAGCCGCTGCGGGTCTTCGAAGGCACCGCGCGCGAGGCGATCCGCGGGTTTCCCGCCAACGTGAACGTCGCGGTCGCCCTGTCGCTGGCCGGCATCGGGCCCGATCGCACGCGCATCGAAATCTGGGCCGATCCCGGCGTCACGCGCAACACTCACACCATCGAGGCGGTGTCGAACTCGTCGAATTTGACCGTGACGATCGAGAACATCCCTTCACCGGAGAATCCGGCGACCGGAAAGGTCACGGCGCTGTCGGCGCTGGCTGCTTTGCGGCGCCTGACGGCCCCGCTGGTCGTGGGAACCTAACGCAGCCGCGCGTTGATGCCGTCGAGCACCTTGGACCCCGGGCAGAGCTCGGCCATCGGGAGCTCGTTCAGCGGCCGTTCGTCGGTCTCGAGCACGTCGTGCAGGTCCTGCTGCTGCTCGTTGATATACAGCACGCCGGTGGCGACCTGGCCCTTAGCCGCATTCTTGCGGATGGTCATGATCGCGGCATCGGCATCGCGCGGATCGTGGCTGCCGTTGAGCTTGTGCAGCACGAGCTTCGACCCGTCGTGCATTTCCACCGCGACCGAGGTGCCTGCCTCGTAGTCCGCGGTGATTTCCTCTTTCTCTTCGACGTAATCGAGTCTGTCGATCGCCTGGTTGTGGGCGCGCACGTAATCGTAGCTCTTGGTCGAGGCGGGATGATTGTTGAAGGTCACGCACGGACTCACCACGTCGAGAAACGCGAAGCCCTTGTAGCTGATCGCGGACTTGAGGAGCGGAATGAGCTGGCGCTTGTCGCCCGAGAACGAACGGGCCACGAAGCCGGCGCCGAGCTGGATCGCCGTCTGGCACAGATCAATGGCGTCGAAGGGGTTTGCTTCGCCCTTCTTGGACGGCGATGTCTTGTCGTTGGTGGCCGAGAACTGGCCCTTGGTCAGGCCATAGCAGCCGTTGTTCATGACGATATAGGTCATGTTCAGCTTGCGGCGCACCGCGTGACAGAACTGGCCGTAGCCGATCGATGCCGTATCGCCGTCGCCCGAAACGCCGATGTAGACGAGGTCCCGGTTGGCCATGTTGGCGCCGGTCGTTACCGACGGCATGCGGCCATGCACGCTGTTGAAGCCGTGACTGCGCCCGAGGAAATAAGTCGGCGCTTTCGACGAGCAGCCGATGCCGCTGATCTTGGCGATGCGATGCGCCGGCAGGTCCATCTCGAAGCAGGCTTCGATCAGCGCGGCCGTGATGGAGTCATGACCGCAGCCGGCGCACAGCGTCGACATCGTACCTTCGTAGTCGCGGTGCGTGAGGCCCAGGGTGTTGCGCTTCAGCGCGGGGTGCTGCGCAACGGGTTTGGTGATGTAGCTCATCGATGATCCTATTCGGCCGCTTGCTTATCCTGGCGCAGTCGCTTGAGGACCACGCCCCGCACGAACGCCGCGGTCATCGGCGTTCCATCGTAACTGAGAGCCGGGATCAGCTTCTCACCCGGTATGTTGGCTTCCACCATCAGCAGTGACCGCATCTGAGCGTCGCGGTTCTGCTCGATGACGAAGATCTGGTCGTGCGCCGCGCAGAAGGCCTTCACTTCGGACGAAAACGGGAAGGCCTTGAGACGCAGCGAGTTGATCCTGAGCCCGTCCCGCTCGAGCAGGTCGAGGCCTTCGATCACCGCCGGGCGCGTGGCGCCGAAATAGATGAGGCCGATACGGCTGGTCTTGTCGCGAACGCTGACCTCAGGCTTCGGCACCAGCTTGGCAGCCGTCTCGAACTTGCGCCGGATGCGGTCGAGCACGCGGGCGTGGACACGCCCGTCTTCGGTGTAGCGGGCGTTCTCGTCGTGGCTGGTGCCGCGCGTGAAGAACGCGCCCTTGGTCGGATGCGTGCCCGGCAGCGTGCGATAGGGGATGGCGTCGCCATCGATGTCCTGATAGCGGCCCCAGTCGCGGCCCTTCCATTCGCGAAACGTGTCGAGCTGCTCCGCAGTCAGCACCTTGCCCCGGTCGTGCACCTTGGTGTCGTCCCAGACCAGCGGATCGGTGATCCAGTCGTTCATGCCGATGTCGAGATCGGACATGACCATGATGGGCGCCTGCAGCCGCTCGGCAAGATTGAAGGCTTCCGCACCCATCGAGAAACATTCGGTGGGATTGGCCGGGAACAGCAGCACGTGCTTGGTGTCGCCGTGCGAAGCATAGGCGCATGACAGAATGTCGGGCTGCCCGGTGCGGGTCGGCATGCCGGTCGACGGACCACCGCGCTGGATGTTGAACAGCACGACAGGGACTTCCGCGAAATAGGAGAGCCCCAGGAACTCGCTCATCAGCGAAATGCCCGGGCCGGACGTGGCCGTGAAGGAGCGCGCGCCGTTCCAGCCGCCGCCGATGGCGACGCCGATCGCGGCGAGCTCGTCTTCGGCCTGGACAATGCCGTAGAGCCGCCTGCCGTCTTTCGTCACGCGCAGGCGCTTGGCATAGCGCTCGAAGGCCTCGGCCAGCGACGTCGACGGCGTGATCGGATACCAGGCGCAAACCGTGGCGCCCGCGTAGATGGCACCGAGCCCGGCCGCATCGTTGCCGGTGATCATGATCTTGCCCTTGGCGCTCTCGGCCGAGCGCACGCGGATCGGCAGCGGCGCCTCGAAGTGCTCCAGCGCATACTGGCGGCCGATCTCGATGGCCTCCATGTTGGCGGAGACGAGCTTCTCCTTGCCTTTCAGCTGGTCGGCGATGACGTCCTTCAGAACATCCAGGTCGATGTCCAGCAGGCCCGCCAGCGCGCCGACGTAGACCATGTTCTTGAACAGCTGGCGCTGGCGCGTGTCGGACCACTTCTTGGCGCAGATCGCCGCGATGGGGATGCCGATGATCGTGATGTCCGTGCGCGGCCACACGCGCGGCATCGTCGAGTCATACAGCAGCCAGCCGCCCGGCACGACCTCCGCCACGTCCTCGATGTAGGACTGCGGGTTCATCGCCACCATCAGGTCGATGCCGTCCCGGCGCGCCAGGTAGCCCGCCTCCGACACCCGCACCTCATACCAGGTCGGCAGCCCCTGGATGTTGGAGGGGAAGATGTTCTTGGGCGACACAGGGATGCCCATGCGGAACAGCGTCTTTGCGAACATCGTGTTCGCACTGGCCGAGCCAGAGCCGTTGACGGTCGCAAACTTGATCACGAAATCATTGATGCCGCTCATCGCGGGGGCGTCCTTCGCTCACACCAGATAGGCATTGTGATGAT
>JBKKCB010000155.1:0-4110 GCA_046713545.1 Hyphomicrobiaceae bacterium | reverse complement strand
GCGCCATCAACCGCAAGTCCTCGCTCTCGCCCACCATGATGGTCTTGGAGAAACCCCAGATGCCTGCGAACGACACGTGCAGGTACGCCAGAATGCGCACGTCCGAACGCTCGATCACGTGCTTGCGGAAGCCCGCGAAGTTGCCCGGCCCGGCACTCCCCGTGTCCACCGCTGTCGTCACGCCCGAGAGGCGGCAGAACTCCTCCGCATCTATGCCGAGCGAAGTTCCGCCCCAGTAGACGTGCGTGTGCAGGTCGATGAGACCCGGGCTCACGATGTAGCCCTTGACGTCGCGCACCTCCGTATTGGCGCCCGGCTTCAGGTTCTTCCCGACGGCGGCGGCCTTGCCGCCGCTGAAGGCCACATCGCTCACCTCGTCGAGATTCTGCGACGGGTCGATCACGCGCCCGCCCTTCAAGATCAGATCGTAGTCTGCCATGTCGCTGTCCCGTTCTGGCTGTTCCCTGGCAACAGGCTGCCGCGCCGCGTTGCTCTGCGCAAGTACTGAGCGCTTTGGCACGCGTCATGGCTGATCTGCCGAGAGGCTTTGCTTGCCTGCGGCCGCCGGACTAGGCTGACCCTCGGCATAACGAAACAACAACCTGGAGGACAAGATATGCCGTCGTATCAGGGCAAGCGCGCCTTCCTCGAATTGCTGCGCCAGGAAGGCGTGGACATGATCTTCGGCAATCCGGGCACGACTGAGCTGCCGCTGATGGACGCGCTGGCCGTCGAAACCGGCATCACCTACATCCTCGGCCTCAATGAATCGAGCGTCATGGCCATGTCGGATGGATATGCTCAGGCGTCCGGCAAGGTCGCCGTCTGCAACGTCCACGTAGCACCGGGTCTCGGCAACGCCATGGGCATGCTCTACGACGCCCGCAAGGCCAGCTCGCCCGTGCTGGTCACGGCCGGCCAGCACGACCAGTCCTTCACCTTCCAGGAGCCGATCTTGTGGGCCGATCTCGCCGAGATGGCGCGCCCGCTCGTGAAATGGTCGGTGGAGGTGACGCGCCTCGTCGATCTGCCGCGCGCCGTGCATCGGGCCGTCAAGACCGCGCTGGCCCCGCCCATGGGTCCGGTGTTCCTGTCGCTGCCCGTCGATGTACTGCAGGACACGGCCGACATGGATCTCGGCCGGCCGACGCGCGTTGCCAGCGGTCTGCGCGGCGATGCGGAAGCGGTGGCCGCTGCCGCGCGCCTTCTCGCCGAGGCCAAGAGCCCCGTCATCATTTCCGGCGATGCCGTTGCGCAATCGGACGCCTTGGCACAGGTTGCAGCTTTGGCGGAAGCGCTGGGTGCACCGGTGTATTCCGAAGGTATTCCGAGCCGAGCCACCTTCCCGTCCTCTCACCCTCTCTTCCAGGGCAACATGCAGCGCCTGTCGCCGCAAATCCGCGAGGCGCTGAGCAAGCACGACGTGCTGCTGTCCATTGGTGGCGATCTCTTCACGCAGTCGTTGCCAACCAAGGCCGACCCCGTGCCGCCGGGCCTCAAGATCATCCATATCGACACTGATCCATGGGAGCTCGGCAAGAACCACGCCGCCGAGATTGCCATGCTGGCGGAGCCTAAGACGACGGTTCCTGAGATCACGGCCGCCATCAAAGTCCATCTTGGCGCAGATGGACTGGCACGCACACAGAAGCGCCGCGAGGCTATCGCCAACGACACCGCGGGGCGGCTCGCTACCACCCGTAAGCAAGCCGAGGACCTGTCGGGCCGTGTGCCGCTGCATCCGCTGGCCCTGATGAAGACGCTCGGCGACATGCTGCCGAAGGACGTCATCATCGTGGAAGAGGCGCTCTCCTCGTCGGACCGTATGCGCAGCCTGATCCGCAGCGATGATGCGAAAAGCTGGTACGGCCTGCGCGGCGGCGGTATCGGCTGGGGTGTGCCCGCGACGGTCGGCGTCAAGCTCGCCCAGCCGCAGCGTCCCGTGGTCGGTATCATCGGTGACGGCAGCGCCATGTACACGATGCAGGCGCTGTGGAGCGCCGCGCATCACAAGATCGGCTGCGCCGTATTCGTGATCCTCAACAACGGGTCCTACCGCATCCTCAAGCAACGCATGAACGCCATGCGCGAGTACGCGGCCCAGGCTGACCACTATCCAGCCATGGATCTCGTCAATCCATCCATCGATTTCGTCGCGTTGGCGGGTTCGCTCGGTGTGCGCGGCGCACGCGCCTCTACGCTGGACGAGGTGCGCACGCACATGAAGGAGGCGCTCGGCCGCAACGAGCCATTCCTCCTCGATGTTGCCATGGACAGGACCTTCAAGCCGGTGTGAGTCGATAGCCCCGCTCTCCCCGCCTGCAGAGAGAGAAGACAAACCAGTAAGGACGTACCATGCACAGCCACCGAATCGTCAGCTTTGGCCAACCACTTGAAAAGCAGACCGATCCGACGCCGGAGCCCAAGGGCCGTGAGGTTCTCGTCCGCGTCACGGGCTGCGGCGTGTGCCACAGCGATGTCCACCTGATGGACGGCTATTTCGACATCGGCAACGGCCGCAAGGTCGACCTGGCCAAGAGCCTCGCCCCGCCGCGCACGCCCGGCCACGAGATTGTCGGTGAGGTCATCGCCTTAGGGCCGGACGCGGCCGCCGCCGACCGCGCACACATCGGGCAGCGTCGCGTCATCTATCCATGGATCGGCTGCGGCACGTGCGGCTTGTGCACATCGGGCGACGAGCACCTGTGCAATCAGCCGCGTGCGCTGGGCGTCAATCGCGACGGCGGCTATTCCACGCACGTCCTGGTGCCTGACGCGCGCTATCTCATCGACTTCGCCGGCCTCGACGAGGCCCAGGCCTGCACCTACGCCTGCTCGGGCATCACCGCCTACGGCGCGCTGGTGAAGACCAAGGCTGCGCTCGCGGGCGGCGGTGATCTTCTCATCATTGGCGCTGGCGGTGTCGGCCTCTCCGGCGTCCGCATGGCGGAAGCCGTGCTCGGCGTGCAGCCGATCGTCGCCGACATCGACCAGTCGAAATGGGATGCGGCCATCAAGGCCGGCGCCAAGGCGACCATCGATCCCTCCTCGCCCGATGCCGTCAAGGCGCTGCTGCGCGAAACCAAGGGCGGTGTCGCTGCTGCGGTCGACTACGTCGGCGCCGCCGCGTCGTTCAGCTTCGGTTTCTCCACCATCCGCAAGGGCGGGATCGTGGTCGTGGTCGGGCTCTTCGGCGGCGCGGCTTCCCTGCCCGTGCCGATGCTGCCGCTGAAGGCCGCCACGATCATGGGCTCCTACGTCGGCAGCCTTGCGCAGATGCGCGACATGATGCAGCTCGCCAAGTCCGGCCGCCTGCCCTCCCTTCCGGTGGAGACGCGCCCCCTCGACGATGTGGGCAACGTGCTCGCTCGCCTGCGCGACGGCAAGATCGTCGGCCGCACCGTCGTCACGCCCTGAGCGCAGGAGCTTTCATGACCCGCACGGATGCCATCGAGCGCGCGCTGTCCTATTACGACGACGCCAAGGCCGGCTACTTCGCCGATCTCGCGCGCTACATCGCCGTTCCGACGGAAAGCCAGAACCCCGCGCGCCTCGCCGATCTGCAGCGCTATCTCGAAACCGTCATCAAACCGGACCTTGAGCCGCTCGGCTACACATGCAAGATCTTCCCCAATCCGCAGGCGGGCTGCGGTCCGGTGCTGCTGGCCACGCGCATCGAGGATTCCGCCCTGCCGACCGTGCTTTGCTACGGCCACGGCGATGTCGTGCTCGGCATGGAAGGCCGCTGGGAGAACGATCGCGATCCCTGGTCGCTCTCCTTCGAAGGCGATCGCGTCTACGGCCGCGGCACGGCCGATAACAAGGGACAGCAGCTCATCCATATCGCGGCCCTCAAGCACATCCTCGCCACGCGCGGCTCGCTCGGCTTCAATCACAAGTTCCTGGTCGAGATGGGTGAGGAAAACGGCTCCAAGGGCCTGAAGGACATCGTCGAGGCCAACAAGGCCGACTTCGCCGCCGACGCCTTCTTCGCCTCCGATGGTCCACGCACCGAAATCGGCAAGCCCAACATCACGCTTGGCAACCGCGGCTGCTGCAACTTCACGCTCAGCGTCAATCTGCGCGACGGCGGCCATCATTCAGGAAACT
>JBKKCB010000154.1:0-13826 GCA_046713545.1 Hyphomicrobiaceae bacterium | reverse complement strand
GGCATGAACTTGCGCGGATCGTAGGCGTGGGCCGGCTCGTCGGCCCGGTCACGGCCGCGGCGGACGCGCATGAGCATGGGCTCGATGTTGAGGTAGGCTTCCACAAGCTCGTCGAAGTATTCGGCTGGCAAGTCGAGACCGGCCGTCTTGGCCAGGACAGCGATGTCTTCGCGCGTGGCGGGTTCTTTTTTCATGGTGCGGACTCCAGGTCGCGATCGTTCAAGCAAGTGGCGGTTTGCGCAAATGCCATTCCATGCTGCGCTGATAGGCGTCGCCGGCGCGCAGGACGGTGGCCTCGTCGAAGGGCTTGCCGCCGATCTGCAGCGACAGCGGCAGGCCGTCGGCGGAGAAGCCGCACAGCACCGACAGCGCGGGGATGCCGGACAGGCTGAAGGGCATGGTGACGATGCGCCCCCGGTTCTTGAAGAAATCGCCGCCCTTCGGGTCGTTGGGCTCGGCCGGATTGAGCCAGCCCGCGGTCGCGAGAACGTCGAAGCGCGCGAAGTGCGCCAGCATCTTGGTGGTGAGATCGGTGCGCCAGCGCATGGCCTGGACATAATCTTCCGCGCGCACCAGGCCGCCGGCGATGACGCGCGTGCGCAACAGCTTGCCGAAGTCCTGCGGCCGGGTCTTCAGGTCCTTCTCGTGGATGGCATAGAGCTCGCTGATGGAGATGGTGGTCTTGCAGTCGACATAGTCGATGAGGGGCGCAAGCTCGATTTCCTCGACGATGGCGCCGAGCGACGTGAGCTGCCCAATGGCGGCATCGACGGCACTGACGACCTCGGGCGTGGCATCGCTGGCGTACCAGTGCCGCACAAGACCGACACGCAGGCCCTTGATCGAGCGTGAGCGCGGCGCGGTAGTCGGGCACCGGCTCGTCGATGCTGCCGGGATCGAGCGGATCGAAGCCCGCCGCGGCACCGAGCATGATGGCGCAATCCTCGACGGTGCGCGTCATGGGTCCGCAGTGATCGAGGGAGAAGGTGTTGGGATGCACGCCACGGCGGCTGATACGGCCGTAGGTGGGCTTCAGACCGGTGATGCCGCAGACGGCGGCCGGCCAGCGCACGGAGCCGCCGGTGTCGGTGCCGATGGCGGCGGGCACGAGGCGGCCGCCGACAGCACTGCCCGAGCCGGATGACGAGCCGCCGGGCAGATGCTTCGGGCTCCACGGATTGACCGCGGGCGGCCAGGGCAGATCCCACGACGGGCCGCCGAGCGCGAACTCGAACGTCGCGGTCTTGCCGACGAGGATGCCGCCGGCGCTCGAGAGATTGGCAGCGACGGTCGCGTCCTCGGTGGGTACGTTGTCGAACAGCAGCTTGGAATGTGAGGTCGAACGGATGCCGGCGGTCTCGACATTGTCCTTGAGCGCGAACGGTATGCCGTCGAAGCCGCCGCGATAGCCGCCCTTGGCGATCCGCGTCTCGGCGTCGCGCGCCTTGGCGCGAGCGGCATCGGCCGTAACGGTGATGAAGGCGTGGAGTTGCGGATTGAGCCGCTCGATGCGCGCGAGGGCGGCGTCAACGAGCTCGACGGGCGACACCTCACGCTGCTCGATGAGCTTGCCGGCATCGGCAAGCGTCAGATCCGTCAAATCGGAGACAGACCGCATTCCGGAATCGCCGGTATCACGCATCACAGAGCCCCGCATCAGTGATCACGCCCGAAACATAGCGCTAACAGTTGGTGAATTGCACCTTCCATGCCATCTCTCCGACGACGCCTCATGCAATAGGATAAGCCTCTCTTGCGGCTATGTAATTTGGCGGTGCAGCACCAGGAGTCGAAGGCGCCCGCCAGACGTGGAGCGACTGCCGGATTGCCCGCGTGCCAGCTCTTTGGGCGATGCGCGCGCGGCACGCAAAGATATGAGGCAGTGCAGGTGAACCGGTCCGGGCGATGTGCGGGGACGGCGGAGAGACCGAACATGCTGGATTTGCCTGGTGGCTCGTCCTAAACCGGCTTTTCCCGTTTGCGTGATCGTGCAGCGCGCCTGGAGACTGGATTGGTCATTGCCTCGACAGGCCCGCCCACAACGCTGAGCTATTGGCAGCGGGAGGGTGCGGGCATGGCGCTGCAGGGCAGCAGCCCGCCGCAGGCCGCCGACGTCGCCATCATCGGCGGCGGATTGGCCGGGGTGTCCGCCGCGCTCGCCGTTCTCGACCGACAGCCCGGCGCGAGCGTCGTGGTGCTGGAGCAGAAGTTTGTCGGCTACGGCGCGAGCGGCCGCAACGGCGGCCTGCTCTCGCCGCTGCCGGTGCCGGTGTGGCTCATTACCGCCGACAGACATAACGAACATGCCTGGGCCGTGCGGACCCTCAACCGCAAGCTGCACGCGCTGGGAGCGTGGCTGGCCGCGACTGTGCCGGAGAGCGAGATCAGGCCGTGTACTTTACAGCTTCAGGCGACGGGCCGCCTGACCACCAGCGGCCTTGGCGCGGTCGCAGATGCGCTCGAGCACTGCCGCATCGATCACCGGATGATGGCGCAACCCGGCGGCGACGGCAGGCCGATGCTTGAGCTTTCCGCCTTTACGGTGCACCCCTACCGGCTGGTGCGCGCGCTGGCGGCGCGGGCCATCGCCAAGGGAGCGCTCATCTGCGAACAAGCGGCCGTAGCAGCGATCGAACCATCCGCCTCGCGCGGTGCCCGCATCCGGCTTGCGGATGGCACGGTCGTCGAAGCCGGAAAGGTGCTGGTCTGCACCAACGCGTATACACGCTCCATCGCAGGGCCCTCACCGCCGCGCGCCAAGGTCGTGCGCAACTACATGGTCGAGACGGACGTGCTCGACGACGACACGGTCGCGCGGCTCGGGGGCGGGAAGACCTTCATCGTCGAGCTGAACAAGAGCTACATCTTCTACCGCGTGCACCAGCGCCGCCTGATCTACGGCGGCGTGGAGACGTTCCTGGGTGCGGCCAAATCGGACTATGAGGTACCGGACGGGGTGCGGGAGAAGCTAAAAAAGCATCTGGCGCATAGCGCGCCGTGGCGCCCTGAGTCTCTGCCGATCGCGTCCGCCTGGGGCGGCAACTTTCACTCGACAGCGACGGACCTGCCGATCATTCGCGCTGCAGCGCAGGGAGATGCGATCAGCTTCAACATCGGATACGGCGGAACGGGCGTGGCTCTGACGCAGCTGTTCGCGCCGCACGCGGCCGCCGCTGTGCTGGAACAGCCCTGCGGCGATGATGACGACATCCGGCTGGCGGATATCGTCGCGCGCACGCGCGTGCCGCTGGCCGGCCTGCTGCGGCTGGGCGGGCGCGTGGTCCGGGATATCGTTACGGGCAAGACCGTGCGCGCAGTATAAGGCTGCGCGCGGCACGCCGGTGTCAGGCGGCCTCAAGCTGCCGCTGCGCGCGATGGCTTGACCCAGACAGGGTCCAGGCGCTCCGCGATGGGTCCATGGTCGAGACCGGCACCAGCGGGCGCCGGCCTGCCGGCCGCGTCTCGATCAGCCCCCGGACGTGCCTCACGATGCATGCCACGCTGGCCAGCGCCTCCACGTCCTCGTAGCGCATCTGGATGCCGAAAGCGTCCTCGATGTCGAAGACGATCAAGGGAAGATCCAGCGGGTCGATGTCGAGTTGCGCCAGCGGCGCATCGGCGGCGATGCACTCGCCGGCATCGCTCATGTACGGCTTCAGGATGTCGATAATTCTGGGTGTGAGTTCGTCCATGACACGCTCGCTGCAACCGTCGTGGGAATGGGCCTGGTGCAAGGAGCCCAACCTACGATGCCGCAGCCGGTGCCGCTGTTCCCTGGGATACCGCCCAGACAGCGTGACGCCTTGGCCAGCAGTGGATGGCTTTGGAGAGCGACAGGCTCAGTCGCCACACGGCACAGTCAGCATCTGGCCGACGTTGGCGAAATACTTCCTGCAGCCCGTCGCCTTTGCTCCAGCTTTCTGCAGGTCGCCGCCGGAGCGCGGCGTTGCCGTGGCCGTAGCCGCCGGGCCAATGGGCGAACCGGTCGTCGTTGCGGCTAGCTCCTTGACATTGGCGGCGAAGATCGGGTCGCTGTCGCAGCTCACCAGCTCGGGCTGCTCATCGCCTTCTGCCGTCCAAGTCGTACTCGATTGAGTCCAGGCGGCATCACCATAGAACCACGCGCCCTTCTTGAAGGTGAAGGCGTCCTTGCCCGACCAGCATGAGCCCTTGCCGTCAAACCACACTTTGCTCGATGGGTTGTAACGGCGCCCATCGCCATCGGCGAACCTGACCAGAGTATCGGGCTTGTCTTTGGTTCGAGACTTGCTGCGAGCCGATCTCGCACGCCGCGGGCGGTCAGCCGGTTCGGCCCCGGGCGCGCGCGTCTGCGCGATTTGAAGTTGAAGGTCCAATTGCCGTGATTGTCGATCGACCTTTGCTGCGCGCGGGCGTCCGGCGCCGAACCCATGGCCAGGGTACAGACAAGCGCCACCGTGGAGGCGAGCGTCAGCCTCGTCATGCCGTCATTCCTTCGCATCCGGCCGATTCAAATCAGCCGGCAGATTCTCACTCAAGCGCGATTCAGCCGCAAGCCTTCTTTCGAAGGGCGCAGGCAAACGATCCGGCAAAGGATCAAGTCGCCCGGCATGCATTGACAGCCTCCCGCCAGGGCCGCTTGGCGCGGACTTGCGCCTGGAAGCAGTTGATGGTCTGCCGTGCGCTCCGCGTCCCCGAACACAGCGCCTGCGCATTGGAGGGCAGCCACCCGGTGCCGCCGCCCCAGTTGATCTTGCCGACCATCAGCTGGCGATAGCAGGCGGTCGCCTCGGCGGGCGGCGGCGGCACCGTGCGCGACGTGGGCGTGATGCGCGGATCGGAGTTGGGACGCGGCGTGGGCGAGTTGGAAATTGCCCCGGTCTGGAGGCTGGAATGCTGCACGCGGGGTGGCTCGGCGTTCTGCCGGGCGTCCACCAAGGCCGCCATCATGACCTGAAGCTGCTCTTGCGCGGCCGTGCGCTGCTGCTTTTGCTGCTCGAGCTCGCCTCGCAGTGCCTTCACGTCCTGCGCGGCTTTCGCGGCCTCCCCGAGCGCCACATCGCGGGCCTTGCGTTCGAGCGTCAGGCCAGCCTGCAGGCTGGCAATCTCGGCATTGGTCCGGTCCGAAACGGCGCGCTGCTGCTGTTCCTGTGATCTGGCAGAGGCGACGCTTGCCGCGAGCCTGGCATTCTCGTGGCGGGCGCGATCCAACTCCGCCGCCGTGCGCTGGAGCGATGCCAGCACGTCTGCTTCGGTGTCGCTCCGCACCGACACCGCAACCGATGCCGTCACCGACGGGCGGGGCTTCACCGCGTTCAGATATCCGGCGTGAAACGCCCAGGCGCCCGCGGCCAAGGCAGCCAACATCACCACCGAAGTCAACTGGGAGGCCAACCGGGATCCTGATTTCAGGCGTGAGGCCATCGGGGTCGCAGCGCGGTGGTCTTGGGTGCCGAAGCTCCACAGGTGGCCGTCGAGGTCGCGGCACGTGTAGAAGGAGCCGCCGAGCCCGTCACTTTGCGGCGCAAGCTCGATCCGGGCACCGGCAGCGCGGGCACGCCGGTAGTGCGCATCGAGCCCGGGCACGGCCACGTAGCAGACCTGGGTGCTGGCCTCGCCTACATCATCGGGCTGCGCCATGAGGTCGTCGAATTCAGAGTGGGACACGGGACGGATGATCACGGTGCCGCGGCCGAACGTCAGCAGGATATACCTGACGTCACCCGAGGCATCGGCGGCCAACCGGCGCTCGCTGAAGCCGAAGGCCGCGCACAGCCAGCGAGCAGCCTGGCCGACATCCTGGTAGCGCAGGACAGGGACAAATCCTGGTGCCTCATGCATCGCGAACTCATCAGGCGACTGAAAAGAAGGCTGCAAAATACCGCGATCAAATAGCAAGAACGTCAAATCGCATCGTTAATAATGATTTCCCCACAATGCGTTACGTGGCCTTGCTGATAATTGCATTGCCAAGCCATCAGATCAAGGACGATTGCGGGTGGCCGCGCACGTCGCCAACCCTTCAGCCTAGCCTCCGGACCATGACGGGACTGTTCCCCGAGGGACAGCGCGCCGCACGAGGGCGTGATCTTAGTGCGTGATGGGCGGCTCGGTCCGGGGAGTGTCACATGGCACTAAAGCGCATGTTTGCCATCGGCTTGATCGCCATCGCCGGGAGCAGCGTTGCGGCGCGCGCGCAAGAGACGGGCGGTGCCGGCAAAACCTCGCCCGCCGTGCGCAATTTTACGCTGGCCGAGGACAAGGTACGCACGTTCGGCACTTATACCGCCGTGGACAGCCCCGTCCTCAAGTCCGGCGACACGCTGCACATTTATGGCGAGCCGGGCGATTTCGGCTGGCACCGGCGGGACGCAGGTGCGCGGTTCAACGTCGACGTCAGCATCGATCTGCGCAGACGGGATGGCAGGATCGTTGCGGGGAAGCCGGCCACGGTCACGCTCAAGCACGAGGCGGCGACACAGCCCGGCACTTTCTTCTTTTCACTGGGTCTGACGGTGAAGAGCGGCATCGGCGTCTACAAAGCCAATGTCCGCCTGCGCGATACGGTCACCGGCCAGACGATCGAGAAGAGCTTCCCGTTCGCGGTGGCGAACGAGCGGCGGCCTCCCGCGCTCAAGACACCGTTCAACGCCGTCGCAGCGGTACAGGAGGACAAGTCCGTCGTGCCGGCAGCGCTGCCGGCAAAGCCCCTCAACTGCAGGAAATACTTTTCCCTGATCGGGGCCACCATTTCCGTATCCTGCGAACCGTAAAGCGTCAGCGCGTTCGCGGAATAGAAACTTCGATGTCGCGTGCGTGTGTCGCGAAGATGCAAAACGCGCGTCAATCGTTACGAATCACGGCGCATGTATGACTCATTGAGGCAAACGGATGACAATAAAGTCACGAATAGCAACCTGTGAGCGAAGCGCCTGATGCCGACAAGTGTTTGCAAGCGAATATCCGCAATACTCATAGGGTTTTAGCGTGATGTTGCTTTTATGGATCACTCCGCGCGGGGATTGTGCAAAACCTCATGGAAGCTGTGGATAACGTATTGCGGAGGAGGCCTGTTCTGACGCCAATTGCGGTCAGTAAGTGGGACGGTCAGCGTGATGGGGGCTTTGATGATAAAAAAGATCGTGGCCGCGATATTGATTGCGAGTGGGGTCGCAGCATGCGCGCCATATGACTATCCATACGAAGGCTACGGAGAGCGCCGCTACTACGGCGAGCGCCGTTATGATGGCGAACGCCGTTACTACGGTGATCGCTATTACACGCCGCGGCCGCGGCGCGTCTGCGATGCAGACGGCTGTTGGTATCCAGTGCCCAAGCGGCGTTATTACTCAGAATGAGCGGGTATTTCCCATGAAAATTGGTTTCATCACAGGTGCCGTTTCGGCGGCAGCGATCACGCTGACTGCGCTGCTGCCCAGCAGTCAGCCGATGGCCCAGGACGGCTACGCCTGGCATTACCGGCCGCACACCAAGTCGGTGTATGAGCCGCACAGGCCGCGCTACCAGAAGCCGCGCGTCTACGGTTATCAGCGCCGGCACGATCACGATCACGACAAATACGATCGTCACGACAAATACGACAGGGGCGACCGCGGGCCAGAATGCAAACCCGCATTGGCGCGCACGGGAACCGAGGCGTTCGATGAGGACAACGCCAAGCAGAGGGCAGATCTCGCGTGGCAGGAAGAAGTCCGCTTCCTGTGGGGCGAGCGCTATATGGACGTGAGCAACGCCCAGCGCGTGAGCTACGAGTGCAGCCGGTCGAGCACCAACGAAAGCTGGATCGGCAAGGCGGGCGAGAGGATCGCCGGCGATGCCGCCGTCAAGAAAAGATGCCGGATCAACGCGCTTCCGTGCCGCGGCGACCGCGAAAAGGGCGAGAAGGACAAAAGGGATCGATGAGATGGAGGCCAGCCGAAAGGCTGGCCTTACTCATGTCCAGCCTCGTCGCGGGTTCGCCCGGACGCAGGGCTAAGCCGAGGATGCGCCGGCAAAAGCCGGCGATCCATTCCAGTCCTGCACCACATGCCCAGGGGTTACCTCGCGGTAGACCCGGGCCGGGGGTATGTAGTTGGCCGATCGCATGACGCTCGGCACCTCGTCGTTGAGGAGGCTGTGACGCGCACGGCGCCGCGCCGGGTCCGGGAGAGGCACGGCACTCATCAGCTTTTTGGTATAGGGATGCTGCGGGTTCTCCAGCACAGCGGCACGCGGGCCGATCTCGACGATTTCCCCCAGGTACATCACAGCGACGCGGTGGCTGATGCGCTCCACCACGGCGATGTCGTGGCTGATGAAGAGATAGGCCAGCCGCAGGTCCTCCTGCAGGTCGAGCATCAAATTGACGACCTGGGCCTTGATGGAGACGTCGAGCGCTGACACGGCTTCGTCGGCGACGATCAATTTCGGTGACAGTGCGAGCGCTCGGGCGATGCACAGCCGCTGGCGCTGGCCGCCCGAGAATTCATGCGGGAAACGCAAGGCCATGTCGGGCGCCAGTCCGACCTTGCGCAAAAGCTCGGCAACCTGCCCGCGTGCGGCCTTCCGATCGCACAGGCCGTGCACGACCATCGGCTCGGCGATGGCGGCGCCGACGGTCTTGCGGGGATTGAGGCTGGCGAAGGGATCCTGGAAGATCATCTGCATGCGCTGGCGCGCGGCACGCAAACCCTCCCGATCGAGCAGGCCGACGTCCTGGCCCTCGAACAGGATGGTGCCGGCGGACGGCGGGACCAGCCGCAGGATCGACCGCCCCGTCGTGGATTTGCCGCAACCCGACTCGCCGACCAGCGCCAGCGTTTCCCCGGCGCGAACACTGAAGGATATATTCTCGACCGCATGCACCCGGCCGGTGACGCGGCGCAGAATGCCGGTGCGAACGTCGAAGCGTGTCGTCAGGCCGGAGACCTCGAGCACGGGGCGTTCCGAGGCATCTATGGTCGAGGTTGTCGGTGCTGCAGGGGCGATGACGCCGGTCCTGATGTCGGTCACCGGGAAACGCAACGGCTGCGGCTGTCCGTGCATGGCCCCGAGGCGCGGCACGGCGGCGAGCAACGCCTGGGTGTAGGGATGCTGCGGATCGGCAAAGAGGCGGCCGGTCTCGCCCTCCTCGACCTTGCGGCCCTGCCACATGACGACGACCCGGTCGGCGATCTCGGCGACCACGCCCATGTCGTGCGTGATGAAGAGGACGGACATGCCTTCCTCGTCCTGCAGCACCTTGATGAGCTCGAGGATCTGGGCCTGGATGGTGACGTCGAGCGCGGTGGTGGGTTCGTCAGCGATGAGCAGCTTGGGACGGCAGGCCAGCGCCATGGCGATCATGACGCGCTGGCGCATGCCGCCGGAGAAGCGATGCGGGTACTCGTGCACGCGCTGGCGGGCGGCCGGAATGCGCACGCGCTCGAGGATGCGTATGGTCTCGGCCTCGGCCTCGGCGCGCGACAGTCCGCGGTGGTAGATCAGGGCTTCGGAAATCTGGAAGCCGATGGTGAGCACAGGATTGAGGCTCGTCATCGGCTCCTGGAAGATCATGGAGATGCGATTGCCCCGGACCTTGCGCATCTCGTCTTCCGACAGGTCGAGCAGGCTTTGGCCTTCAAGGGCAATGCGGCCTTCGATGCGGCCGTTGACCGCTGACACGAGCTGCATGATGGACAGCGCTGTGACGCTCTTGCCCGAGCCCGACTCGCCGACGATGGCCAGCGTCTGACGCGGGCCGATGTCGAAGGAGACGTCGTTGACGACGGTGCGCCAGAGCCCGTCCACCCGGAAGGCGGTCGAGAGGCCGGAGACGGACAGGACGGGCTGAACCATCGGGCTTTAGGCCTCGCCCTTCAGCTTGGGATCGATGGCATCGCGCAGCCCATCGCCAAGCAGGTTGAGCGCGAAGACGACGATCAGAATGGCGAGGCCGGGTGCAATGGCCAGCCACGCGCTGTCCAGGATGTTTTCAAATCCTTCGCGGATCATGCCGCCCCAGGTCGGCGTCGGCGGCTTTACGCCCAGGCCGATAAAGGCCAGGGACGCCTCGGTGCGAATGGCGTTGGCGAGCCAGAGCGAGGCCATCACCAGGATCTCGGGGAAGATGTTGGGGAGGATGTGCCCGCCCATGATGCGGGTGTCCGAATATCCCAGCGCGCGGCAGGCTTCGATGTATTCGCGTTCCTTGACGGCGATGGTGGGGGCGCGGGCGATGCGCGCAAAGGCCGGCACCGAGGTGAGCGCGATGGCCAGGATGATGTTCGTCATCGACGGCCCCAGCATGGCGACGATGAGCAGGCCGAGAATGAGCGACGGAAATGCCAGCAGCATGTCCATCGCCTGCATGATGAAGGTATCGAAGCGGCCGCCGTACCAGCCGGCGAGGATACCGATCAGGGAGCCGATCAGCATGGCCGCGATGGTCGAGACGAACCCGATGACGAGCGAGATGCGCGCGCCGTACAGAAGACGCGAGAGGGTATCGCGGCCGAAGGCGTCGGTGCCCAACGGGTGCTCCGCCGTCGGCGGCCGGAGCTTCGTCAGAATGTTCTGCTCGACGGGATCGTGCGGCGACAGCAGCGGCGCGGCGATGGCGGCCAGCGCCACGATGAGAAAGATGACGAGGCCGACCCAGGACGTCTTGTTGGCGTTGAACGCGGTGAGCGTCGCCTTGGCCAGGTACGCGAGCGTCGATGGCGCGGGGGCGGGTGAGGGTGCAGCTTCGGTGGTGCTCATTGCAGCTTCACCCGTGGATCGGCGACGCCATAGGCCAGGTCAGTCAGGAGGTTCACCACCACCACGAGCAGGGTGTAGATCACCATCATGCCCTGCAGCATGGTGTAGTCGCGCTGGTTCAGGGCGCCGACGATCAGTTTGCCGAGGCCTGGGCGGCTGAACACGATCTCGGTCAGGACCGAATTGCCGATCAGGATGCCGAGATAGAGGCCGATGACGGTGATGACGGGGATCAGCGCATTGCGCAGCGCATGCCGCCATACGACGACCTGCCAGGGCACGCCCTTGGCGCGCGCCGTGCGCACATAGTCCTCGGCGAGCACGTCGAGCATGGCGGAGCGTGTGACGCGCGTGATGTAGGCGGCCGTGATCAAGCCGAGGTTGATGGCCGGCAACGTGATCGACTGAAACCAGGCGCCCACGCTGCCGGTCCGCGCGCTGATGACGGGAAACCACGGCAGCAGGATGCTGAAGGCGAGCAGCAGCAGGATCGCCGAGACGAAGGGCGGGAACGACAAGCCCAGCAGCGAGCTGATGCGCGAGGCATAGTCAATGGCGCGGTTGCGGTTGACGGCCGCCCAAACCCCCAGCGGCACGCCGATGGCCGTGCCGAGGACCAGCGACACGGCCGTCAGCTCCAGCGTCCAGGGCAGGACCTTCAGAACTTCCTCGATGACCGGCCGGCCGGTCACCATGGAGACGCCCCAGTCGCCCCTGAGCGCGCCGCCGAGAAACGTGACGTACTGTTGCCAGACAGGCTTGTCGAGGCCGAGCCGCGACCGCAGGGCCTCGATCGCCTCGCGGCCGGCCTGGTCGCCGAGGATCACCTGGGCCGGGTCGCCCGGTACGATCCGCACCAGCACGAACACCAGGGTGAGGACCGCAAAAAGCGTCACGACGGCGAAGCTCAGGCGGCGAATGAGAAAGCCGGTCATCACCACACGCGAAGAATGGCGGCGCGCCCGGACCGGAACGCGCCGCAGCCAATACCAGCTTACTTCGTGAAGCGGGTCTTCTCGGTGATCGGCGGCGACAGATTGAGGGAGCCGACGAGCTCGTAGCCCAGATCAAGCGAGTCCTTGTAGGCCCAGATCTGCATCTGCTCGTGGATCGGGATGCCGCACACTTCCTTGATCAGCTTCTCCTGGGCGGTCTTCCAATAGGCCTTCTGCTTGGCGACGTCGGGCTCAATACGCGCCGCCTCGATGTCCTGATCCGCCAGTTTGCAATGCGTGAAATTGGTCACCGCGGTCGGTGTCTTCACCTGCGACTTGGAATGATAGAACTGCGTCAGGTAGATGTCGGCGACCGGAAAGCGGGCGGCCTGGTAGTGCACGATGGGCGAAAGATCCTCGCGAATCTTGGCATGGAAGGTGGCGTGCTCCACGAGCTCGATGTCGAGGTTGATGCCGACTTTCTTGAGCTGCGCCTGGACCGCCTCGATCACGCTCTGCATGCCGGGCAGCGTCGTGTGGATCGTCTTGATGGTGACGCCGTTGGGGTAGCCGGCTTCGGCCAATAGCTTCTTGGCCATCTCCGGATCGTACGGGTAGAGCGGCGCCTCCTGGTCGGTCCCGAGATAGCCCGACGGCACGACGGAGACCGAGGGGCGGGACGTGCCCGGGCCCTTGAAAATCACCATGCCCTTGCGATCGATGGCGTGCGCAACGGCGCGGCGCACGCGGATATCATCCAGCGGCTTGGCGGTCGTGTTGAGATAGAGCGCCGACAGTTCGGCAAGCTCCATGGTCGCGACCTTGACCCCCGGGAGCTTCGCAGTCCGGTCGACCCAGGTTTGGTCCTGCTTGCCATAGAGCATGTCGAGTTCGCCGGACTGGAACGCCAGATCGCGGCTCGCATCGGACGGGATATAGCGGTAGGTGATCTCCTCCAGCTGCGGCGCGCCCCTGAAGTATTTCTTGTTTGCACGCAGTTTCACGAACTGCTGGGGCTGGTATTCGACGAACTCGAATGGGCCCGTGCCGATCGGCTTTTTCTGGAAGTCCGCACCCATTTCCTCGCCGGCCTTTTTGCAGACCATGTTGCCGCCGTGGTAGTTGGCGAGGTAGCCGAGGAAGCCCGGGACCGGGTTCTTGAGCGTGATCTTGACTGTCGATTTGTCCGGGGCCTCGACCTTGTCGAAGCTGGAGAAATCGTTGGCAAACGACGAGGTCGCCTTGGTGGCGGCGCGATTGATCGAGTACACCGCGTCGTCGGCGGTGAACTCGCCGTAGTTGTGGTGGCACTGGACGCCTGAGCGGATCTTGAAGGTCCACTCCGTCCCCGCGGTATTCGACGTCCAGCTCTCCGCAATGTCGGGTTCGATGAACTCGGGGCTTGCCTGCCCCGGCTTGACCCGAACCAGGCCGTTGAACATCCAGTTGAGGAGGCCCTTGTCGGGCGTGGTTGCGGTCAGATGAGGATCGAGCTTGCCGGCGTCCGCGGACGCCATGCCGACGACCAGCGTTTTCTTCTGGGCCAGGGCATCGCCAGCGCCGAGGACCATGAGCGCCACGGCCACGGCATACGGCCCATAGTGCAATTTTTTCATGACGGAGCTCCCTTTGGACGGATTGACCTATTGGTCGCGCATTCCCTGCCAATATGCAAGAAAACCTCAGCCCGCAGCTCATCGGAGCCGGGTCTGCCGAGCGAGCGGGCGGCCCGGCGGGAGAATTGACGGCAAAGCCGGCAAATGATGCCGAGGGCGCGTTGCATATGAGGCAATCATGATCGAGCTTCACGTCGCGCGGGCACTTCTCGACACGGGCTGGGCGGAGGATGTGCTCATCACGATCGACGGCGCCGAGATCACCGCCGTGGCGGCAGGCGTGGAGGCGCCCGCGTCCGCCGAGCGCAGCAGCGGGATTGCGCTGCCCGGCGTCGGCAATGTGCATAGCCATGCCTTCCAGCGCGCCCTGGCGGGGCTCGCCGAGCGGCGCGGCGATCGGGAGGACAGCTTCTGGACGTGGCGCGAGGTGATGTATCGCTTTCTCGCGCGCATGACGCCCGACGATATCGAGGCGGTGGCGGCCTGGCTCTACGTCGAGATGCTGGAGGCCGGGTTCACGACCATCGGCGAGTTTCACTATCTGCACAACGCGCCC
>JBKKCB010000153.1:0-5865 GCA_046713545.1 Hyphomicrobiaceae bacterium | reverse complement strand
CGACCGGCTTGTCCGCGTACAGGGGCTGTCCGCCATTGGCATGGATGCGCTCCAGCCACGAGGCCCAGTTGAAGGCGAACCCCTGCAGGCGCAGCCAGTCGATGGTGTCGTTCTTGCCGGCAAAGGCTTTGCCGCTGATGACGGCCATCCACTCGGCAAGGTCCTTGCCCGTCTGGCCTTTCAGCCCGGCGATGAATTCCTGCTCTATCTCGCCGTAGTCTTTCGCCATCGGCCGTTCTAAGCGTGAATCCTGCGCTACTCGCCCAAGTCTACCTGATTTGCTATTGCTCCGTGGAGACATCCGTCGCCTGATCGCGCGCCATGAGGACACCATGACGATCCGCAACGAATACCCGACACTCGACTTCGATCTCGGCGAGACGGCGGATCAGTTGCGCGCCACCGTACGCTCGTTCACCGCCGACGAGGTCGCCCCCATCGCCGCCGACCTCGACCGCACCGACGAATTCCCACGCCACCTGTGGCCCAAGCTCGGCGCGCTCGGCCTGCACGGCATCACGGTAGAGGAGGAATACGGCGGATCGGGGCTCGGCTACCTGGAGCATTGCGTCGCCATGGAGGAAATCAGCCGCGGATCGGCCGCCGTCGGGCTGTCCTACGGCGCGCACTCCAATCTGTGCGTCAACCAGATCCGCCGCAACGGCACCGACGCGCAGAAGCGCAAGTACCTGCCCAAGCTCATCTCCGGCGAGCACGTCGGCAGCCTCGCCATGAGCGAGACGGGTGCGGGCTCCGACGTCGTGTCCATGCAACTGCGGGCAGAGAAGAAAGGCGACCGCTACATCCTCAACGGCACCAAGATGTGGATCACCAATGCGCCCGACGCGCAGATCATCGTGGTCTACGCCAAGACCGATCCGGCGGCCGGTGCGCGCGGCATCACGGCATTCCTCATCGAGACCGGCTGGAAGGGTTTCCGCGTCGCCCAGAAGCTCGACAAGATGGGCATGCGCGGGTCGTCGACCGGCGAACTGGTGTTCGAGAACTGCGAGGTGCCGGAGGAAAACGTGGTCGGCGCCGTCGGCAAGGGCGTCAACGTGCTCATGAGCGGCCTCGACTACGAGCGCTCGGTGCTGTCGGCCGGTCCTCTCGGCATCATGCAGGCGGCCATGGACGTGGTGATGCCCTACGTGCACGAGAGGAAGCAGTTCGGCCAGCCGATCGGCACCTTCCAGCTCGTGCAGGGCAAGGTGGCCGACATGTACACCACCATGAATGCCAGCAAGGCCTACGTGTACGCGGTGGCCAAGGCCTGCGACCGCGGCCAGACCGCGCGCAAGGACGCCGCCGGCGCCATCCTCTATGCGGCCGAGAAGGCAACCTTGATCGCGCTCGACGCCATCCAGCTGCTGGGCGGCAACGGCTACATCAACGACTATCCGACCGGCCGCCTGCTGCGCGACGCCAAGCTCTACGAAATCGGCGCCGGCACCAGCGAGATCCGCCGCATGCTCATCGGCCGCGAGCTGTTCGAGGAAACGGCGTAGATTCCAGGGATCGTCGCACGCCCCGCCAATTCATTGCCGGTGCACGATTTTTCCTCATTTCCGCGCGGAATCTGTTTTGACAAGGCTGCGGCAGCGTGCCACTGTCCGCCTGTTGGCGACTGTGCACCGGACAGTATTTGCGTCCGGTTTTTTGTGGCCTGGCGACCAGCAAGCATCACGCAGAATGATGTCGCAAGAACAGATCATGAGACTTAGGGGAAACACACGGGAGAGGTTTTAATGCGTTTCAAGTCATGGCTCGCCGCCACAGCGTGCGCGGGCATCATTGCCGCGTCCTCGGCTTCGGCCCAGGAGAAAAAAGTCCGCTTCAACATGCCGAGTGCCTATCCGGGCAGCCTCACGCTGATCGGTGAGGCCGGCATTCGGTTCACCAAGCACGTGTCGCGCCTGACCGGCGGCACGCTCGAGATCAAATTCCACGAGCCGGGCGCGCTGGTCCCGGCGCTGCAGGCGATCGAGGCCGTCAGCCAGGGCTCGGCCGAGGCTGCCTATTCCGCACCCGGCTTCTTCGCCAAGGCCGACACGGCCTTCATCATCTTCTCGTCCGTGCCATTTGGCCCGGCGATCCCCGAGTATATGGCGTGGATCTATAACGGCGGCGGACTCCAGCTTTCGCGCGAGATGTTCGCCAAGCACAACGTCGTCAACATCCCCTGCAACATCATCCCGCCGGAGTCGTCGGGCTGGTTCCGCAAGGAGATCAAAAGCGTCGAGGACCTCAAAGGCCTGAAGATGCGCTTCTTCGGTCTCGGCGCGAAGGTCATGGAGAAGCTCGGCGTTGCCACGCAGCTCCTGGCACCCGGCGATATCTTCCAGGCCCTGCAGCTCGGCACGATCGACGCCACCGAGTTCTCGCTGCCGGCGATGGATCAGAAGTTCGGCTTCTATCAGGTGGCCAAGTTCTACTACTTCCCGGGCTGGCACCAGCAGGCGAGCTGGCAGGAAGTCTATGTCAACAAGGCCAAGTGGGATGGACTGTCGGATCAGCACAAGGCGGCGATCGAGGCCGCCTGCGCAATGACCATCCAGGAGGTGATCTCCGAGGGTGAGGCAAACCAGTGGAAGGCCCTCACGGAGATGCGTGACAAGCACGGAGTCGAGATCAAGACCTGGCCTCCGGAAATCATGACCGCGATCGAAAAAGCCTGGGTCGAGGTGGCGGCCGAAGAAAGTGCTAAAAACCCCAATTTCAAGCGGGTCTTCGATCACTTCACCGCGTTCCGCAAGGATTATGCGATCTGGAAGGGCATCGGCTATCTGAAGTAACGCTGCCGCCGTCTCAAAGCGCCTCGCCTTAGCAGGCGAGGCGCTGCATTTCCTCTGCTGCGCTGGAAATCCTCCATGAGCGATCTGCTGCTGGCTCTCGCCAATGCGATCTATCGCCTTCTTCAGATCATTGCCGAGCTGTCAGGCTGGCTGCTCATCGTCCTGATGTGTGTGACGTGCTTCGATGTCGTCTGCCGCAAGTTCGGCGTTCCCATTCCCTACACCAAGCTGCAGGAGCTCGAATGGCACCTGCATGCCGCGATCTTCTCGCTCTGGCTCGGCTACAACTACGTCATCAACGCGCATCCGCGCGTCGATTCCTATTACGGCAGTGCGCCCATGCGGTCCCGGGCCTGGATCGAGCTCATCGGCTGCCTGGGCTTCGCGCTGCCCTACACCTTCGTGCTGGTCTACCTCGGCTGGGAGTGGTGGTGGATCGCCTACAACACGGGTGAAGCCTCCGATTCCGCCAACGGCCTCTCCCAGCGCTGGATCATCAAGGGCGTGTACTACATCGGGCTGTGGCTTCTGCTGCTCGGCATCATCAGCGTCGTCCTGCGGTTGTTCGCCTACATGTTCGGCGGCCGCACCGTCGAGCAGGCCGGATTGAACCTCGGCACATCGCAGCTCGAGGTCTGACGATGACGATCGACTGGCTCATCGACAACCTCGCGCTGATCATGTTCATCACGATGTTCTTCGTGATCTTCTGCGGCTATCCCGTCGCCTTCGTGCTCGGCGGCACGGGGCTCGCCTTCGGGCTGATCGGCTGGTGGTTCGATGCCTTTCAGCTCGCCGGTTTGAAGAACCTCAATCTGCGCATGTGGGGTGGTGTCGCCGCCGATCCGATCCTGGTCTCGATCCCGATGTTCATCTTCATGGGCGCGATCCTGGAGCGATCGGGATCGGCCAAGGACATGCTGGCCGCGACCGAGATCCTGCTCAAGCGCGTGCCGGGCGGTCTTGCCGTTGCCGTCATGGAGATGGGCACGATCCTCGCCGCGCCGATCGGCGTGGTCGGCGCCGCGGTCGTCCTGCTCTCGCTGATTGCCCTGCCGCAGATGATCGAGGCGGGCTACGACAAGCGCCTGGCGCTGGGCACTGTGGCGTCGGCCGGCACACTCGGTATTCTGCTGCCGCCGGCCATCATGCTGGTGGTGATGGCCGAGATGCTGCAGATCTCGGCCGGTGCCCTGTTCGCGGCCGCCACGATGCCGGGCCTGCTGCTGTCGGGGATCTATCTTCTCTATATTCTCGTCATCGCCATCATGCGCCCGAATCTCGCGCCGCGGCTCCCGGCCGACTTCGGCCCCCAGACGGCCGCAGAGTTCTGGCGCGCCATGTGGTTCGGTCTGGCGCCGATGACCTTCCTCATGGTGATCGTGCTCGGCTCGATCTTCGCGGGTTGGGCCACGGCGACCGAGAGCGCCGGCATCGGTGTGCTTGGCTCCTTCATCATCGCCGCCCTCAACAGCCGCCTGACGCTCAGCATGGTGCGTGAATCCATCAACAGCGCCTGCCGCGCCAACGCCATGGTGTTCATGCTGTTCCTGGGTGCGACCGGCTTCTCCTACGTGTTCCGGGCGCTCGGCGGCGACGAGCTGATGATCGCCACGCTCGCCCACCTCGGCATCGACACGAAATGGGAGATCCTCACCTTCATCATGGTGCTGATCTTCCTGCTCGGTTTCCCGTTCGAGTGGATCGAGATCTGCCTGATCGTCATTCCGGTGTTCGGGCCCATCCTGGCCAAGCTCGACTTTGCCGATCACCTCGGCAATGCGGCTTACCTGATGCCGTGGTTCGGCACGCTCGTGGCGGTCAACCTGCAGACGTCCTTCATGACGCCGCCGTTTGGCGCGACGCTCTTCTATCTGAAAGGCACGGCGCCTCCGGGCGTGACCATGTCCGACGTCTATCGCGGCATGTACCCGTTCGTGGCGCTGCAGGTCATCGGCCTGTTGTTGTGCATCTATTTTCCGAGCATCGTGCTCTGGCTACCCAAGGTTGCGGGCATGCTGGACTAAATGGGCAGGGCGGTCAGCGCTGGATTATTTTCCCTTCACCGGGCGCACCGGTGAAGGCGGGGCCGTATTGCCGGGTTTCAGCTCGGCCGCGAGATCGAACGTCGGGCATTTCTTTTCCGCGAGCCGCGCATTGAGGGCTTCGAGCCGCGCGCGCGCCCGTGCCGCTTCGCCGTCAGGATCCATGCCGTAAGCCGATCCTCCCCCGACAGGGGAGACCACCTTCTGCATCTGCGTTGCGGTGGCTGATGGCCGATGCCGTCCCGCCACTTCCCGCATCTGGAGGATGCCGACGTGGATCGAGCCGTTGATCTTCTTGCAGTCGAGCTTGGCTTCCTGATCGTTGAGCGTGTAGCGCCCGTCGGGCGCCATGCCGCCGCCTGTCGGTGTCTTGGCATGCAGCTTGTCCGTGCGGGGGTTGGGCGGCTCAAAGCCCGGCGTCGCTGCCGCGCACCCTGCAAGGGCGCCAGCAATGAGCAGGGCTGGGAAGCTGTAAGGCGTCAGCATGAATCGAAACCGCGTGGCATCACACCTCCTGCGGGCCGAAGATGGCGGCTCTGGGGCGGACCCGGCGCAGGTGCGAGTTGTTTCACCGGCCGGTTCCAGGCTATGACCAGCCAAAGGCCGTTCACATCCGGGAGGAAGCCCCGTGCCGCAGACGATCACAAGAGGCATCAAGCCCATGCTCGACGAGGCCAAGAAGGCCATCGAGGAGATCGAGCCCAAGGACGCGGTGAAGCTGGCCGGACGCGACGACGTCGTGCTCGTGGATATCCGTGATCCGCGCGAGCTGGAGCGGGACGGTAAAGTGCCCGGCGCCTTCTCTTGCACCCGCGGCATGCTGGAATTCTGGATTGATCCCGACAGCCCCTACTACAAGCCGATCTTCGGCGAGGACAAGAAGTTCGTGTTCTTCTGCGCGGGCGGCCTGCGCTCGGCGCTGGCGGCCAAAACCGCGCAGGACATGGGACTGAAGCCCGTGGCGCATGTGATCGGTGGGTTCAAGGGCTGGAAAGAGGCAGGTGGGCCGGTCGAAGCCTACGTGC
>JBKKCB010000152.1:0-11479 GCA_046713545.1 Hyphomicrobiaceae bacterium | reverse complement strand
GCTCACGTTCAAGATAGCCATTCATCAGCCGGTAGCGCGCCTCGCGCGCCGTCGACTGAAGAGCGGTGAGAGGCTTCACCTCGTCCCAGACAAGCGTCTCATGAGGAAGCCCTAGCCGTGCGGCCTCACCCTTGACCCACGCGGCTTCGTCAGCCGATTGGGGACGCAGCCGATGATCGACGGTCAAGACGAGCAGCGGCACCGGCCCCATGCGCTGACGCTGCACGGTCCCCGGCTCGGCGACCCAGGCCCCGACCATCTGCATGAGCGCCATGCTGTCGGCACCCCCGGAGACTGCCAAGGCTTGCGGGCCGACCAGGAGCCTTTCGAAGTCCGGTCGGATCTCGTCGAGCGTGAGCGGGTGTCCGCGGCTCATCGCACTCAGCAGCCGACGCGCTGACGCACCAGCTTGGCCCTGCTTTTGACGTCCGCTGCCGCATTCGGATGACGGCTATCGAGCTCGCTGAACAAGGCGCAATCCTTCTGGCCCAACTGCTCCAGGGTCATGGCGAGCTTGAGAAGGCTATTGGGCACCTTGGCGCTCGATTGATGGTTCTGCATGACCTTGAGAAACGCCTGTGCCGCGGGCTTGTAACGCCGTTGCACATAGAGGGTCTCGCCGAGCCAGTATTGGGCGTCCGCGGCGAGTCGATCGGTCGGATGGCGTTGCAGAAACTCCTCGAACGCAACTTCGGCCGCACCGTAGTCCTGTTGCAGGAGATAGCCGTAAGCCGTCTCATACAGCTCCTTGGCGCTGCCGCCGGAGCTCATCGACGGCTGCTGCTGGGATGATGCCTGATCGGACCGGTCCGGATCGGTCGTGATCATGCGGCCGATCGGATCGCGATCTGGCCCCGGCGTGACGGTGACCGAGCCGAAACTGCCGGCGGCGCCACCACCGGGACCACTTTGCCGGAAGCCGCCGGTATCCGACCTAGGCGCAGGCCCGGCCGTTTCACGGCCGGCCAGACCGCCACCGCTGCTGCCGAAATCAGGCCGCGGCGCGGGGCCCGGCTGCTCGCGGCTCGCAAATCCGCCACTGCTGCCGGCGCCGCCTGCATCAGTGCGACGGCCGCCCAGCTGGCGCACCTGGTCCGAGAGCTGCTCGAGCTGACTCGTCAGCGCGCGAATTTGGGTCTCGAGGCTATCGATGCGGCCCTGGTCGGCGCCATCGTTCGCTGCAAAGCCGCCGCGGGGCGCGGGTGCGGCCGATCCCGCCTGGGCCGGGGCCCTGGCCAGCGACTCGAGCGTGCCGATCACCACCTGCATGTCCACGAGCTGCTCTTCGAGCTGCTCGATGCGCTGACGCAGCTGCCCATCACCGCCGCGCGCCTGGGATGGCTCGGCCTTGGTCTCCTTGTCCACGGGACGGGCCGTTGCTGCAGGCGCCCTGGCCGGGGGCCGGCCCTGCGCCGAGGGCAGTGGCTGCGGCTGCGGCTGTTGGGCAAATGCAGCGGTCAGCGATAGCAGAACGGCCGCCGCCGCAACTCCGCTCGTGAGAATGGACCGCATTTTACCGAGCATGAGATTGCGATCTCGCACTGCCATCACCGATGAATATCCAGAGCCAAGAGATTAAGGCCACAAGCGCTAGCCTTCGAGCGTTCCCCGGCACTTGTCAACCGCGGGCCTTCAGCTTCTCACGAACGGAACTAGTTGCCCCCAGGTGCGCCAACGCGCGACTGGCGGACCGGCATGGCATTGGGCGTGCGAGCGGCCGACAGTCGCGTTACGACGCGACGATTCTGCGCAGCGCAGTCTACGCCGCTGCACAGCGCGACAGGATGCAGCCGACCCCGGGTTTCCACCACGATGCGAGCACCGTCGACACCCAGGTCGATCAGGCGCGCGCGGACGGCCTGAGCTCGCCGCAGGGCGATGTCCGCGTTCGACCCATCGGTGCCGGGTTCGTGCGCATGTCCTTCGAGGATGACAAGGACTTCAGGATTCTGTTTCAACCAACGGGCCTGGGCGCCCAGCACCGAGCGCGCGCTCGAGCCGAGATCGACGCTACCATCGCCGAAGAACACGCGGTCGCCGGCAGTGGTGCGGAAATCCCACTCCGCAGCCGCCGAGAAGCGGGCCTCGATGGTGGTGGGCAGCGGTCCGGGACGGACGTCGGCGGCTACGCTGCTGCTTGTCGCCGTCACGTCGAAGCCGGGACGAATGCCATTCGTTCTGTCGGTGCTGCGGGCGGGCTCGGCATAAAGGCGCGAGAGATGCGTGCGCGCCTCATCCGCGACCTTGGTGTCAGGGAAGCGCGCCACGAGAATTTCCAGCCGGCGTCGGCCGTCGAGGGCATTACCGCTGTCGAGCGACGCGCGTGCCTCGTCGAGGAGCCGCATCGCCTGACGCTCCATGGCGTTCGATCGCAAGCTTTCGAAGGTTATGGGTGAACGCTGTGAGCCGAAGCTTGCGTCGCGCGATTGCGCCACGGCAACGCCGGTGCCAATCACAAGTGCCAAGCTGAATACGGCAGCGCCACGAAATGGCGAATATAGCCGAGCCCACAAGCCACCAGGGTCGCGCGGCATTTGCCCAAGTCCCGCATCTTCAACACTACGCCACGTAGATGCCGTACACGAACAATTGGGCCGATTTTTGTTTGCTGCAATGCGATCGAGCTAAGATTTCAGTTGAGCGCCGCGGCCTGTCAGGAGCCGGCGCCGCGGCCGTTCAGGACCGTCTGCGCGCGGCGGTTCTGCGACCAGCACGAAATATCGTTACAGACGGCGACCGGGCGTTCCTTGCCGTAGGAGATCGTGCGGATGCGCGAGGCGCTGACACCGTTGCGCGCCAGGAAATCCCTGACATTCTGCGCCCTGCGGGCGCCTAGGGCGATGTTGTATTCGCGTGTGCCGCGCTCGTCCGCGTGTCCTTCGATCGTCATCGAATACTGGCTATACTTCTGCAGCCAGCGGGCCTGACTGGTCAAAGTCTGCTGGGCTTCGGGCGACAGGTCCGTCTGATCCGTCGAGAAGTAGACGATGTCGCCGACGTTGACCGCGAAGTCACGGCTGGAGCCCGGAGTCGCCGGCCCGCCCTTGCCGTAGGCACCTAATGCATCCTCAGGCTTGGGAGTCTGGGAACACGCCGCCATGCCGATCGCCACCGCGATCACTGCCGCCGCGCGAACGGTGCGCGAACGCCAAGGTGCGAATTCCATCAGTACCCCCTTCCTAGTGCGTGCCGTGGGCAGCGCGCCTGCTGCTCACGGCCGTCGAGCGCGCGATCCGCCGACAACTGTCGATCTGATAGTTAAGCGCATACCGTGCGCAAAATGTGACCGCGATCTGGCAAAACTCAGAACACGAAGCGGAAATGCCAAGCAAGGCGCACGAGGACGCTTTTCCCCGCTATTTCCGTCTTAAGCTGGGAATACTTACCGGAACGTGCACAAATGCATCGAAGCCGCACTTGGCGCGCGCAGCGCGTCAAAGCACGGCTTCGATAAATGACCAGATGGTAGGGCTCTTGCGAGCCCCGTCACCTGCAGATGGCTTAGCGAGCCACTTGCCCTGCGACCGGCACGTCAGCGCCGAGCTTCATGGGCTCATGGGCCACTTCACGACGGCAGGCTCCAAGAGCAACCGCCGCAATGACTGCAGCAAGAACGATAGCATTTTTCATCTCAAGTCCCCCTTAAGCCCACCAAAAGGCTTGTCCGAACGAATTGTATTAGCGTGCTACTTGCGTGGAAGCTGGAACATCTCCGCCGAGCTTCATGGGCTCATGCGCAACTTCGCGACGGCAGGCTCCCACAGCCACAGCCGCAATGATCGTCGCTACAACGATCGCGCCCTTCATAACCTGCATGTCTTCTCTCCTGATGCTTCTTCGGCAATCGCCTTTATTGGCCTACCGGTGTCACCCCTCCAGATCAAGGAGAGAGGCGGTTTTCCAACTGCTTTCCCCACCCTGAGATGCGAAAATGCCACGCCGGATCAGCACGATTCCCACGCACCGCTGACCTGTCACGAGAAGCCGGGACAAGCTGCAGCAACATGCAGGCTCGCGGCGCGAATTCCTCCGCTCGCCCGCACTTAAAAAGCCATGAACGCGGTAAAGATCCCGTAAACGGTCGATCTATTTTTGCAGCGGCGACCACGCCGGGTCGGAGGCAAAGGAGGGCGTTTTCACCTGGCGCTCGTTGCGGCCGGTGAGATCGATCGAGAACAGCTTGGGGCCGCCATTGGGGCCGGATAAATCACGGAAAAACATCAGAAATCTGCCATTCGGGGCCCACGTGGGGCCCTCATTGTGAAAGCCCTCGGTCAGGATGCGCTCACCGGCGCCGTCAAAACGCATCACACCGATCAGAAATCGACCGGTCATCTGCTTGGTGAAGGCGATGTAGTCGCCGCGCGGCGACCAGACGGGCGTCGAGTAGCGGCCCTCGCCAAAACTGATGCGTCGCGCGCCCCCGCCATCGGCCCCCATGACGTAAAGCTGCTGCGATCCCTCCCGGTCCGACTCGAATACGATCTGCCGGCCGTCCGGGGCATAGCAAGGACTTGTGTCGAGGCCCCCACCCCGGGTCAGCTGGCGGGTTTGCCGGCTGCGCATGTCCATTTCCGTGATGGACGAATCGGATCCCTGCTGAAGACTCATGACAACGCGCTGCCCGTCCGGCGAAAATCGCGGGGCGAAGGTCATGCCGGGGAAATCGCCAACCACCTCGCGGTGCCCGGTATCCAGGCGCATCAGCACCACACGCGGCTGGTCGCGCGTGTAGGACATGTAGGTGATTTCCTGGTTGGTCGGACTGAAGCGGGGCGTCAGCACCAGTTCCTGCCCCTGCGACAGGAGGCGCACGTTGAAGCCGTCCTGATCCATGATGGCCAGCCGCTTCACGCGCTTGTCCTTGGGGCCCGTCTCGTCGATGAAAACGATGCGGGTGTCGAAGTAGCCCCGTTCCAGCGTCAGCTTCTCCCAGACCTGATCGGCGATGATGTGGCCGACGCGCCGCCAGTTCTGGGCGGGCGTCGTGAACTGTCCCGCCGCAAGCTGCTTGCCCAGAACGACATCCCACAGGCGGAACTCGGCATGGACGCGGCCGTTGGCAACGGCGCTTGCGCGGCCGACCACCAGCGCCTCCGCGCCCGAACTGCGCCAGTCGGCAAAGCGCGGTGTCATGTTGTGATCGTTGATTCGCTCGATGAAGCCCTTGGGATCCAGGGGCTCGAACAGGCCTGAACGCTCCAGATTGGCTGAGATGACGTCGGCGACGCCGGCCGACAGGCGCTGGTCCTCGCCCAGGAACTCGGGGATTGCGATGGGCCTCGGCCGGAGGTTCGCCTGATCGACATCGACCTGAAGGGGCCCTTTCTGCTGTGCGGCAGCCGGGAGAGCGGGCGCCAGCGCGGCGCTGCCGACGAGGCCTAGGGCTGCACGGCGCGAAAATCTCGAGGACAACGCAGGTCGCATTCGGATGCCGTTCCCAAAAAAAAGGCGAAGAAGCTAGATGTGCTCTCAACGTGTCGAAAGTTTGGATGAGATGAGAGCGACTAGAACATCCGCGCGGGATCGAATGTCAACTCCATGAACTCCCAGCCGCCTTCATACTTGTCGGGCGGGAGAGAATACGGCTCGCACTGCACGAGCGCGCGCACGGCGCTGTCGGCGGCGTCGCGGAAAAGGGGTGATGGCGCGCTGTTGACCACACGGGGCGGACCGATCAGGCGGCCGTCGCGCGTCAGCTTGACCTGTATTTTGACGACGATGCGGTCGATGCCTTCCAGGCCTGCGTTGATGTTCCAGCAGCGGCTGACGGCCTGACGCATAAGGCCTGCAAGGAAGCTCGCCTCGGTCGCCGACATGGTTTGATCGCGGCCGTCACGGTCGCCGGCGACGGGGCCTTTGGCCTTCGTCGGCACATCGGGTTGTTGCCCGCCCGCCGGCGCCGACTTGGGCTCGGACTTGTCGATGAGCGCCGACAGGCGGTCGAGATCGAGCTTGGCCTTGGCTTCCGCCTCGCGGCGCTTTTTCTCGTCGGCCTTCTTCTTGTCGGCCAGGCGCTTGATCTCCGCCTTCTTCTTCTCCTCGGCCTTGCGTTTTTCTTCGGCGAGGCGCTGCTTTTCCTTCTCCTTGCGGTCTTCCTCGGCCTTGCGTTCCTCTTCGGCCTTACGATCCTCCTCAATTTTCCGATCGGCCTCGGCCTTGCGCTCTGCTTCCGCCTTCCGCTCGGTTTCTGCCTTCAGTTCCGTTTCTCGCTTCTGCGCGGCGAGCTTGTCGTCCTCGATCTTCTTCAGCTCCTCGGGTGTGGGGCCGGGCAACGGTTCCTTGGCAAGCTCGGCGAGCTTCTTGTCGAGCGCCGCCTTGTCGGGCTCTGACTTGGGTTCGACTTTTGGCTCTGCCTTCGGTTCGGATTTTGGAGGAACGACAGCAGCCAGCTTCTGCTCCGCCGGCTTGACCTCCTCCTGGGCCTTCTCCTCGGGTGGCGGCTCGCTCTTGGCGGGGGGTGGCGTGACGATCGGCTTGGGCTTGGCCGTCTCTTTGAGCGGCAGCTCGGCCTTGGCGTTCTCCTTGGGGATGGCGTCCTTGAGCTTCGACTGCCGGCTCCCCTGCCGCATCTTGTTCACGTCGGATATCGTCACGAAGTCGACGGCAACGGCTTCGGTCACGGGCACGGGGAAATCGCGCGCCGAATTGATCGACACGAGGGCCCAGGCAAGCAGGCCGCTGTGCAGCAATAGAGAGACTGCGAGCCCCAGGTACACGCCTAGCCTCCGCCCTCCACCTCCGTAATCAGCGAAATCTTCTTGAAGCCCGCCTCCTTGATGCGGCCCATGACGCGGGCCACCATGCCGTACTCAACGCTCTTGTCGCCCCGGACAAAGATGGGCTCGTCGGCACCGCCGCGATTGGCAGCGACGGCGTTGAGCTTGGAACCGATCTCGTCGAGCTTCATCGGCGTCTTTTCTTCCTGGCCGAGGAACACATCGCCTTTTTGTGTCACGGACACGACGATCGGCTCCTTGTTGGCCTCGAGCTGCTTGCCCTTGGCCTGCGGCAGCTCCAGCGGAACGCCGACGGTCAGCAGCGGCGCCGTGACCATGAAGATGATCAGGAGCACGAGCATCACGTCGACGAACGGCGTGACGTTGATCTCACTCATGGGCGCGTGACGGCGGCGGCGTCCCCGCCGCCCCCCGGCACCCGATGATGAATTGATGCTGGCGCCCAAATCCGTTCTCCGTCAGGTGCGAACGTCGATCTGCCGCGAGACGATCGCCGAGAATTCATCGGCAAACGCGTCCAGGCGCTGACTCAAGCGCGACGAGTCGGCGGAAAACTTGTTGTAGGCAATAACCGCGGGAATGGCCGCGAGCAGCCCCAGCGCGGTCGCAAACAGCGCTTCGGCGATGCCGGGCGCAACCACGGCGAGGCTCGTGTTCTTGGACGTGGCGATGGCCTGGAAGCTCGACATGATGCCCCAAACCGTGCCGAAGAGACAAACGAACGGCGCCGTCGAGCCGACGGTGGCCAGAAACAGCAATCGGCGATCGAGCCGCTCCATCTCGCGGCTGATGGTGACGTCCATGACTTTCTCGACGCGAAGCTGGATGCCGCCCAGCGCGCGGATGTTGCCTTCCACCGAGCGCTTCCACTCGCGCATGGCGGCGACGAAGAGTGCCGCCATCGAGAACGTGCGGCTGCCGGCGAGGCCGGTGTAGAGCTCTTCCAGAGATTGCCCCGACCAGAACAGCTGCTCGAACCGGTCCGCCTCGACGCGGGCGCGCCGGAACGCGAACAGCTTCTCGACGATGATCGCCCAGGACCAGACGGACGCCAGCATGAGGCCGATCATCACCAGCTTGACGACGATGTGGGCCTGGAGAAACAGCTCCATGAAGGAGACCTGACCATTGCCGGCGGTCGAGATCACGCCCTTCACTACGTCTGTCGGATTCATGTCAGTTCCGTCGCTTCCGTGGCCACGCATGCGAGGCCCCGCAGCCAGATCCCGGCCGAACGCGACGCTGCCGGAGCCGCTCCGAATTCAGGCATTTGCCGGTTGGGCCCGCGATCCCCGTCAACCGCGGCATGTTGCCCTGCAATGTGACTAAACTTGGGCTCCTGCCGCGTGCAACGGCTTTAACCGGCAACACAGCTAGACAGCAGGTCAGGGCGAAGTTCAAGACGCGAATGCGCGCACACGACGCCAGCGATTTTGCGTCACGACCGGCCCAGGGCGTCGCGAATCATGCGGCCGAGACGCTGCGGCTTGCCCGAGCGGCTGACCAGCACGACCATCACCTCGGCTTCGAACAAGGGGATGCGATCGCGATGGACCACCTGTTCGAGCGTGAGCGCAGCTGCGCCGATCTCCTTGACCCGCGTTTTGATTTCCAGAACGTCGTCGATTCGCGCGGGCTTGAGAAATTCCAGATGCATGCGGCGCACGACGAAGGCGGCGGGCTCGCGTGCGCCGGCGCCATCATCCAGGTCGCGATGAGTGCTGCCGAGCAGGCGCAGAAAGTCCGATCGCCCACGCTCGCACCAGCGCACATAGGAGCCGTGGTACACGAGGCCGGAGAAGTCCGTGTCCTCGAAATAGACGCGGACCGGCAGGACATGGGCGGGCCCTGCGCCGTCGCGCAACAGCCGGCCGGCGAGATCGGGCCAGTCTCGAGACGAATCAGGCTGCGACATCGATCATCACGATCTCGGGCGGCACGCCGAAGCGGACGGGAAGCATCGAGCAGCCGAGGCCCCCCGAGACGATCAAGTGCCGATTCTCTTCCATGATGTGACCGTAAGCGTAGCGGTTGCCGTATCGCGACGGAACAATGGGAGAGTAGCCCAACAGGCGTACCTGCCCGCCGTGTGTATGCCCCGACAGCGTCAACGCGACACGATCGGGCACGGCCGGGAAAATATCGGGTTCGTGTGCGAGCAAAATGAGCGGCGCATCATCAGTCGCTTTTGCCAGGGTGCCGGGCAGATCATCGATGCCTCGAATGCGGCCTGCGCCCTTCTTGCTCCGATCCAGAAAGGCCAGCTGGTCACCGAGACCGGCGAGCCAGAATGCTTGTCCGTCCTTGCGCAAACGAATGGCGTCATTCTCATAGACGGGGATGCCCACGCGCTCGAGGACGCGGCGGCCGATGGTCGGTCCCCTGCCGCGCGATTGGGCCGAGACGTCGTCCCACCAGTCATGGTTGCCAAGAATGGCGTGCACACCGAGCGGCGCGCGCAGGATGCCCAAGGCTTCGGACCAGGCCTGCGGCGGCACAGGCCTGCCCTGAAAGCGGTGGCTGGCGGCAAAATCGCCGAGCAGCACGATCAGATCGGGACGTAGCGCATTGGTTCTCTCGGCGATGGCGGCGACGCGGGCGGCCGGCATCAGCGGCTCGCCGGCATGAATGTCCGCCAGGACGCCGACCGACAGTTTCAGGCCCTTGGGCCACTTCGCCGGGGTCACGTGATATCGCGTGACGCTGAGCCGCCACATCGGCTCCACGGCCAAGGCGTAGCCGCCGAGGGCCAGCGTGGACGCGGCGGTGGCGCCAAAACCGGTGAGGAGGCGGCGCCGGGTCAATGAGGGAGGCCGCGCCTTGGCTTCGATATGCATTCGGTGAAAGAACCGCTCTGCCAAAGATGACCATTCGTTGCCCGCGCAATGCGGCGAATGCAAGCCGGATCGGGAAAGCCGATTAACCCGGGCCGGCCGTGCCGGCGCCGCCCTCGGAGGCGTCGTCCTCGTTCTCGAACAAGGCGAACTGGGGCACGGAGGTGCGCCCCGGCCCGGCCAGCCCGAGATGGCGGTACGCTTTCAAGGTCAGGACCCGGCCCCGCGGCGTGCGGCCGACAAATCCCTGCTGCAGAAGATAGGGCTCGACGATCTCTTCCAGGGCGTCGCGAGGCTCGGAGAGCGCGGCGGACAGCGTCTCGATGCCGACGGGCCCGCCTTCATAGTTCTTGGCGATGCAGTTGAGATACCGGTGATCCAGGGCATCGAGGCCTTCGTTGTCGACTTCGAGCTGGCTCAGCGCCCGGTCGGCGACCTCTGCCGTGATGCAGCTCGCGCTGGCGACGGACGCGAAGTCCCTGACCCGCCGCAGCAGACGCCCGGCGATGCGCGGCGTTCCGCGGGCACGGCGGGCGATTTCCTGCGCGCCGTCGGGGCTGATATCCACTTTCAGGACGCGTGCGCCCCGCGTCACGATCAGCTCCAACTCGGCGTGGGTATAGAAATTGAGCCGGACGGGAATGCCGAAGCGATCCCGCAGCGGCGTGGTGAGAAGCCCCGTGCGGGTGGTGGCGCCGACGAGCGTGAACTTCGCCAGGTCGATTCGCACCGACCGCGCCGCGGGCCCTTCGCCGATGATGAGATCGAGTTGAAAGTCCTCCATCGCAGGATACAGGATTTCCTCGACGGCAGGATTGAGCCGGTGAATCTCATCGATGAAGAGGACGTCGCGGTCTTCGAGGTTCGTCAGCAGGGCGGCAAGATCGCCGGCCTTGGAAATCACGGGGCCTGAGGTGGCGCGGAAACCGACACCCAGCTCCTTGGCCATGATCTGCGCCAGTGTCGTCTTGCCGAGACCCGGCGGGCCGGCGAACAGGACATGGTCGAGAGCGTCGCCGCGCCCTTTCGCCGCCTGGATGAACACGCGCAGGTTGGAGCGCGCCTGTTCCTGGCCGATAAAGTCCGACAGGGACTGGGGGCGCAGCGTCGCATCGAGCGCGTCGCCGTCCTTTGTCACTCCGGCTACCAGGCGGTCGGTCATGCTTTGTTCGTGACGCTATTCGCGACCGGCGTCAAGCGCCCGCGGAACATCTCAACATGCCGCGATTGTGGCATCCATAACCCTATGAGAAGCTGGCGCTCTTTCCGGACATACGATCTCCCGATCCGAGGATTGCATGGACATCACGATTCCGCAGACGCTGGAGCAATGGAACAGCGCAGGCCACGAATATCTGCCCGGGCATCTCGGCATGACCTTCGTCAAGGTCGAGCTTGACGAGGTTGTGGCCACCATGCCGGTGCGCAAGGCACTGGCGGCATGGAACGGATTCCTGCATGCGGGCGCGGTGGTCTCGCTCGCCGATACGTGCTGCGGCTACGGCACGGTGCGCAGCCTGCCGGCCGGCGCGAGCGGCTTCACGACCGTGGAGCTCAAGAGCAATTTCATCGGCACGGCGCGACAGGGCATGATCGTGTGCACGGCGCGTCCGCTGCATCAGGGCCGCACGACGCAAGTGTGGGATGCCGCCGTCACGCCGGAAGGCGGGACGAAGCCGATCGCGCAGTTCCGCTGCACGCAAATGATCCTGTGGCCGAAGTAGATTGACAGCTACCGTGCCAATTCCCTGAGACCACGCCGGATCAGGCCGGCGGTTTCGGCCTTGTCGCCCATTTCGTTGAGGGCGGAGGCGATCGCGGCGTTGGCCTGGGCCGGGTTGTAGCCGAGATTGATGAGTGCGGAGATGGCTTCCGCCGCCGCATTGGCCTCTACGGACACGCCCG
>JBKKCB010000151.1:0-10542 GCA_046713545.1 Hyphomicrobiaceae bacterium | reverse complement strand
GGCACATTGGTGGCCATGCCGACGGCGATACCGCCCGAGCCGTTCACCAGCAGATTGGGAAATTTCGCCGGCAGAACCACGGGCTCCTCGAGGGTACCATCGTAGTTCTCGCGGAAATCGACCGTTGCCTTGTCGAGGTCGTCGAGCAGGCTGCCGGCCACCTTGGTCAGGCGGCATTCCGTATAGCGCTCCGCCGCCGGCGGATCGCCGTCGACGGAGCCGTAGTTGCCCTGCCCATCGACCAGCGGCAGGCTCATCGAAAAGTCCTGAGCCATGCGCACGAGCGCATCATAGATGGGCGCGTTGCCGTGCGGATGGTACTTACCCATCACTTCGCCGACGACACGGGCCGACTTCACATATTTCTTGTTCCAGTCGAGGCCCAGTTCGCTCATGCCGAAGAGGATGCGGCGGTGCACCGGCTTCAGGCCGTCGCGCACGTCGGGAAGCGCGCGCGACACGATTACGCTCATGGCGTAGTCGAGATAGGAGCGCTTCATCTCATCGGTTATCGAGATGGGCCTGATGTCGCTCGGGCCCTTGTCGGACGGCGTGCCACCGCCCGCAGTTTTATCGTTATCAGCCAAGGTGTGTGAACCGTTGTTGCAGTTGCTGGCGCGTGATGTTCGATGGCATGCGCCGGAGATTCCGAACACGTGTCCGGGCCTCGCCAATGCACCCGGAAAGCGCGCGTCGGATGGTTCCGCTGAACCTTCAGCGCCATCCCAGTCCTTTTAGCCGAAATGGGCTTCCCGCGCCAGTAAAATACCGCTTTCCAAGCGCTGCCTGTGCAAAGTTTCTGTTGCCAAAACAACGTTTTGCAGAACCAGGCGCGGCTTTTCGTGCGGCACCCGGGCAGGTGCCTTGCCCGCCATATTGCGCCGGGCTAAGCCCGGCCCCACATCTGTCCTGGGCTTCGCGCCCGGCACGGAGTGTTGGATCACGACCGGCCCACCAGGAGAAGCCAAGCATGAACAAGACCGTTCTCAGTTTTGCGGCAGCAATCGCTCTCGCCGCAGCCTTGCCGGCCGTGGCACAGCAGACCGCGCCGGCGCCAGCCGTGGCCGTCCCCAAGGGCGTATTCTTCAAAGGGCAGACCCAGGGTCAAGTCCTGGCACGGGACCGGCTGCTCGGACTTTCGGTGCACAATGCGACGGGCCAGATCATCGGCGACGTCGAGGATCTGATCGTCGGCCCCAGCAACGAGATTCAGGGTGTCGTGATGGGAACCGGCGGCTTCTTCGGCGCTGGCGAGAAGAAAGTCGGCGTACGCCTCGGTGCGCTGCAGGTCTCGCAGAAGGACGGCAGGACAGTTCTGACTCTGCCGGCCGCAACCAAAGACGTGCTGGCCGCACTCGAGCCGTACAAGCGCGCCGAGCCCAAGAGGTCGCTGGTCGACCGCGCCAAGGACAAAGCGCAGGAGCTGACCGACAAGACCAAGGACAGCACCGGCCCGGCCTACGAGCAGGCCAAGGAGAAGGCCAAGCAGGCGTATGACAGCGCGCGCGAACAGGCAGGCCCTGCCTATGAGCGCGCCAAGGTCACGGCCAAAGAAGCCTACGACAAGGCGATGCAGGCGGCGCGCGAGGCCTACGACAAGACGGCCCAGAAGCCGGGAGAGCCCGCGCCGCCCAAGCAATAGCACCTGCTTAGGGCGAATTGAGATCCCGGCGCCGTGCACCGGGATCTTTTTTGTCGACGCAGGCGTGGCGAACGAGAGCTACCCCGCAGGTTACCCAATCACATGGCAACGAAACCGCCATCGACCGGCAGCTCGACGCCGGTGATGTAGGACGCTTCATCCGAGGCGAGAAACAGATTGGCGTAGGCGACTTCCTCGATGCGGCCCTCGCGTTGCATGGGTACGCCGGCCAGCAGCGATTTGCGCACCTCCGGATCGGCCGTCATCTTCGACGTGAGCATGGCCGGCATGATGCCCGGATGCACCGAGTTCACACGGATGCCGTCCTTGGCATACTGCACGGCCGCAGCCTTGGTCATCATGCGCACCGCGCCCTTGGCCGCGTTGTAGCCCATGTGCACGACTTTCTGACCGACGATCCCGGAGATCGACGAGATGTTCACGATCGCGCCGCGACCCGCCTTCTGCATCACGGGAATGGCTGTGCGCAGGCCGAGGAAAACGCCCTTGGCATTGACGTTCATCTGGGTGTCCCAGACATCGATGCTAAGCCGGTCGGGGTGGCTGCCGCTGACGCCGGCGTTGTTGATCAGGATGTCGAGGCGCCCATAGTTCGACAGCGCAGCTTCCACGGCGGCCTGCCAGTCCGCTTCGCTCGTCACGTCCAGGCGCTGGAAGCGGGCCTGTCCAGCGTTCGAGCTGATGCCCGCCGCAACGGCCTCCCCCTTTTCGTCGAGGATATCGGCGACGAGCACGCGCGCACCCTCGCGCGCGAACACCTGGGCCGTTGCCGCTCCCATGCCCGCTGCCGCTCCGGTGACGATGGCGACCTTGTCTTGCAGACGCATGACGTTTCTCCCGAAGTTTTTTGACTTATCTGGCGCATCTTGCACATTGCGCGCGGACGACGCAAAGCGACGTTGATCGTCACGAGCTGCAATCGCAGGTGAAACATGGCGAGCTTCGAGCCCAAGGATCCTGATTTTCTTGCGCGCGTCGCGGCCAGCTTCGGCCGGCAGCCCGTCATGCAGACGCTTGGCATCGAGATTGCGCGCCTTGCACCGGGAGAGATCGAGCTGACCATGCCCTACGGCCTGTCCTTCACGCAGCAGCATGGCTTCATCCATGCCGGCATCATCACCACCGCACTCGACAGCGCCTGCGGCTATGCGGCCTTCTCGCTCATGCCGGCGGACGCCGCCGTCCTGACCGTGGAGTTCAAGACCAACCTGCTGGCGTCCGCCAGGGGAGAGCGGTTCGTATTCCAAGCTCAAGTCATAAAACCCGGCCGCACGCTCACCATCTGCGACGCGAAAGCCTTTGCGATGGAGGCGTCGCACCAGCGTCTGATCGCAACGATGACGGGCACGCTGATGGCCGTCTTCGATCGCGCCGGCGTCAGCGGATAGCTCGGGCACGAACGTCGGTCGCTTGCGACTTCTGCTTACTTTTGTCCAGAACTTGCTGCCAAATGCGATTGGCAGGAGGGGATCAGTCCTGTCGACAAAAAACAGGTTCGGGAGGAAGTCATGACATTGCGATCCGCGATCGGCGCTGTCTGTCTTTGCGCCGCTGTTTCGGGACCGGCTTTGGCACAGGATGCCAGCGTTCCCGTGTCCCGCTGGGGCGCCGACGATGAAATCGGCGCTGCCAACCGTCTCAACCCGCAGAAGGTGCTGGAAGCTACGAAGCTGGTGACGACGGGCAAGACCTATCGCCTCGGCATTCCGGTCGACCGCTCGACGCCGGCGTTCCCGCCGCGCTCGCTCGCGATCACCGTGCTGATGCCGGGCCAGGAGCAAGGCAAAACGTTCGGCGGCAACAAGATGAGCTACCTGGACGACATGTTCAACGGTTGGCTCGGCATCGGCACCCAGCTCGACAGCCTCGCGCACCTCGGCACCGACGGCACGTTCTACAACAAGCGCCAGGCCAAGGATTTCGTCGAGGTCACCGGCGTCAAGAAGATGGGCATCGACAAGATCCCGCCGATTGTCACGCGCGGCGTGCTGCTCGACATGGCCAAGCACAAGGGCAAGCAGCAATTGCTCGAGGGCGAGATCATCACCGCCGATGAGATCAAAGCGGCGCAGCAGGCCCAGGGCGTACAGATCCGCGAAGGCGACGTCGCCCTTCTGCACACGGGATGGCTATCGATGCTCTACACCGATCCCAAGCGCTATGGAGCGGGCGAACCCGGCATCGACGTTGGTGCTGCGGAATACCTTGCAAGCCTGAACGTCGTCGCCGTCGGCGCCGACACCTGGGGCGTGGAAGCGGTGCCGTTCAAGACAGACCGAGTCTGGGAAGGGCATCAGGTGCTGCTTGCGCGCAACGGCATCTACATCATCGAGACCGTCGATACGCGCGCGCTGATCCAGGATGGCGTGACCGAATTCCTGTTCGTCCTGGGCCAGCCGCTCTACACCGGCGCCGTGCAGGCGATCATCAATCCCGTCGCCATCAAGTAGAACGCGATATGGGCCGCAGTGTTGCTGCGGCCCATAATCCAAGCGCGCCGAGGCATGCGCCTCAGAACGGAATTTCGTCGTCGAGCTGCTTGTCGAAACCGCCCTTGCCGCCTTTGGCCGCTGCAGGACGGCGCGCCGGCGGCTCGCTGCCACCACCACCGCCGAAGTCTCCGCCATAATCGCTTTGCCCGCCCTCCTGCATGCCGGCGCCGCCCGCGCGGCCGTCGAGCATGGTGAGCTGACTGCTGAAGCCCTGCAGCACGACCTCGGTGGAATAGCGTTCCTGGCCTTGCTGGTCCTGCCATTTGCGGGTCTGCAACTGGCCTTCGATGTAAACCTTGGCGCCCTTCTTGAGATACTGCTCGGCCACCTTGCACAGCCCCTCGTTGAAGATGACCACGCGATGCCATTCGGTCTTCTCGCGCTTCTCGCCGGAGGTCTTGTCGCGCCAAGAATCCGACGTGGCGATGCGCAGGTTGGCAATGGGCCGACCGTCCTGCGTGCGCCTGATCTCGGGGTCGGCGCCGAGATTGCCGACGAGGATAACCTTGTTCACGGAACCGGCCATGGCGATTGCTCCTTCACTAACCTCGAGTTAGGGCTTCCGGTGCGCAGATCAATGCATCTGCACCTGATTCTCTCACGCACCCTAAAGCACACGCGGCGGCGCGACCGCCCGACACCTGGCTTGTCCACCGCTTTCACAGGCTTTGGCGCAGAAGCCCGAGCATTATGTTCTCTTTATGTTCCAGTATAGGGATTGTTCGGAAGGCATGCAAGAGAGCTTAGAGAGCGCCTGTCCTTACTGACCGCGTGCGAGGTCGGCGGCAGTCGCCAGCCGTCGCATGAGGGGGGCCGCAACAGCCTTGGCGGCCGGGCAAGTGTCGCCCTTGAGACGATCATGGATCGCCGGCATGTCGCCTTTGAAATCGGGTGCCAGGGCCCGCCGGACCACGCCTGTCGCCACCGAACCGTCGGCCCAGCGCGGCTTGCAGGCGAGTTGCACCAGATAGTCCGTCAAACGGATCTTGTAGGTGTCGGCAAGCCCGGTCGCGGTGGCGGACCCGAGCACCTGCCATGCCTGCTGATCGGCTCCGTCGGCCCACACCTTCGTGGAAGCAGTAACGAGAACCGGCACGGCACCGTCCTTGATCTGGTCGACACCAAGACTCGCGACGGACTGGGCGCCCTTTAGCGCGTCGCCCCCTTCGGGAGGTCTCGGCATGATCTCGCTCAGGTCCGCAAGCTGGGAAAACTCGCGATCGGGCGGAGAGGTCATCCAGATCGCTGCCCCGCGCAGGCTGGCTGCACGCAATCGGGCTCCGCTGAAGCTCGCGCCCTGCAACCGTGCATGCGTGAGATCGGCGGCTTCCAGATCTGCATCCCGGAGCATTGCGTCCTTGAGATTGGCATGAGCCATGATGGCCCCCTGCAGTCCTGTGCTCGTGAAGTCGGCGCCCGCAAGCTGCGCCCCGGTCAAATCGGCACCCTGCAGCGACGCCGCCGCGAAGTTGACGCGCTGTGCGGCCACGCCACCTGTCAGGTCTGCCCGTTGCAGGCGTGCGCCGTAGAAGCTGCTACCGGCGAGCAGTGCATAGTTCAGGTCCGCTGCTTCCAGGTCAGCCTCATCCAACCTGGCTCCTGTGAGATCAAGGCCGGCCATGCGGGCTTCCTTTAGCCTGGCGCGCGTGAGGTTCGCATTGCGCGCACTTGGACAACTGCCCGCTTGCCTGTTCTCGCTAAGGACGAGCCGGTTGAGGTCGGCGCACTGAAGGATTGCCTTGCGCAGATCCGTGCCGATGAGACTGGCCCCATCGAGATTGGCGCCGGTCAGATCCGCCTGATGCAGGTCGGCGCGGTCGAGCCTGGCATTGCGCAAGTCGCGGTTGCGCAGGACGATGCTGGGTTCGTCCGGCGTCACATCCTTGTCGACGACGAAGTCGACGTCCGCAACGTTGAGATTGCGCTGGAACAGCCCGAAGAGCGCGACGTCGGCACTGGCCTTGAGAAACGTTTCGGCCGGAGCCGGCGGCTGTTCGCCCGGACCGGCACCGGTGCGGCCGGCGCCAGTCAACATGCGCGCGGCCCGGTCAAGCGGTTCGTCCGGCACGGTCGCAACCAGAAACGAGAACATCGACACGAGACCGAGAACGATCAGCGTCATGCCGAGGCTGAAGGGGTGGCGCCGTATCGTGTGTCCCGCAGCAGTCATGAAGGACGGCTCCGGCCGCAGCAGAAAGACACCGATCAGAAGCAGCACGCCGATATCAGCCAGGAGGGCGATGCGATGCGCCCAGGTGATCGTGACGTCGTGGTAGGGCAGAAACGCCACCTGCACGTAGAGCAGCACGAACACCGGCAGGAGGATAAGCGTAAGCCACGTCATGGCATGCAGGAAAAAGCTCATCACGGGGCTGCGCTCGGGGCCGGCGATCGCCTGCACGAAGAAGAAATTGGACAGTTGGAGCCGCAGCGGATGCGTACGCTTGTCGCTCACCTCCAGCATGCGGATCGCCGTGTCGAACTCCAGCGCCTTGCGTGCGAGCATGACAAGCTGGGACACGATGCCCAGGTGGAACAGCACGAGCAGGATCGGCGCAAACAGGAAAAAACGCGTCAGCTCGATGTTGACCTGCAGCAGCGGCAGCGCAATGTCGCGCGACAGCAGCAGATCCTTGTGGGTGACGCCGGCCACGGCCACCAGCAGATAGCTCATGGTGCCGATGAAGATCAGCCATCCGGTATGGGCCGTGTCGCTCGAGCTGTTGACGGCCTCGAGAAGACTATACGGATTGACCGGCGCCTCGCCGTCACTCGCGGCGGCGCGAACACTCTCATTCATCCAGCAGCGCCTCCCCCTAGTGTGATGATCGAGAAATTCGCCGTATCTAGCGGCCGCCTCTGAGCGAATTTCTCGATCTGAATCACACTAGCAAGTTCATGATTCTAGTGTCCCTTTTGATTCCGAAATTCGCTCTCTGACCCAGCCGAGAGCTCCTGCGAACTTCGGAATCGGGACACTAGGGCCCGCATCAGAACAAAGGCCAGAGGATCGCGGACAAAGTGTGACGGAACCGCGACTGAGCAGTGCATGCCGGCGGCAAACGAAAAAACTGGCAAAGAGCAGGCCGGCCGCCGGTCACACCATCACGGAGTACCCGCCGCAGACGGGAATGGCGCTGCCGGTCACGAAGTCAGACGCCTTGCTGCCGAGAAACACCGCGATGCCGGAAAAGTCGTCGGGCACGCCCCAGCGGCCGGCCGGCGTGCGAGCCAGGACGCGATCATGCAGGCCATCCACGTCTTTGCGGGCCTGCTGCGTCAGGTCGGTATCGATCCAGCCCGGCAGGATGGCGTTGACCTGGATGTTGTCCTTGGCCCAAGCCGTCGCCAGCACCTTGGTCAGCTGAACGATGCCGCCTTTCGACGACGCATAGGGGGCGGCGAACGGCGCGCCGAACAGCGACATCATGGAGCCGATGTTGATGATCTTGCCGGCCCCCGCCTTCTTCAGCGCCGGGTAGGCCGCCTGCGCGCAGTAGAACGCGCCATCGAGGTTGATGGACATCACCTTGCGCCATTCCTCGACCGTGAGCGCCTCCGGCTGCTTGCGGATGGCGATGCCGGCGTTGTTGACCAGGATGTCGAGGCGGCCGAACTGCTTCACCGTCGTATCGACCATGGCCTTGCACGACGTCTCGTCGGCGACATCGACATCGACCACCGAGGTTTTCACACCGAGCTTGGCGAGATCGGCCGCGGCAGCCTCGGACTTCCCGGCGTTGCGCCCGGCAATCATGATGGCGCAGCCGGCCGCGGCGAGCCCCTTGGCCATGCCCAGGCCGATGCCGCCATTGCCGCCCGTGATGAGGGCCACCTTACCCTTGAGGTCGAACTGAGACATCGCGCAAACGCCCCTTCAGCTACTGCTTGGAATTCATCAGCGATAGGGTTAGGACGCCGATGCGCAGCGATCAAGGACTGATCGCGGGTGCCGCCTCGTATAGTCTTGCGCACAAGAACGCTTGTGTTCTCGTGCGTTGCGCCCAGTTAAATGATAAGCGTGGCGATCGTTTCGAGTCGATGCTCGCGACACCGGTGACCACCGCAGAGGCTTTGGACGCGTGTATAACTGCCGCAAGTGCCCGGGCTTTTGCTGCTCCTATCCCCTCATTGCGCTCGACAAGCGTGACGTGGAGCGGCTGGCCCGCCATCATGGTCTGGGCTTCGAGACGGCCCGCCGCAAGTTCACCAAAGCGATCTGGGGGCGCAAGTACGTCATGCGGCAGAAGGCCGACACGCACTTCGGGAAAATCTGCCGCTTCTTTGATATCAAGAAGCGCTGCTGCACCATCTATAAGGCGCGCCCCGCGGTGTGCCGGAGCTATCCCGGCGACGGGCGCTGCGGCTATTACGATTTTCTGAGCTTCGAGCGGCGCGCCCAGGACGATGCCAAGTGGGTCGCCACCACGGACCACCGGTGAGCGAGGAGCTCGCCACTCCCTATTCGCTACCGCCCAAAAAGATCGAGCCCCGCCGCCCTGAGGCTGAACGCGGGGCTCTTCATCACTTCCGATTCATGTCCAGCGGCACTGCGCCGGACTGATTTGCGAGGGGTTGCCTCGCTGCAGACGTCAGGTTTTTTAAAGTGCGGCCAGATCGTGCGACACCAATCGAAGGAGCCCGACGATCACGCCGTGCCCTCGCTTGCGGCGAGGGCCTTGACTACCAGGTGGCGTCATCTCCTCTCCGTGTCTGTTGCTCCGCTCCGACGACCGTCCTCACAACCCCACTTGGTGCTATCGGCTTGGCTCCCATCGACCGCGGTGCGATGCCTGCCTGATCCGACAGCGACTGCCGTCTGTATGCATCTTGGACCCGTGACGGGCCGTGTCAAGCAGCCCCAGGGTCAAATCTGCAGCTTGATATTCGCCCGGATTTTGCCCATGTGAGCCGCAATCTGAGCTGTGCGCACGGCACCGGCGTGCATTGCCGCACTGCACCCAATCCGCTAGACCGTTGACCCCATGAGTAAAGTGTCCAAATCAAGGGCTATGGCGCCCTCGGTCAAGACCATCAGTGTGCGCGGCGCGCGCGAGCACAATCTCAAGAATGTCGACCTCGAAATTCCGCGTGACGCGCTGATCGTGTTCACGGGGCTGTCGGGAAGCGGCAAGTCTTCGCTCGCCTTCGACACGATCTATGCGGAAGGCCAGCGGCGCTACGTGGAGAGCCTGTCGGCCTACGCGCGCCAGTTCCTGGAGATGATGCAGAAGCCCGACGTCGATCACATCGACGGGCTGTCGCCGGCCATCTCCATCGAGCAGAAGACGACATCGAAGAACCCGCGCTCGACCGTGGGCACGGTCACGGAGATCTACGACTACCTGCGCCTGCTGTTCGCGCGCGTCGGCGTGCCCTATTCGCCGGCGACGGGGCTGCCGATCGAAAGCCAGACCATCACGCAGATGGTCGATCGCGTCATGCAGCTTCCGGAAGGCACGCGGCTGTATCTGCTGGCGCCGGTGGTGCGCGGACGCAAGGGCGAGTTCCGCAGCGAACTGGCCGACTGGCAGAAGAAGGGCTTCCAGCGCGTCAAGATCAACGGGCGCATCACCGAGATCAGCGAGGCGCCCAAGCTCGACAAGAAGTTCAAGCACGACATCGACGTGGTGGTCGACCGGCTGGTGGTGAACAAGGACATCGCCGCGCGGCTGGCGGACTCGTTCGAGACGGCGCTCAAGCTGGCCGACGGCCTCGCCATTGCCGAACTGGCGGATAAGCCTCTTACTTCCCCTTCTCCCCGCAAGCGGGGAGAAGGTCGGGATGAGGGGCAGCCACACGGCACAGAGCAAGCTTCTGCCCCTCCCCCTAACCCTCTCCCCGTAAAAAACGGGGAGAGGGAAATTTTGAAAAACAAGAACGAGACGCACGAGCGCATCATCTTCTCCGAACGCTTTGCGTGCCCAATCTCGGGCTTCACCATCGAGGAGATCGAGCCACGTCTGTTCTCGTTCAACGCGCCGGCCGGTGCCTGCCCGAAATGCGATGGCCTGGGCACGCAACTCAAGTTCGAGCCCGACCTTGTGGTGCCGGACCGCTCGCTGTCGCTGGAGGACGGGGCCATCTGGCCGTGGGCCAAGACCGGCTCCACGTCGCCCTACTACGAGCAGACGCTGCACGCGCTGACCAAGCACTACAAGGTGTCGATGCGGACGGCGTGGGAAAAGCTGCCGCGCAAGGTGCAGGACGCGCTGCTGTTCGGCTCGGGCTCCGAAGACATCGAGTTCGTCTATGAAGACGGCTTGCGGCAATACAAGACCAGCAAGCCGTTCGAGGGCGTGATCGGCAACATCGAGCGGCGGTGGCGCGAGACCGACAGCGAATGGGTGCGCGAGGAGCTGTCGCGCTATCAGGGCTCCCATCCCT
>JBKKCB010000150.1:0-10713 GCA_046713545.1 Hyphomicrobiaceae bacterium | reverse complement strand
CAGCGCGCACCGTAGAACGGTGCCGGGCCCGGAACAAGGCGACTGAACAGCGGGCGGAGTGCCATCCCCGGCTACGTTTCCAGCCGGCCCGGGTTGCTGGTGGAACGTTTCAGCCGGCCGCGCGCGAAGGCCAGGTAGACAGCGATCAGGGCGCCTCCCAGGCCATACCAGGTCAGGGCGTATTCGAGATGGCGGTTGGGGAGGTCCAGGCGGGTGACGCCGGGCCGGGGCGAAGGCCCGGGCACTGAGGCCGTCGCGCGGGGCTGCTCGTCGAGGAAGAACGGCAGGGCCTTGCTCGCGTCACGGCCCAAGGCGGATTGGGCCATGCCCTGCAGATCGCGCCAGAACCAGAGGTTGCGGGCCGGATCGTTGGCCGGCGTGAACCAGCCCTGATCGGCCGGACGGCGCAGGAGGCCGGTGATCTCCACCTCGCCGGGGGGCAGGCCGTCGGCGTGCGCGGACGTCTCTTTCAGGCGGTCGGGGACGAAGCCGCGATTGACGAAAAGGGTGCGGCCGCCGGAGGTTTCGAGCGGGGTGAAGACGTGGAAGCCCGGACCGTCCTTGCCCGGCGCGTAGAGCAGGCGCTCCTTGTCGTGGCGGTAGCGGCCGCGGGCGGTGACGCGCAGGTATTCGAGATCCTCGCCGGCGGTCCAGCGCGCGGCGGCGGTGTCGAGCGGCACGGGATCGGCCGTGACGCGTTGGGCAATGGCGTCGATCAGGCCGTCCTTCCAGGCCTTGCGCTGCATCTGCCAGCTGCCGAGCGCCAGCAGGATGGCGAGGGCTGCAAGCGTGGCGACGGTGGGCCAGATGAGCCGCGCCTGACGCACATCGCGAAGGGTGATGGGCATCACTCGCGGTCCAGCCGTGCCTCGCCGGCGGCGTGCCTGAACTGGAGAGCGATCAGGATCGCCTTCAGGAGGCGCAGCAGGAGGAATGCGAGGGCGAACGTGACGGGGCCCCACAACAGGACATGCACCCAGACCGGAGGTCCGAGCTTGAACTCGACGAGGAGCGCGCCGCCGAGCACGAGAAAACCCAGGATCAGGATGGCGAAGACGGCCGGGCCGTCGCCCGAATCCATGAAGGCGTAGTCGAGATCGCAGCGCGTGCAGCGCGGCGCCAGCGTGAGTGTCAGCAGGCCGGCGAACAGCGCCCCTTGTGCGCAGCGTGGGCAGGCGCAGGTGAGCGCAGAACGCAGCGCGATGCCGTCACGTTCGGTCAATGGCCGTACTCCGAAGACACCCAGGATATCGAGCCTTCGGCACTCTTCATGCTGGATCCCCGAGACGGCTCGCGCTTCGCGCTCACCGCTCGAGGATGACGAAGTGTTATCAGTGCGGGGCGGGCGTGCCCGCGGCCCAGACGTAGATGCAGGCGAACAGGAACAGCCAGACGACGTCGACGAAGTGCCAGTACCAGGCCGCCGCCTCGAAGCCGAAATGATGCTTGGGCGTGAAGGCACCATAGTACGCGCGATACAGGCAGACGGCGAGGAAGATGGTGCCGATGATGACGTGCGCGCCGTGGAAGCCCGTCGCCATGAAGAACGTGGCGCCGTAGATGTGGCCCGAGTAGTTGAACGCGGCGTGGCCGTATTCGTAGGCCTGGCACGCCGTGAAGAGGAGGCCGAGGACCACGGTCAGGGCGAGGCCGCGCACGAGGCTCTTGCGGTCATTCTCCAGCAGCGCGTGATGGGCCCACGTCACGGTGGTGCCCGACAGCAGCAGGATCAGCGTGTTGACGAGCGGCAGCCCCCACGGATCGAACGTGCCCTGGAATTGCGGTGCGGGCTTGGGCGGCCAGACGCCGCCGGTGAGCGTGTTGCGCTCCACCATGCCGATGACATTGGAGGAGTTGGGAAGGTTCTCGACGGCGGCGGGAAACAGCGAGGCATCGAAGAACGCCCAGAACCAGGCGACGAAGAACATCACCTCGGACGCGATGAACAGGATCATGCCGTAGCGCATGTGCAATTGCACGATGGGCGTGTGGTCGCCGGCGTTGGCTTCCAGGATGACGTCGCGCCACCACATGAACATGGTGTAGAGGACGCCGAGCGTGCCGACGGCGAAGACCCAGGGTCCATGCATGCCGAGCAGGCCAGGGCCGGCATTCATCGATTTCATCCAGATGATGAGACCGACGGCCATGAGGAAGCTGGAGACCGCCCCGACGATCGGCCAGGGACTGGGATTCACGAGATGATAGTCGTGGTGCTTCGCGTGCGTATCGGCCATGGCCTGCTCCAGTCCCCGTCGTCGTCTTCAAGACCGCGCGCCAGGCGCGGCTCTCTTATCTCACGATCCCTTGCGTCGCCCCGGCGGCCGGCGCGGCAGCGCGCGCCTTGGGATGGTCCACCGGATAGAAGGTATAGGACAGCGTTATATTGCGAATCCAGCTTCCGTCCTTGTCCGTGACGATGGCGGAATCAACGAAAAAGCTTACCGGCATGTCCAGGCTTTCGCCGGGCTCGAGATACTGCTCGGTGAAGCAGAAGCATTCCATCTTGTTGAAGAAGGCGCCGGCCTGGTCGGGCGTGACGTTGAAGGTTGCGGAGCCGACCGCGGGCTTCGTCGAGCGGTTGGTGACCTTGTAGAAAGCCAGGGTGTTCTCGCCGACGCGCACATCCTGCGTCGTTTTCTCGGGCACGAAGTCCCAGCTCAGGCCGGGGCCGACGTTGGCGTCGAAGCGGACCGTGACGACGCGCTCGCCGACGGTGGTCGACGCGTGATCGGCGCGCTGCGGCGTGCCGGCAAAGCCGGTGACCTGGCAGAACAGGCGATACAGCGGCACGGACGCGTAGGCGAGCCCGACCATGCCAAAGGCAAAGGCGGCGCAGGCGATCGCCACGCGGCGGTGCCGCCGGGCCATCACATCTGGTTGCGCCGCGGTGCTCATGCGCCAGCTCCGGTCACAGCGGACGGTTCATGACGTTGCCGCCCAGCCGCGCAATCGTCGCCACGTAGAACAGGACGGCAAGCGCAGCCAGAGCCAGCCCGATCGCCAGGGAGCGCATGCGCTGGCGCCGCCGCCGTTCCGCCTCGTCTTCGATGTCGCTCAACGCGGGGCCTCACGAGTCAACTCATTACGGCTGCTGCCACGCGCTCGACCAGCAGCGCGGCAAATATCAGAAAGAGATAGAGAATGGAAAAGCGGAACAGCTGGCGCGCGGCGTGATCGATCAGGCGGTCATCCTGCGCGCTCCAGATGCGCAGGGCGAGCGCCATGAAGATGGCGCCGAGGATGATGGCGGTGGCGCCATAGAAGGCACCGGCAAACCCCATCAACGCGGGCAGCACGGCCAGCGGCACCAAGAGGGCGCTGTAGATGACGATCTGGCGGCGGGTCTCGAGCCGGCCGGCCACGACGGGCAGCATGGGCACGCCGACGCGCTCGTAGTCGCGGCAGCGATAGAGGGCCAGCGCCCAGAAGTGGGGCGGCGTCCACATGAAGATGATGAGGAACAGCAGGATGCTCTCGATCGACACGGTGCCGGTGACGGCGGCCCAGCCGATCATGGGCGGGAAGGCGCCGGCAGCGCCGCCGATGACGATGTTCTGCGGCGTCCGGCGCTTCAGCCACATGGTGTAGACGAAGATGTAGAAGGCGATCGTCAGGGCCAGCAGGGCGCCCGCCACCCAGTTGACGATCAGGCCGAGCGTCAAGACCGAGAAGCCGGAGAGAACGACGCCGAAGGTGAGCGCCTCATCGGCGGAGACGCGGCCGCGCGGAATGGGACGCGCCGCCGTGCGCTGCATCTGGCCATCGATGTCGGCGTCGTACCACATGTTCAACGCGCCCGACGCGCCCGCGCCGACGGCAATGCAGAGGAGCGCGATGACCGCGAGAGCCGGATGCAAGGTACCCGGCGCCAGCACCAGGCCGGTGAGCGCGGTGAAGATCACCAGCGACATGACGCGCGGCTTCATCAGCGCGATGAAATCGCCGACGCTGCCACCGGCGGCCGGGGAAAGGACCGGCCGGTCGATGCCAACGCTGCTGTGCGCGATATCCGTCATCTGATCCTTCAGTCAGGCCGCAGCACGGGCCAGGCTAGTGGTGATCCGTGGCCGCAATCTTCGGCAACGTCTCGAACGAATGGAAAGCAGGCGGCGACGGCAGCGTCCATTCGAGTGTGGTGGCGCCCTCGCCCCACGGGTTCTCGGCCGCCTTCTCCTTGCGCCGGAACGCCATGATCACGCCGTACAGGAAGACGATGACGCCGAAGGCCGTCATATAGGACCCGAACGAGGAGATCTTGTTCCAGCCGGCGAACGCGTCGGGATAGTCGGCATAGCGGCGCGGCATGCCGGCGAGCCCGAGGAAGTGCTGCGGGAAGAACAGCACGTTGGCGCCCACGAACGTGATCCAGAAGTGCGCCTTGCCGATCGTCTCGGAGTACATGTAGCCGCTCATCTTCGGGAACCAGTAGTACCAGCCCGCGAAGATGGCAAAGACGGCGCCGAGCGACAGCACGTAGTGGAAGTGGGCGACGACGTAATAGGTGTCGTGCACGGCGCGGTCGATGCCGGCACTGGCCAGCATGACGCCGGTGACGCCGCCGACCGTGAACAGGAAGATGAAGCCCAGCGCCCACAGCATCGGCGTGGTGAAGCGGATGGACCCGCCCCACATGGTGGCGATCCAGGAGAAGATCTTCACGCCCGTGGGCACGGCGATGACCATGGTGGCGAAGATGAAGTAGGCCTGCGCGTCCACGCCCATGCCGGACGTGTACATATGGTGCGCCCACACGACGAAGCCGACGAGGCCGATGGCCACCATGGCGTAGGCCATGCCGAGATAGCCGAACACGGGCTTCTTCGAGAACGTCGAGACGATGTGGCTGATCATGCCGAAGCCGGGCAGAATCAGGATGTAGACCTCGGGGTGGCCGAAGAACCAGAACAGATGCTGATACAGCAGGGGATCACCGCCGCCGCTGGCCGTGAAGAACGTGGTGCCGAAGTTGCGGTCGGTCAGCAGCATGGTGATGGCGCCGGCCAGAACGGGCAGCGACAGCAGCAGCAGGAAGGCGGTCACGAGCACGGACCAGACGAACAGCGGCATCTTGTGCAGGGTCATGCCCGGCGCGCGCATGTTGAAGATGGTAGTGATGAAGTTGATGGCGCCCAGGATCGAGGAGGCGCCGGCGAGATGCAGCGACAGGATGGCGAAGTCCATGGCGGGGCCCGGATGGCCCGTCGTCGACAGCGGCGCATAGACCGTCCACCCGCCGCCGACGCCGCAGCCCGAGATGTCGCGCGGTCCGGCGGCATCCGCGATCTGTTTGCAGGTACCGGCGCCCTCCACGAACATCGAGATCAGCAGCAGGCCGAAAGATGCCGGCAGCAGCCAGAACGAGATGTTGTTCATGCGCGGGAAGGCCATGTCCGGCGCGCCGATGTGGAGCGGCACGAACCAGTTGCCGAAGCCGCCGATCATCGCCGGCATCACCATGAAGAACACCATGATGAGGCCGTGCCCCGTCACGAACACGTTGAAGGTGTGCGGGTTGGCAAAGTACTGCATGCCCGGCTCTTGCAGCTCGAGCCGCATCATGACCGAGAGGAAACCGCCGATGACCCCCGCCACGATGGCGAAGAGCAGGTACATCGTGCCGATGTCCTTGTGGTTGGTGGAGTACAGCCACCGGCCATAACCGTAGGGCGTGTGCTCGTGATCGTGTTCCGCGTGCGCCGTGCTAGCCATGTCCGATCACCTTAATTCGTGTGCTTTTCGAAGTGCCTTGCGAACTCGTGCCGACCAGCGGCCCGCGCCCTCAGCGGGCACCTGTGGCCTGAGCCTGAACCACCGCCGCCGGCGGCGCTGCCTCGCGCTCGGCCGCGACCTTGGCGTGCTCGAGTGCGACGCGGTCGATAATCTCGCGGGCGCGGCGCCGGTCGCGGGCCTTCATGGCCTCGACCCACTCGTTGAAGACCGCCTCTTTTACCACACGCACGGCGATCGGCATAAAGGCATGATCCTTGCCGCACAGCTCCGAGCACTGGCCGTAGTAGATGCCTTCCTGCTTGACGTGGAACCAGGTCGCCGTGACGCGGCCCGGTACGGCGTCGACCTTGGAGCCGAAGGAGGGGATGGTCCAGTTGTGGATCACGTCGCTCGCCGTGACGAGAACGTGCACGTACTTGTCGGCCGGCACCAGAACTTCGTTGTCGACCGCCAGCAGGCGGGGGGCCGGGATGCCCTTGGCGATGCGCTCCTGGCGCTCGGCATCATTGAGCATGACGGAGGTGAAGCTGAAGTTGCCGTGGTCGGGGAAGGCGTGGGTCCAGTTCCACTGGTTGCCCGTGGCTTTGATGGTCAGGTCGGGCTTCGGATAGGAATATTGGTAGTACAGCAGCTTGAAGGACGGGATGGCGATCACGACCAGGATCAGCACGGGGATGACCGTCCACAGCACCTCGACCAGCGTGTTGTGCGTGGTGCGCGACGGGGTGGGATTGGCACGCTCGTTGAACCGCCACATGACGTAGATCATGAGCACGAGCACGAACAGGGCGATCACGATGATGACGATGTTAACGGCACTGTGGAACCACTCGGTCTGCAGCGCCACGTCGCTGACCGGGGTCTGCATGGTGTACTGCCAGGGCGAGGGCTGACCGGTGCCCGCCAGAGCCAGAGGCGCCCCGATCAGCGCTGCAGCGAACAGGCCCATGACGGTGCCGAGACTGAAGCCCCGCAACCCTTTGATCATTCGTCAGCTCCCCAGCCGTTCCGCGACCGCATCACCGGCGGCCGCTGGCGACACACTAGCCACCAGCCGCACTTGCCTCAAGCCTTGCACCTCGCCAACGAAACGGCTCGCACACGAACACGCGCGCGCCGCTTCCCGAGCTTCCTGCCGCCGGCGCCGATCGCCGTGCCAGTCGTCGATGACGGAAGTTGCACGGATGCCGATTGAAGCGCCAAAGCAACCGCACCCATGGGCCGCACATGAGCATGAGGCCAGAACGCAACTCAAGCCTCGCCCGCTGCGGCATATCGCGGCATATTTGCGGCAGCGCGACTCGCGTTCGCTCCGAATGATGCCAAGGGCTCGGCGGTGCCGGGCGGATCTCGCGTAAGGGCGCGCCGGACAGCAACCACCAGCCGTTCGCGTTCGTGGATCGATGGGTCCCGGTGACAAGCCTCGGGACAGCGCGGGTGAGAGTCCCACTTTGGCCCCATTGCTTGGCCACAGCAGCCATTCTGCCATAGACATGATGCTTGGCCGGCCGTCGCGGGAGTGCGGGCTGCGCCACGAGCGCTCGCGGGGAGCGCGACTTTCTGCATGGAGCCGCAACGTGGCCCGATCCTGCATCACCGCCCTCAGTCGCCTGCGGCTGCCGCTGGCGCTCCTGCTGGCGAGCTTTGTTCCTGTCGTCGCCGTGGCGCAGGACGGCACGGTGAAGGCCCAGCACGGCGACTGGCAGGTGGTGTGCAAGCAGCCGCCGCCCGGCTCCAAGAACGAGGTGTGCGCGCTGGTGCAGAGCGTGACGGCGGAGGACCGCAACAACGTCGGCCTGACGGTGTATTTCCAGAAATTCTCCAACGGCACGCGGGTGCTGCGGATTTTCGCGCCGCTGGGCGTGCTGCTGCCGCCGGGGCTCGGGCTCAAGATCGACGACAAGGACGTGGGCAATGCGCCGTTCCTGCGCTGCCACAACTTCGCGTGCTACGCGCAGGTGGTGGCGGAGGAGCCGCTGATCGAGCAGCTGAAGACCGGCAAGACGGCGGTGTTTATCCTGTTCCAGACCGAGGAAGCCGGCATCGGCATTCCGATTTCGCTGGCCGGCTTCGCTCAGGCGTTGGGCGCGATCAACTGACGGCCTCGTCATCCTCGCGCGAGCACGCCGTAGGTGTGGCGAAGCGCGGGGATCCAGCGCAAAGAGTGCCGAAGGCTCATTATCGAAGGTGTCTTCGACGAGTCTTTCGCTTGATCCCCGAGACGGCTCGCGTGCCGCTCGCCGCTCGAGGATGACGGGAGTTACGGAAACACCTGAACCCAGCCCGTGCCGGCGCGGTCCGAGACCGAGCCGAAGTATTTGTCGTACTCGGCCTTGAGCTCCGTCAGGTGGCCCGACCCCTGGAATGCCTTGAAGACCTCTTCGCTGGCGAACTCATAGAGCGCCATGTACTCGTACTTGTCCTCGCCCATGATGCGCCTGTAGCGGCGGCCGCTGACGGCGCCGTTGTAGCGCAGCACCTGCGGCACATGCTCCTCGTTGTACCAGGTGTTGAACGCGGCTTCCTTGTCCTTGGCGATGGTGGCGCGGACCATGAACAGCGTGACGGCCATGGGTTTCCTCCTGCAGCGGCTTGGGATGACCGAGCTTAGGGCGAGGATGGAAGCGCGTCGAGGCGGGTGGCAGGCGGAGGCCAACCTCAGGTCTTGAGCTCGATCTCGACGAAGGCGAACTCGTGAGGGTTGGCGTTGATGACGTTGTGGTGCACGCCGGTCTTGCGGAAGTAGGACACGCCGTGCTTGAGGTCGGCGAAGCTTTCCTCGCCTTGCGGAGACACGAGCTTCAGGCGGCCATCGCCGGACGGCACCACGACGTAGTCCATCTGATGGGTATGAAAGCCGGTCTCGGCGCCGGGCGCGAAGCGCCATTCGGTGACGCGGACGCGCTCGTTGTCGACCTGCACGGTGGGCACGGCTTGGGGCAGCTTCGTCACTGCAAATCCTCCGGGAAGAGTACGCTGCGCATCGCACGATCTGTAGCAGGATGACAGATGCCAAGCTGGCGGCAAGCCGTGATGTTGGTGGCACAGCGGCCTCACTCCGATACGACCGGGGAGGATCCCGGATTGCCGCGCGTGCTCATGCCTACGTCATGGCAACGCGGCTTCCGGGAATGCAGATGGAGGGGTGGTGGCGCGAGGTGCCGCGCCGGCTTGCGGACTTGCGGCACGATGGGTCCCGAGGGGGAGCAAGCCCTGGGATGATACCTCGCGGCATCTGGCATGCCACATACCAAGAACACGCTGCTCTTTCCGGACAAAAACCGAACAGATCAGGGCTGATCGGCGGGTGATCGGGGTGTTCGACGGGGTGATCGGTGGATGATCAAGAGGTGTACAGATCAATCCGATCGCCGGGGATAGCTCGAGCGGCGTTGCCGCGGCCTTGGAGTCACCTGCGGCGAAATTCCTTGCCGAGGCCATGTCGCTTTCGCGTTGAAAAAGGATCACGGCCCTGCAATGTGTTCGCGCGTGCAGCCGCGTCGAAGCCTTCAATCGACGACACCTGTGCGGCGCGTCATGGGGGCGGACACCCAATCAAAGAGGTCGGAGGAGACACGTGGATTTGCAGGCACTCGCGGTTGCAGCGGCACTATCCGACCAATTCTTCGACGCCCTTTATTCGATGTTCGGAAGCTACGGGCCAACGGCCGTATCGGTCGCGAAGATCATCGGCATCAACATCATTCTCTCCGGCGACAACGCGGTCGTCATCGCTCTGGCCTGCCGCGGACTGCCCCCCAAACAGCGCATGTACGGCATCCTGCTCGGCGCCGGCGCCGCCATCGTGCTGCGCATCATCTTCACGGTCATCGTCAACCAGCTCCTCGGCATTCCCTACCTGAAACTCATCGGCGGCCTGCTCCTGTTCTGGATTGCCGTCAAGCTCGTCATCCACGACGAGGCCAACGAGGACTCGGTGGGCAGCGGCAGCAACTTGTGGGAAGCCGTCAAGATCGTCGCCATCGCCGACATCGTCATGAGCCTCGACAACGTGCTGGCGATTGCCGCAGCGGCCGGTGGCGACATGTCTCTGATTATCTTCGGCCTCATCATCAGCATTCCGCTGGTGGTCGGCGGCGCGACCCTCATCACCAGCCTGCTGACGCGCTATCCGATCCTGGTGTGGGCAGGCGCGGCGCTGCTGGGATGGGTTGCAGGCGAACTGCTTGCCACCGAACTCGCCCTTGCACCGGCCGTGGAAGGACTGGCGCAGATGCTCAACGTCACGACCAAGACCATCGCGCGCCTCTTCGAGGTGATCGGCGCGCTGATCGTCATCGGATTGGGCAAGCTCCTGATCCGATCGCAGAAAGCGACAGGACACGCGTAAGGATCAAGCGCGGCGCATCTTTGGTGCGCCGCGTACCCCGTTGTGGCGGCGATTGGGTCGCGCAATAGACGGGGAAGATCCCGGATACCCCCGCCGTACATGCCCTTGGCATGACTGCGGCTTCCGGGAACGCGGTCCACATCATCAAGGAGAAGGGAATTTCAGGACGCGAGACGCTGCAAAGGTCGTCGCGGCAGAGCCTTGTAGGTCTGAGGCGTTCGGAGCGCAGTCACTCAAACGTATACACAGCGCAGATCAGCGTCCTTCGCCCCTCGAAACATGCCGCGCTTTTCACAATGGGTGGCAAGGCACCGGCTCGTCGCGCCGAAGACGCGCCTGCGGCACCGGACGCAGGAGTGAGCTGGCATTCAGCCGTGGCGGATCAGTATCCGAGCCACAGTTCGAACGGGCCCTTCGGCAGCGGCACCAGGAACCAGACCTCGAACATCAGGAACAATACGAGCGGCACGGCGATGCTAACGCAGAGCGCACGCACCAAACGTTCGCGCCCCACGAGCAGCATGAAGGCAAAAATGAAAATCGCTGATGCCACGTAGATGCCGAGATATTGCACCATGCCGACATAGGCGACGGATGGAACGAGCACCGGTCAGCACACGGCCCAGCGC
>JBKKCB010000149.1:0-20128 GCA_046713545.1 Hyphomicrobiaceae bacterium | reverse complement strand
CGCGACGGTCCACGTCACGATCGATGCGATGAACAACCCGACCATGACGCTCTGCACCACGATATCGGCCGACGCGAACATCCCCCACGGCGACAGGTCGTGGGGCAGTTGACTGAGCGTGGACCGGGGGGCGGCAGATGCGCCGGCAGCCTCGTCGCTGGTCGGGCTTTTCTCGGCCGGGCCAGACACCGGGCTCGATGTATCCCCGATGGGCACGCTCTGCTGCGCCGGTTGTGCTTCGCTCGTCGCGACGCGGGGCGATGAAACTAAACTCCCACACAGCAGGAGGCATACGACGCAACGGGCGAGCCAGGTGCTTGCCAGCGGCAACGTGCGCTTGCGGGTCGCCCGATCAGTCATGCGGCGTCCTTGCGGTGGATCTTGTCCGAGGGCGAGCATGCAACCTTGGATCTCTCGTGATCGTGGGTGCCCGGCATAAGTCACCGGCATCGGCCGTTTGATGTGCCGCATCACAGCCATCGACCCCAGAAGGGGACCAGCCATCGACAGCGGGCCTTCATACTAATACTTGATTGATATTGTCAAGATTTCAGCCCCGGGCTGATTCCAGGCTTACCCGTGCTGCCTTTTCGTCTTTGCCGGTCTGTGTTAGGCGGGGACCCGGAGGTGCCCATGCCACACGAGATCACGACGCTCGCAGAGCTCGATGCCATCTACGGGGAACCCGTCAAGGCGGCCCAGATCAAGGAGATCGACTATATCTCCGATCACTATCGGGCCTTCATCGAGGCATCGCCGTTTGTCGTGCTGGCCACCTGCGGCACGGAGGGGCTCGATTGCTCGCCGCGCGGAGATCCCAAAGGGTGCGTGCGCGTCGCGGACCGCCACACCTTGATGATCCCGGACCGGCGCGGCAACAACCGCGTCGACTCGCTGCGCAACATCGTGCGCGATCCGCGCGTGGCGCTGCTGTTCCTCATCCCAGGCATCGGCGAGACCATGCGCGTGAATGGCCGTGCCGTTCTGTCGACGGACCCAGAATTGCGCGAAAGCTTTGCGATGAAGGGCAAGACGCCGGCGTGCGTCATCGTCGTGACGGCCGAGCGCGTCTACCCGCAATGCCAGAAGGCGCTCGTGCGTTCGAAGCTGTGGGATCCCGCATCACGCATCTCACGTTCGGAACTGCCGACGGTGGGCGAGATGCTGCAGGCGCTGACGAAAGGTTCCTTCGACGGCAAGGCCTACGACCAGGCCTATCCCGAGCGCCTCAAGCAGACCATCTATTGATCTGCCCTAACGCAGCCGCTCCAGCACCGTGACGTAGTTGGCCACCGCCGCGCCACCCATATTGAAGATACCCGCGAGTTTGGCTCCCGGGATTTGCATGCCTTCCGGCGCTTTCCCCGTGAGCTGCATGGCTGCGAGCGCATGCATGGACACTCCGGTGGCCCCGATCGGATGCCCTTTCGCTTTCAGGCCGCCGGAGGGATTCACCGGCAGCTTGCCGTCCTTCATGGTCCAGCCTTCGTTGATCGCCCGCGCGCCGTCACCCTTCGCCGTCAGTCCCATGGCCTCGTATTCGATGAGCTCGGCGGTGGTGAAGCAGTCGTGAGTTTCCACCAGGTCCAGGTCGAGCAGGTCGAGGCGGGCGTTGGCCAGGGCCCGCTTCCAGGCCAGTTCCGGTCCTTCGAACGCGACCACATCGCGCTTCGACATCGGCAGGAAATCGTTGACCTGCTCGGCCGCGCGTATGACGACGGCCTGATTCATCGCCAGTGCGGTATCCATGTCGCTGATGACGACGGCCGCCGCCCCATCCGACACCATCGAGCAGTCGGTGCGGCGCAGGGCTCCGACCACCAGCGGGTTCTTGTCGGACACGGTGCGGCAGAATTCGTAGCCGAGATCCTTCTGCATTTGTGCGAGCGGATTGCCGGCACCGTTCTTGTGGTTCTTGGCAGCGATGCGGGCCAGCGCATCGGATTGATCGCCGTAGCGCTGGAAGTACTGTTGCGTGATGCGGCTGAAGACACCCGCGAAGCCACCTTCGATCTCGCTGTCCTCCTTCAGATAGCTCGCCTTCAGCAGCGTGTTGCCGACCTCGGCTCCCTTCAGGTCGGTCATCTTCTCGACGCCGACCACGAGCACGGTTCGCGCCTTGCGCGCCGCGATCGTTGTGATGGCGCCATGCACCGCAGCCGATCCGGTGGCGCAGGCGTTCTCCACGCGTGTCGCCGGCTTGAAGCGCAGCTCTGGAAGTTTCTGGAACACCAGCGAGGCAGGAAACGCCTGGCGGGAAAAGCCTTCGTTGAAATTGCCTACGAAGACAGCGTCGACGTCCTTGGGCTCGATGCCGGCATTGGCGATGGCGTCGACGGCCACACTCGCGATCAGGCTCTCCAGATCGTCTCCGTCGAGCTTGCCGAACTTGGTATGCGACCAGCCGATAATGCACGCGCTCATGTGTGTGCTCCTGCGTCGGGTTTCAGCGCACCTGTGTTGTGCTCATTATGCCGGAATTTCACGCGGCTAGTACTGAAAAGCCGAAGACATCTGACCGAACATGGGGCTCGCAGCATCTTTTGCCGATAAAATCGCACGATCGGCCGTCACAGGCCAATTTATACCCAGATCGGGATCATTCCAGCGCAGGCCCCGATCACAATCGGGTGCGTAATAGTCGGTCACCTTGTAGACAACCTCTGTGTTCGGCTGCAGCGTGCAGAAACCGTGGGCAAATCCTTTGGGCACCCACAGCTGTTCCCAGTTTTCCGCGCTGAGGGTGACGGCAACGTGTTGGCCGTATGTCGGTGAGCCGCTGCGGATGTCGACGGCAACGTCGAGGATCGCACCGCGCGACACGCGCACGAGCTTGTCCTGGGCCGCCGGCGGCAGCTGGAAATGCAAACCGCGAACGACACCCGGCTCGACCGATAGCGAATGATTGTCCTGCACGAAATTGCCGCTCACGCCATGTGCAGCAAGTGCTCGCAGGTTGAATGTCTCGGAAAAAAAGCCGCGATCATCGCGAAAAATGTCGGGTGTGATCAGCTTGACGTCTGGAATGGCGAGGGCCGTGACTTTCACGCGAACTCCCGGGGTGTGGCGTTACAATCCTACGCTGCGTTTTCGCACTGCGGCAAGGTCATCAACAGTTGCCCTTTCCGCCCGAGACAAGCCAGCACCGCCGAATGTATCGTAGCTTGCTGGGAGTTGGCTGGCGGGCCAAAGCAGGGGGTATTGTGCACAAGGGCAATGTCAATACTGCCGGCAAGGGGCAGCGCCGCATCTGTCTGCTCGTTCTGGGCATGCACCGCAGCGGGACATCGGCTCTTGCCCGCGTCACCAGCCTCCTCGGGGCCGACCTCCCCAAGACGGTCATGGGGCCGGGGCGCGGCAACGAGCGCGGACACTGGGAGCCGGACCGGCTCGTGGCCTGCCACGATCGCCTTCTGGAGACGCTCGGAAGCCGGTGGAATGACTGGCAGGGTATCGATGTGGATATGCTGCCCGCGGCATCGCTTGCAGAGTTCAAACGCGAACTTTCCGATCTTATCGAAGCCGAATATGCCGGTTCCAACTTCTTCGTCCTCAAGGAGCCTCGCCTCTGCCGCATGGCGCCGTTCTATGCAGAGCTGCTGCGTGAGAACGGGATCGAGCCGCGCTTTCTGCTGCCGATCCGCAATCCCTTAGCGGTCATTGAATCCCTGCGCGATCGCGATGGCATGTCGGCTGGTCAGGCAGGGCTCCTTTGGCTGCGTCATGCGCTGGATGCCGAATTCGCCACACGTGACGCGTCCCGCGCCATCATTTCCTACGAGCATCTGCTTCATGATTGGCGCCCGGCGATGCAGCGGCTGGGCGCGCGGCTCAGTATGCGCTGGCCTCGCTCGACCGAGGATGCTGCACCCGACATAACGGCATTCCTCACCGGCGAACTGCAGCACTTTGCGCCGTCCCGGCGGGAGCTGGCGGCGCGGGATGATGTGCCGGAGTGGGTCCGGCATGCGTACCGGGCCCTTCTCGATCTCGAGATCAACCCCGACGACGATGCCGCTATCGATGTGCTCGAAAAGATCCGCGGCGCCTTCGATGCGGCTAGCCCGATCTTCGCCGATGCTCTGCAGCGCGAGATCGACACCAAGCGCACGGAGCTTGCCGTCGCGCGCGCGGACGCTGCCGCCAAGGCCTCGCGTGTCAAGCACCAGGACAGCGACATTGCCAAACTGCGCGCTGACCTACTGACACGCGATGAGAGCATCGGCGCCTTGAAGGGGGAGGCCGCAGCCCGTGAAGCGCAATCCGCCGACATGCTTCGGCAACTTGCCGTCGGCGAAGGCACGATCAGGGGGCTGACGGCCCAGGTCGTAGCGCAGAGGGACGAAATCGCCCGCCTCACCGACGAACTGGCGAGAGCACGTGAAAACACGGCCGCGCACTCGCCTGAGCAGCGCCATGCGCTGCATGCCGTTGTGGGGGAAGCGACCCGCTGACTTACTTCGGCGCTAGCGTCCAAGTCCCGATCGCGACGCGTTCAATGTCAGCTCTCTTGGTTGCGATAGCGATGTACTCGCCTTTCGACCAGCGCTCGGCGAAGGATCGATAGAACGGTGAAAACGGGTTGCCGGATTGTCCGGTCGCATGGATAAACTGCGAGCTGTCCAGGTTCGACAGATCATAGACGGCCCGGCAGCTTGCCGCCCCGCGGCTCGCAAACGGGGGCTCCGCGCCGAAGTCGACCTGGCCGCGATTGAGCGTGTAGGGTCCACCGGGGCTCGGCACCTCGACGTTGAAGAACCGGCCGATGACCGCAAGCGTGCCAAGCGGGCGGTGTTCGTTGGCGGCATAGTGCGCATTGCCCCATACCCACCGATCGCGATTGGAGCCGTAGCGCTTGTCGAGATCGGCCAGGGCGGATCCGAGCGCCGTTGCGATCACGGCGCCACACGCCTCGTGCGCCGCCGTCGTGACGTTGTCGCACCAGTCGCGGCCCGTGGCCGGTCTTTCCAGCAGGCGAATGAGCGCTGGCGCTTGCGGATTGAAGAACCGTTGAAACACTGGCCCCAGATCATCGGCGTAGATGCCCCGGACGGTTTCCCGCATCCAGGCCATGAACATCAGCGGCTCGGCCGCATCGCCGCGCATCATGCCGTCCCAGGACTGCAGCCGGTCCAGCGTCGCGGCATCAGCCGTGCCGTCCTTGCGCGCTGCATCGATCATCAATCCCTTGAGCTGCAGGAAGGCGGGCGACAGCACGTCGAGTTGCGCGCCGCGCATCGATGCCATGTCATGCCCGGTGCGTGTGAGGACGAGGTCGTTGACGCGCTGCTGGCGATAGCTCGTGTCCCAGTCCAGCGTGATCATATGCGGATAATCCGGCCCGACGATGGACGCGTTGGCGCTGCCAATGGCGCCCGACGGCGGATTTTCGACGCGCGGCAGGTCTTCGAATTTGAGGAAGCCCTTCCAGTCGTACGTCGCATCCCAACCCGGCACCGGCGCACGGCCAGCGACCGCGTTGCCGCCATCGCGAACCGGCACGCGCCCCGGCGAGATCATGCCGATGTGCCCGCCGGTGTCGGCAACGACCATGGTCTGCATCGGCACCACATAGGGCCGCATGTGCTCGATGTAGTCGGTCACCGTGCGCAGGCGTGGATCGAACATGCCCGCGACGATGGTGGTGTCGTCGTCATCGAGCGCGGTCCACTGCAGGGCGGCCGCATATCCCGCTCCCAGCATCGTGCCCAGGTTGCGGAACGAGGCCGGCAGCACCGGCCCGTGGCGCGTGCGCCGGCGCTCGATGGTGCGGCTGGGAGCGCCCTTGATGCGGATCTCCACGGATTCGGTTGCAAAGCGTTGCCATCCGGCCGGTGTCAGATATTCCTGCGGGTTGTCGGGATTGACGCGCTCGATGAAAATGTCCTGCACATCGGCGCCCGTATTGGTGAATCCCCAGGCGATGGTGTCGCCGCGCCCGAGCACGATTAAGGGCGTGCCGGCCAGGCTGGCGCCGGCGACGTTCAATGTGGCTACATTCCGCCGCGCAAGCGCCAGATGTGCGAAGTACCAGGTCGACGGCGCGCTCAGTCTCAGATGCGGATCGTTGGCCAGCAGCGGCGCGCCCGATTTTGTCCGTGCGCCCGACACCACCCAGTTGTTGGAGGCACCGCCGGTGATGAACTCTGCCGCGGCGTCGCTCGTGGCCGCCGCATGCTGTCGCGGCACCGGGCGCAAGGCATAAAGCTGCCGGATATCGGGGAGGGGTGGCGCCTTGGCGTCCTGCGGCGGCATGAGATCGTCGATTTCGTCGGGCGCCAGCCCCTGCGCCGCATACGTGAGGCGCGTGACCTCATGCTCGAAATTGGTACTCAGATTGAGCGCCATCATTTTCAGGACGGCGATGCTGTCGGCGGTGGTCCACGGCTCCGGAGTGTGTCGAAGCAGCAGAAACTCCGGCGCAAGGCGCGTTTCCAGCAGGCGGGTCGGCCGCTGCAGGAACGCGTTGACGCCCCGGGCATAAGCATCCAGTGGCGCCCGCTGCTCCGGCGTCAGCCGTGCCACGGCCCGTTCCGCATGCCCATACACGTCGAGGGTGCGGATGAAGATGTCGGTCTCGATCGTCTTTTCACCAAACACCTCCGACAGCCGGCCCTGGCCTGCGCGCCGCAGCAACTCCATCTGCCACAGCCGATCCTGCGCGTGCACGAAACCGAGCGCCGCGTAGAGGTCGTTCAAAGTCTGGCCGAAGATGTGCGGCACGCCTTCAGGGTCGCGCACGATATCGACCGGCGCGCTCAACCCCGATAGCTCGAGCTTCCCGGCGAGGGGTACAATCGTTGCCCGGCCGATGAGCCATGCACCGGCGAGCGCTGCAACAGGCAGGCCGATGACAACGGCTGCTGCTGCGATCATCCATTTGCGCATCCGGCGGGTCACGCGCTTTCGTATCCTTGGTGATCCATGGTCGGGCGGAGCAGATAGCCCAGTCGCGCACACTTGGCCATGACGGTCTTTTGCCGAACCAGCAGCAACGCGTGCCGGATTGCAAGGTTCGTGCGGCCGATCGCGCGATGGTGACGCACCGGTAACCATGACGGCGGTCTCGCCACTGCGAACCTCGCCAGATCCCCACAAACCCGGTGGACGCGGATGGTTTGTCACTTGGCCATGCCAGCTCCCGCCTGTACGAGTCGGGCGAGCTTGACTGCGGAGAATGCGGAGCCGGCTGTGTTGCGCGTGGAAAAGCTGAAGGTGCACGGTTTGCCGCCGCTGTCCTTCTCGGTGCCGGCGGGGGAGTGTCTCGCCGTCGAGGGGCCTTCCGGCTCGGGCAAAACCATGCTGCTTCGCGCCATCGCCGATCTCGACCCGGCGCCCGGGTACGTTTTTCTCGAAGGTGCCGAACGCAGCGAGATGAGCGCAACACGCTGGCGCCGCCGCGTCGGCTACCTTCCCGCGGAGCCCGGCTGGTGGGCCGAGACCGCTGGCGCGCACATGCCCAACTCCGACAAGACGAGCCGTCTCGTCACCGCGCTCGGACTGTCGTTGACGATCCTCGATCAGCCGGTTTCTGCGCTCTCGACCGGCGAACGTCAGCGTCTTGCCCTCGTTCGCGCCGTGCTTGGGGAGCCGCGGGCTCTCCTGCTCGATGAGCCAACCGCGTCGCTCGATCAGGAGAGCGCGGCTATGGTGGAGGAGCTCATCAAATTCCAGATGCTGGGCGGCCGCCCCGTCTTGCTCGTCAGCCACGACCCCCGCCAGATCGAGCGGCTGTCGCATGCCCGCCTCCTGCTTGGCACGGAGCGCCGGAGCAGCGGATCGCAAGGGGTCGCCGCATGAGCTACATCCCGCTCTCGTGGGTCGATGTGGGCATGGCCGCTAGCCTCGTGCTCGTGAGCGGCATCGTCTCCATTGTCTTGCGCCTCGGCATCGAGCGTACGCTGGCCATCGCCGCTGTTCGCATGTTCGCGCAACTTGCGCTGATCGGGTTCGTGCTCAAGCTGCTGTTTGCGCAGACGGGCTGGCTCTGGACCGCACTGGTGGTGCTGGTCATGGTGCTCATCGCAAGCCATGAGGTTTGGGCGCGGCAGTCGAGCCGGCTATCGGGCTGGGGCACATTCGGTCTGGGCACGGCGACGCTGTTGTTCGTGAGCCTGCTGGCAAGCGCCTATGTCATCGGCGGCGTCATCGGTTTGGACCCCTGGTACCTGCCGCGCGTTTTCGTCCCGATCTTCGGCATGATCCTTGGCAGTGCGCTGACGGGCACCGCGCTTGCGCTGGACACGCTGACAGAAACGGCCAAGGCCGAGCGAGGCGCCATCGAGGCCCGGCTGGCGCTGGGTACCTCACGGTTCGTCGCCTTCGAGGCAGCCATGAAGCGGTCCATGCGGACGGCTTTGATGCCTCTGATCAACGCCATGGCTGTGGCCGGCGTGGTCACGCTGCCGGGCATGATGAGCGGCCAGATCATCGCGGGCGTCGATCCTGTCCAGGCGAGCCGGTATCAAATCGTAATCATGTTTGCGCTCGCCGGTTCGACGGCTCTGGCGGCGGTGATTGGAGCTTTCGGCGGTGTCGCATTACTGACGGACAACCGCCATCGCCTGCGTCTGGACCGCCTGAAATCGTCGTAAGACGTGCGCCGCTGCGGGGTCTACTGCGCGCCGGGAGCCTTGGGTGCGGCTTTTGCCTTGGCCGGAGGGATGGAGCCGGTAATTCCCGACGTCGCGGGCGCGCCACCGGGCCAGCAGACCGTGGCTTCCGCCTTGCAGGTGTGCTCATCGAATACGATGAAATCGAGAAACAGCTCGCACGAGACGTCTTTTTTGCCGACGGTATACTTGGTGATGCCGCGCTGGGTCATTTGCTCGGCAATGTGTTTGTCGAGCAGCTTCTTGGCGTCGTCGGTCGGACCCTGCTTGCCGTAGTCGTTCACGGAAAACGCCAGCCGCGTGCACTCGGCCTTGGCGACTGTGACCAGCAAGCCAAGCGAGAGGCCGGCAGCCAGGGCAAGAGTTCCCGCGCGGACATAGGACACAGTGAGCCTCGCTTTTTTAGTCTCGATCAGACCGCTATAGCGAGGAGGCGGCGCGCTTTCTAGCGTAAAGCGCCGCTCCTGTGACGGAATATGTGCATTGTGGCACGAACGCTTCGGTGCCCTATCAGCGGAGGGACAACCGCCTATTCCGCGAAACGCATCAGTTCATGTAGGGCGAGTCGCCGCCACGCGGTGTGATCGCAGAGTCGAAAAAGAAACCGTGATCGAACGGGCCCGCGTTCGTCTGCTTATCCAGCATCGGGTCGCGATACAGGTTGGAGCCGCCGTACTGCGTGCGCGGGTTGCCGTAGGTATCGATCGTATCGGCATAGGTATAGGAGTAGCCGCCACGCCGCGCCGTGTAGCCGCGCACCTGCGGCCCGCTGCGACGATAATATCCGGACTTCGGATGTTCACCGGACTCCGAATAGCGCGACTTGCGGTCACCCGCAGACGCATCTTGCGCGCCCAGCCCTACGGCCATTGCCGCTACAAACATCGAACCGAGCAAGAGCGCACACTTCATCGGAATACCTCGACATTTTCAGCCTGCCACATTTTGGTCATCATAGCGCAATCGATGAATAAATTCTTCAAGAGTAAGTGAGGAACCGGCTATTTGTTCCCCATGTCGCCGAAGCGCCACGGGTCGATGCAACTTTGGATAACGCGGCATGAAAAAATCCGCCCTGCGGACAGGGCGGATGGATATCTGGCGTAGTCAGTGCTACTTGCAGGCGCGCTGCGTGGCCTTGCACGCCGACAGGACCAGCTCCCATTTGCAGTCGACTGCAGTCTTGCCGACGCCCTTGCCGCCCCAGGCGGTGATCGAGTTGTTGAGCGCGGCCTTGGCGAGGAACGTCGACAGCTCGGGCGTGACAGCGGTGGCCTGACCGCCGGCCTTGATGCATTTGGCTTCGGCCGCGCCCGACATGCCGACGATCGCCAGTCCTGCCAATGCGCTGAGAATCGTGGTTTTCATGACGAAGTCCTTCCCCTGATTGACTGTCCTTGTGACAATCTCCCTGCGGGCGCCACAACTAATACCCCCGCCTGGCCTAGCGGCCAGACGCGCGAACGGCGCCTGCCGGCACGTTGCCCGAGATCGCCGTCCGTGCCCAGGACAAATGGAACTGCGTCCGCGAGCTATGGGAAATTACACGGGAGCGCGTGTCGTGCGGAGCACGCGATCAGGTCGTGCGGAGCACGCCGTCATGTTCGTGCGGAGCACGCGATCAGGTCGTGCGGAGCACGCCCGTCACAATTGGTCATGCTTCGCGCGGCAAATGTATGCCCGCGCTAGTCAGCTTCCTGCAGGTTCACGGCCTTCGGGCCTTTGCCGCTCTTGTCTGGCTCAGTCTCGAATGACACCCGCATGCCCTCATCGAGCGGGCCGAGACCCGACCGTTCGACTGCCGTGACGTGCACGAACACGTCTTTACCGCCCTGGTCCGGCGTGATGAAACCAAAGCCTTTTGATTGATTGAAAAACTTGACGGTACCGCTCTGCCGCATTCGAAGTCTCCTCTAATCCCAAACTCCCCGAACGTGGTGTGTGTCGGCCGCGAGCCTCGGCCGGCGAATGGGCATCTCATGCCTTTTCGGGGACATCGGGTTGCGCAGCCGCTGCGTGGCTGTCGCACGTTTCATCTCATCACCATCCGCCGTGTTCGATGGAGGCTATCGAGCCATACGAAAATTATCTGTGAAGGCCACCCGCACTGCAAGGCAAAAGCGAATGTCGATGCGGATGCAGTTGCGAGCTTCACGCATGAGTTTCGGTTCCAAGCCATCGCACCTGCGAGACCGCATCTGGTCCCTGCGCCAGGCATTGCGCAAAATACGGCAGCAGAGTCTCGGCTGCGGCTTTGAGCGTATGTGGTGGATTGATCACGAGCAGTCCGCACGCGTTGAGCGCGTGGGCGTTGCGCGTCGCTCCTACGACGAGTTCCATCGTGATCGCTCTGGCGTAGCGCGCCGCGGTGATGGCCTCGTGGAATGCCGTCACGGCGTTCCGATCCTTGATCGGATACCACAGCACAAAGATCCCGGTCGCGAAGCGCCGCGTCGCCTCGCGCAACCCGCGCGCCAGCCGATCGAACTCGTCGCGCTCCTCGAATGGCGGATCGATGAGGATCAGGCCGCGTCGCTCGCGCGGCGGCAGCAACGACTTGAGCGCCGTGTATCCATCGATCTGCAGAATTTTGACGCGCCGATCCCCGCCGATCGAAGCATCCAGCGCTTCCGCATCGTCGGGGTGCAGTTCGTTGGCGATCAGGCGGTCAGTCCGGCGCATGAGCTGGAGCGCCACCTGCGGCGACCCCGGATAGTACACGAGATCGCCGCTTGCGTTCTGCGCGGCCACCGTTTCCAGGTAGGGAGCGAGGTACGCGGCGGCATCTGCCGGCATCGGTGACGCGCGCGCGCCCCACAGCCGGCCGATGCCGTCGCGCCATTCGCCGGTCTTGAGCGCTTCTGGGCCAGCGAGATCGTAACGGGCAATGCCCGCGTGCGTATCGATCACGCGGAACGGGGTCTCCTTGAGCTTCAGGTGCTGAAGGACCAGGGCCAGCATGCAATGTTTCAGCACGTCGGCAAAATTACCCGCATGATAGGCGTGTCGATAGTTCATGCGGCCACGCTAGAGCGCGATCACTTTGCATGGAAGCACCGGCTGCGCCAGCACTGTCAGCCCAGACCGGCTTCCACCATCTTGGCCTCGAGTTCATGGCCGTGAAAAGGCTTGACCAGCACGTCATCGGCACCTGCCGCCAACGCGAGCGCAATGTCATGGGGGTCATTTTCGGTGACGCAATAGAGAATGTAAGGTTTTCTGTCGGAGGACAGGCGCAAGGATCCGAGCACCTGCAGACCGTTCATGTCCGGCATCGACCAATCGAGAAAAATGGCGTCCGGCGCGCGGACCTGACATGCCTCCAAGGCTTCCTGTCCGCTGAGCGCTTCGCTGACCTCGAAGTTCATGTTTTCGAGCACGCGGCGGGCAACTTTGCGGATCACCTCGGAATCGTCAACGATCAGGCAGTGTCTCATCTCCGCTGACCTCGGGTTGGACGAAGAACGCTCCCGGTCGGGAGCGCGCATCCAGCATGAGCGACAGATGTAGACAATGCGTTAACGATTGGGGATCGTGTCAGGGACGGGCGGCCAGCACAATGTCGGCACCTTCCTTCAGGACCGCGAGGCGCATGCGCGACGTCTGCGCCAGCCGGCAGGTGTAGTAGGCCTGCACGGTCATGGTATCGAGCGGCGGCACATGGGAGCCGTCGATGAACTCCTGCAGATGCAGGGGAGAGCGGGCCCCCACGCCGCGGCAGCGCACGGCGAAGCTTGGATCTTCAAGAGAGCCGCGGATCGAAACCTCGATTTCCCCGCCGCGGGGCAAGGCACTGATGGCGGAGGCCACGAGATTGAGCAGCAGCTTGACCTTGTCCTTGCCCATGTGGCCCGGGGCGCCGCGCCACACGAGCTTGTGTTTGCCGTTGCCCAGGAAGCCGCGGCTGATCTGTTCGGCCGTGCCCAGGTCGATCATCGACCCTGCCGAACCGGCAGCGCCGAAGGCAAACCTTGCGAACTGCAATCGTGCGGACGCCTGCTCGGTGACGTTGCGGATGACGTCGAGCGCGTAGTTCTTGGCCTCTTCGTCGTCCTCTTCGTCGAGAATCTCGAGGCCATTGTAGATCGCCCCGACGGGATTGATGATATCGTGACAAATCTTGCTGGAGATCAGCGCCGCGAGTTCGAGATCACTCGGCTGTGCACGCTGGCTCATATGGCCCGCCTTCCATCTGTCTGCCACTATTGGCGAGTGCGAAGCAGGCTGCTCGAGCTGGGTGCTCACGCGAGCCGACAGATGGCCACTTGCACGAGGATGAATCGATCTGATACACGCGAGCGCTATGTAATGCCAAGTGATCCCGGCCTAGACACGCCCTTAGAGTTGAGATTCCTATCCCACTGTCGCATTTCTGCTGCGCCTCATGGGTGCGTCAGCATCGACCAGGCCGCTGCCGGCCGTCTGGCAGGCAGGTCAAACTCAGGTGTCCGATGACCCCCAGTGAGTGCGAGCGACTGGCACGCGCCCTGCTGCCCTCCGTCCTGGAGGCGGGGGCGATCGAAATGCGCTATTACCGGTCTGGGGTCGCAATCGAGAGAAAAGCCGACGCCAGCCCGGTGACTGCCGCTGACCGCGAAGCCGAAGTCGTCCTGCTGGCGGCGCTCGCGCAAATCGCGCCGGGCGTGCCGGTGATCGCCGAAGAGGCGGTTGGCCGGGGCACCGTGCCGCCGATTGCTGACGCTTTCTTTCTGGTCGATCCGCTTGACGGAACGCGCGAGTTCATCAATCAGCGGGACGAATTCACGGTCAACGTGGCGCTGGTGCGCGGCGGCAAGCCTGTTTTCGGGATCGTCTTCGCGCCGGCGCTGGGTGATTTGTGCGTGACGCTCGGTCTGGCCCGGGCCGGTCATGCGCACGTCGCGGCGAGTACGCCGGCATCCGCCCTGGCAGCCGTCGATTTCGCCGACATCCGCACCCGGCGTCCCGATCGTGCTGCCCTCGTCGCCGTGGCCAGTCTCGCGCATGGCGCTGCGGAAGCCGATCGCTTCCTCGCCCCCTATCGCGTTTCGGCGCGACGCAACGCGGGCTCCTCGCTCAAATTCTGTCTGCTGGCGCGCGGGCAGGCCGACATCTACCCGCGAATCGGTCCGACTATGGAATGGGACACGGCGGCGGGTCATGCGATCTTGGCGGCAGCCGGCGGGTCGGTCACGGAGCTCGACGGGGCGCCCTTCGTTTATGGCAAGGCGGACAAGGGGTTCCTCAATCCCGGTTTCGTTGCCTGGGGGACACCGGAGCCTATTCCCCACGATTCCTGAGGGTCTTTAAGGACCCTGGCCATCCCCGTCAGGGAACTTGGCCACAGTTTGGTAATCTTTTTGCGTAAACACTTAGTTCACCATGCCCTCGCACTGGCGGCGAATCGGGGCGTGGCAGTTCGATCATTCCTCGAGCGCCACAGGTCGGTACATGTTTATACGCACATCGCTGGTTTGGCAGATGGCCGGGCTCATGCTCGGTCTTTCGTTTCTCTATCAGGCATCGTCGGCCCTGGCGCAGGATCAAGCCTCGCCCGGCGCAAGTTCCGTCCTTCGGCTGGCGCAGTCCGAACCGCGGCCGAGCGGATATTATCGCTATGATCGCGCGCCCTCTGACGGCACATATACCGAGCGCGCGCCTGACTCAGATCGCACGGTAGCCCCGCAGAGCGGTCGTGAGGACGCCTATCGCCCGCCTCGGGCCGATGCCTGGCGGGCGCCCTCCGGCGGCGACTCGCGCTACGACCCCTCGCAGGACGACCGCTATGCCAGCCAGAGCCAGGTCGGCCGCCCTTACTCGGAGCCAAGGGAATCCTACGATCGCGGCTACGGTCGGGATCGCGGCTACGGTCGGGATCGCGGCGACTACGACCCGGGCCCGCGCCGCCGCTCCGACTATGACGACGGCACATTTTCGCCATCCGAAATTCGCGATACGGGCCATAGTTTCTTCGGCACGGTGAGCAAGGGGCTCGCCAGCGTTATCGAATATGCGTTCCAGAAGCAGGGCCGGCCGAATGGCTACATCCTCGGTGAGGACATCGGCGGCGCTTTCGTAGCTGGCCTGCGCTATGGCGAAGGCTGGATGTATACGCGCGACGCCGGCCGTCACAAGGTTTTCTGGCAAGGCCCGTCCATCGGTTATGACGCGGGCGCGGAGGGCTCGAAGGTGATGGTACTCGTGTACAATATGCGCGACCCCTACGACATCTATCACCGCTACGGAGGCGTGGAAGGTTCCGCCTATGTCGTTGGCGGCGCGGGCATTACGTTCCAGACGTGGGGCAACGTGGTGCTGGCGCCGATCCGCTCGGGTATCGGCCTGCGATTCGGTGCGAGCGTGGGCTATTTGAAGTATACCCGTTCCCCGACATGGAATCCGTTCTAGACTGATCCCGCCTGTTGCGCCTATAGGCCAAGGTCTCGGGGCACGCTGCTTTTCTTGAGGCAGCCGCCCGAGAGCGTTGGTAGTTTCCGCGTCGACGTGCGTCGAGAGGCGCCCATGCGGGAGGTTGGAATTGGGATGAGTTCGTGATCACGATCCAGTCGGCAATGCTGGTCACGCTGGGCTTCCTGGCTGCAAGCCTGTTCGCGCTTTTGTTCGCGCCTGTGTTCTGGCGACGTGCGGTCAGGCTGACGACGCGGCGCATGAAGGAAGCGATGCCGCTCACACAAGCCGAGATCCAGGCCGACAAGGACCGGCTCAGAGCCGAGCACGCCATCCGGGTGCACCGCCTCGAAAGCCAGGCCGAGCACATCCAAATGGCCATGGCCCGCCAGAAAATCGACCTGAGCCGGCGCGACTCCGACATCAACGCCTTGCAGGCCACGCTCGAACGGCTGAAATCGGAACTGGAGGAAGCTCTGAACGCGCGCCGCGTTCTGGAGCAGACGGTGAGCGATCGCCTGCCGCGCGTCGAGCAGCGCCTGGGCGAAGCGCGAAAACTGATTTTCAATCGCGATCATGAGATTTCCGCGTTGACGCAAACAGCCGACCGGCAGGGCAGGGCGCTGTCCGAGGCGGCCTCGATCAACGCCCAGCAGCTTGCGGAAATCGAGCGCATGGGGTCGTCTTTGAACACCCGCCGGCAGCGGCATCAGGAAGGTCCGAGCGATCAGCGGCATGACAGCGAGGTGGCCCTGCGATCCGAGCTCGAGGCGTTGCGCGCCAAGACGCGCGACCAGTCGCAGGTCATCAATCGCATGCAAAGCCAGATCGCCCGGTCAGGCAGCTACGCCATGGCAGCGGCCAACAATCTGCAGGCGCCAGCCGCGTCGGACGTGACGCCTGGATCGCTGAACGGTACCCACGCCGCGGCCGTCTCCGTCGAAAGTAGTCACGCCGATGTTGAAGCCGATATGCGCAGCCTGAAGGCGAAGACCCAGGACCAGGCTGCTGAAATCGCGCGTTTGAAGGCTGCCATTGCCGTGTTCGAGGGGGCCCCGGCCGACGATCAGAAGCTGTCCATCCGCGACAGCAAGATCGCCCTGAAGGCACGGCTGAGTTCGCTCGAGGCTCAGTACGACTATCAGAAAAATACCCTTGCCAGCGCCCGTACCGAACTCGCCGCCGCCAACGAGCGGCTGGCGCTTCAGGCGGCGCATTTCACGGCAGAGCTGAAGCGGCTTGGCGCCGGGACGCTGCCGGCCTCGGGGCAGCCGCGGCGCCAGACTGCCGAGCCGCGCGTCAGCCTTGCCGATCGCGTCGCGCAGGTTCGCGCGTCCGCACCCGCGGGGCCATCGGATCCGCGCTCGGCCAAGCCCAATGGCGCCTCGGGCGACGTTTCACCTGGCCCGGACGCCAAGCCGGTCCCTGAAACCAAGCCCGATACCGCGATTGGCGAGGGGGACAAGGCCGCGGATGCCACACAGGAGCGCAAATCGCGTTTGCTCGATCGCATCTCTAATCTTGCCAAAATGTCCTGATGAGGTGGTGAGGCCTGCCAGTGTGCAGGTCACGAAATGGACGAGGGGGCCCCGGCCATTGATGTGCGTCTTCGGGGTGTTGTGTTGGTCGTGTCAGCGTGGAGTTGAGTATGCCCGGGCGGGACGGTAACGGAATTGCGACTGGGGGATTGGACGGAACCGAGGGCGCGCACCAGATTGCGGCTGTCCGATCGAACACCATTCTCTCTCTGGACAAAGCGGAAAGCATCGCCGCGCGGCGCCTGAGGGAGCTGGCTATCAGGCTCGGCAGTGACGATGCCGATGCGGGCACGGATCGCGCGCCGTTCGATGCCGACCGCCATTTTCGCGAACGCCTGGCTGAACGCATGGCGGCCCTGGGTGCCGAGGCATCCGCCGACGAGCCCGGCCGCGCTCTGCCTTATGCCGTCAGTGACGCTCTGCCGCTGAGTGCGCTGGGACTATCCTTGCCGCTGTTGCCGGGCCCTGCGGCAAGCGTCACGGCTGAAACGGTTGCCGTGCTGTCCGACGACCGCGACGATGACGTTTCTGCCGGTCCATCCCTCGACTCGGCGGATGTGGATACTTCCGATACTTCTGATACGCGCCAGCCGAATACGTCGGAGGGCGACACCTACCCGGCATTCGAGCCAGGCGTGCGCCTCGTCGATCTCATCAGCCAGCAGCGTACGCTGGTCAATCGCCTGGCCGACATGTCGCTCGCCGAGGAGGTGGCACCGCAGGCCGGGCTGGATGTGACTTTGCTCGACAGCGGCACGCTCGAAACATCGGACATGGACGCCTCGGTCGCGCCGGTTCGCAGCGATGCCGAAGAGCTGTTCGAAGCTGCAACGCACGCAGCTGAGCCGCTGGGTGACCAGACGGATGCCGACGCGCTGGCGCCACTGGCCATTTCCGCCGAGCAGTTGATTGCCGCACTGGAAGCCGGCCCATCTTCGTTTCAGGCGGACGAGCCGGCTCTCGCCGAAAAGCCGCTGACCGAACTGGCGCCGGCGGTTGAAATTCGCCAGCCAACACAGCCCCGCCGCGAGCTCACTGACGTGGAGGGTGCCGAGCGCGCACCCATGATCATCGAACGCGCTCGCGCCGAGATGACGGCCATCGCCAACGGCGATATTGCCTTGCGTTCCGCACCGCCGAGCGGCGCCGTCGGCTTCTTCGCGGGCCTCTCGCTCTCGATCGCAGCCGGCATCGTGCTCTATTACACGCTCTAAAGTGCTTCCGGAAAAGTGGGAACCGGTTTTCCGATAAAGAAGCACGACAAACAAAACTAGGTGTTCGAGCGATGCAACGAAAGTCGAGAACACCCTAGGATGACCTGCTGCCCGCAACTGTTCGCAGTCGCGGGCACCCGGTTCTCTGCGCGATGGGGTTGTCGCCGGGCGCGGGATCGGGCATCACAGGCGCGTGCTTAACCAACACGGCCTCACCTTGCAGCGCATGCGCGACGCGGTGCTCCGGCAACCCGTGGCAGTCGCTATGGCGATTGCGGCTGCCACTCTCGTCCTGGCCGCCGCTTCCGGCGCTGAGATTTGGATGACGGCAGCGCTGGCTGCGGTGACGTTTGCCTGCGTGTGGGTCGGCCTGCGCATTGCGGCTGCCGAAGGCACCGTCGCAGGCCACGGCGCCTCGAGTCTCTCCGACGCCCGCCACGGCGTCGATGTTTCCTGGCGCTCGGTCATCGATGCACTGCCGGAAGCAGCCATCGTGCTGAGCGGCACGGGCCGTGTGCTTCGCTCCAGCCGCGCGGCACGTGATCTCTTCACCGCCCTGCGCAACGGCCAGACGCTCGATCTGGCGACGCGCAATCCTGATCTGCTCGGCGCGGTGGAGCAGGCGCTGGCGACGCGCACGTCGGCGACCGTGCAGACGCTGGAGCGTGTGCCCGTCGAGCGGCGCCTGTCGGCGACGCTCTCGCCTTTGCAGACCGGCACCGCCGACCCCGAAGGTCCAGCGCTCCTCCTCGTGTTCCGCGACATCTCGCAGGAGGAGCGGCTGGCGCAGATGCGCGCCGACTTCATTGCCAACGCCAGTCACGAGCTGCGCACGCCGCTCACCTCCCTGCGGGGATTCATCGAGACGCTGCAGGGCCAGGCGCGCGATGACCCCGAGGCGCGCAGCCGGTTTCTCGACATCATGTCCACTCAGGCCGGACGCATGACACGTCTGCTCGACGACCTGCTGTCGCTCAGTCGGCTCGAAATGCGCGCTCACGTGGCTCCGCGCGGGGAAGTGGAAATCAACGCGCTTGTCCGCGAAGTCGTGGACCTGCTGCAGCCGATTGCACGCGAGGGCGGCATCGCCATGACGTTCGCCGCCGAACCGGCCGAATGCGTCGTGCGCGGCGATCGCGATGAACTGGTGCAGGTGTTCCAGAATCTGGTGCAGAACGCCATCAAGTACGGCGGCCCTGATGGCCACGTCGACGTCATGGTGACGCGCACCTCTGGCACGGGCCGTGCGCGCGACCGCGTCATCGTCGAGGTGCGCGACGATGGTCCTGGCATTGCCGAGGCGCATCTGCCGCGCCTCACGGAACGGTTTTATCGGGTGGACGTGGCGGCCAGTCGCGACAAAGGCGGCACCGGCCTCGGCCTCGCCATCGTCAAGCACGTCCTCAACCGCCATGGCGGCCAACTCCGCATTACCTCGACGCTGGGCGCCGGCTCCACCTTCGCCGTGGTGCTGGATTTGAAGGGGTGAGCGGGTGCTCGCCGACCCGTCTGCGTATCCACGGACGTCACCCCGGCGAAGGCCGCGCCAAAGCACGAGTGGCTGTGCATCCTGTTGTTCGCATAGCGGCAGGCCATGCCGCGGCTCTTTTGCTGATTTATTAGTAAATTCAATATATTAAATTGTCACAAAAGTATAGTCTCCCTGCTCTATGACTCCCCCTGCGGCGTAGTTGGCGTCGCGAGAAGGCGGTCGCGGAGATGCCGGCCGCCTCGAATGACCCCAATCAGGGAGAGCAAGAGTGAACATCAGGCTCATGGCCATATCGACGGCGGCGGCTGTCGCAGGCGCGGTTGCCTTCACCGGCGCGGCGGTGGCGCGCGACCAAATTCGCATCGTGGGTTCGTCCACGGTCTATCCGTTCACCACGGCGGTGGCCGAGCAGTTCGGCAAGTCGGGCGCCGGCAAGACCCCGGTCGTCGAGTCGACCGGCACGGGCGGCGGCATGAAGCTGTTCTGCGCCGGCGTCGGCGAAGCCCACCCCGATCTCACCAACGCCTCGCGCGCGATGAAGAAGAGCGAGTTCGAGGATTGCCAGAAGAACGGCGTCAAGGACATCGTCGAGATCAAGGTCGGCATCGACGGCCTGACCATCGCCCAGTCCAAGGCCGGTCCGGCCATCAAGCTGTCGATGGAGCAGGTTTTTCTGGCCCTTGCCGAGCAGGTGCCCGACAAGGACGGCAAGCTCGTTGCCAACCCCCACAAGAACTGGTCCGACGTCGCTGCGTCGCTGCCCAACGTGAAAATCGAGGTGCTCGGTCCGCCCCCGACCTCCGGCACGCGTGACAGCTTCCACGAACTCTTCATGGAAATCGGCGCCAAGAAGGTGGCCGCGCTCAAGGATCTGCAGAAGGCCGA
>JBKKCB010000148.1:0-8158 GCA_046713545.1 Hyphomicrobiaceae bacterium | reverse complement strand
CGCCGGCCGATCCGCAGCTCGTGCGCCATGATATCTTTCACCTTGTCTCCTGCGATGGCCGGGCCCGGACCGGGATTGGCAACGATGTCGCCGGTGCGAACTTCGCCCAGATAAAGAAAGCGGTAGCGGGCATCGGGATTCCAACGGCCGCGCTTATCGATTGCGACGGGCGCATCCTTGATGCTGCCGCCGTAGCTGGTGCGGCCGCCGAAGTTGATGGGCATACCTGCCATCAGCGCTGCGGCAACGCTCCCTTTGTCTTTTTCGAGAATGCCGCCGGTGCAACCGCACGGATCGAAGCGATGATCCCAGGTGATGTCGCCGCGGATATTCGACGAGAAGGAGCGGCCGATGCCCAGGCCCACGGTCCACGTGTCGTCCATCGACGTGGAGTCGAGGTCGTAGAGACCTGATTCCGTGATATCGGGATCGGCGTGCATCGCATAACCGATGTCGCCGCGCACGTACCACGCCATATGGCTCGTCACCGGAGCAGGCATATAGGTGTCCTTGATGCCGCGGCCAGCGGTGAGATCGGCGGCGCTGACCGAAGCAAAGTTGCCGGAGATGAGAGCAAAGCTGATTACAGCTAAGATTTGGTAAATCATGACGGGCCCTCCGCTGCGCCGCACCGCGCAGCGGTTGCCGTTGGATCAAATTTTACAACTTATGATTGCTGGGTTTTCAGCAAAGGCTTAACAAGTTTCTAAGAAAAGCAGCGTTTTGAGACGGCCGGAGGCGACTCGGCGCGAAATGAGCGCGAAGATCCCAGCGGATGCCAGCGCTGGAGCGCTGGCCTTCGGAGGGAGGAATTAGCACCGTCGGCACAGCGTGGAGAGGGCGCAGGCCTCAGGCGGCCTGGGCGGCTTCCTTGACGGCGGCCACGATGTCGCCGACGACGGATGAGACGAGACCCTCGTCGTCGCCTTCCGCCATGACGCGGATCACCGGCTCGGTGCCGGACGGACGGATGACGACCCGGCCCTTCTGACCCAGGCGCGAACGTCCGCCCTCGATGGCGCTGCGCACGCGCGCATCGTCGAGCGGCTGGCCGTTGGCATAGCGCACGTTCTGGAGCACCTGCGGCAGCGGCGTGAAGCGGTTGCACACCTCGCTTACCGGCCGCCCGGTCAGCACCACCGTGGACAGGATCTGCATGGCCGACACGAGGCCATCGCCGGTGGTCGTGAAATCGGACAGGACGATGTGGCCGGACTGCTCGCCGCCGACGTTGTAGCCGTGCTTGCGCATGTGCTCGACGACGTACCGGTCGCCCACGGCCGTGCGCGCCAGAGACAGACCCAAACCTTGCAGGTAGCGTTCGAAACCCAGATTGGACATCACGGTCGCGACGACGCCGCCGCCGGCGAGGCGCCCGGACTCCTGCCAGCTCTGCGCAATGACCGCCATAATCTGGTCGCCGTCGACGATGCGGCTCTTCTCGTCGACGATGACAACTCGATCCGCGTCGCCATCGAGCGCAATGCCGATATCGGCGCGCACTTCGCGCACCTTCTCGCAGAGCGCTTCCGGCGCCGTCGATCCGCATTTCAGATTGATATTGCGGCCGTTCGGCTCAACGCCGATCTTGACCACGTCGGCGCCGAGTTCCCAAAGCGCCTCGGGGGCCACCTTGTAGCTGGCGCCATTGGCGCAATCGATGACGATGCGCAAACCGCCCAGACGCAGGTCGCGCGGCAGGGTTCGCTTGGCGAATTCGATGTAGCGTTCCTGTGCGCTTTCCACGCGCGTGGCACGGCCGATCTTGTCGGGCTCGGCCAGCAGCGTCTCGATATCGGCGTCGATCAGGCCTTCGATCTCGCGTTCCGTTTCGTCCGACAGCTTGTAGCCGTCGGGATCGAAAAACTTGATGCCGTTGTCATCGTAGGGATTGTGCGAGGCCGAGATCATGACGCCGAGGTCGGCCCTGAGCGATCGCGTCAGCATGGCGACGGCGGGCGTCGGCATCGGCCCGAGCAGGAACACGTCCATCCCCACGGCGGTGAAGCCCGACATCAGCGCCGACTCGATCATGTAGCCCGACAGGCGCGTGTCCTTGCCGATCACCACGCGGTGGCGGTAGCCGCCCCCGGTGCGCGAAAAAACCCGGCCGGCAGCCATGCCAACGCGCAAGGCGACGTCCGAGGTCATCGGATGCCGGTTGGCAAGCCCACGGATGCCGTCTGTCCCGAAATAGCGCTGAGACATGAACTTCCCTTGGTTCAACAGGACCGGCGGCCGGGCCGGTAGAGGCTGGGCCAGCCAACAGATCCCGATTTACGAACAACGATTAACGCACACAATGGTGTAGAATCAGTCCCGCACGCAAAGACTACACCAGTCGCAGGCATGCCTATCAGTTGCATATCGCAACTAAGCTGTGAACAGGGGCATCACAGAGGCAGGATCGGCAGGTCAGGCGACACCATTGGTTGCCGCCTGCCAGACCGTCAGAGCCTGCCGCGTTGCAGCAACGTCGTGGACACGCAGAATCTGGGCGCCCTGCATGACCCCCGTGAGGGCTGCAGCCAGGGACCCGGGGACGCGCTCCGTCGGATCGACCGCCCCGCTCAACGCGCCGATGAAGCTCTTTCTCGATACCCCGAGCAGCACGGCCGTTCCCAGGGAATGAAACAGGCTCAGACCGGACAGGAGTCCGAGGTTGTGCTGGGTGGTCTTGCCGAAGCCGATGCCGGGATCGACGATCAGGCGTTCGCGGGGAATTCCGGCCCGGACGCAGGCCTCGACCCGGGCCTCGAGCGCGTCGTAAACATCGAGCAGCACGTTGTTGTAGTGCGGATCACGCTGCATGGTCCCGGGATCGCCCTGGGCATGCATGATGATGACGGGCAGCCGCGTCTCGGCCGCGACGCGCATGCTCATGGCATCGTGCTGCAAGGCGGAGACATCGTTCAGGATGTGAACGCCGGCGAGCGCGGCACGGCGCATCACGTCCGACTTCCGCGTGTCGATGGACAAACGCGCGCGCACGCGGCCGACAAGCCCCTCGATCACCGGCATGACGCGACGCAGCTCGTCGGCCAGCGAGACAGGGTCGGCGCCCGGACGCGTGGACTCGCCGCCGATATCGAGAATGTCGGCGCCTTCGGCCTCGAGCTTCAGGGCATGCTCGATCGCGGCCTCGGGCGTGACGGAATGGCTGCCGTCCGAAAAACTGTCGGGCGTGACGTTGACGATGCCCATGATGCGCGGGCGATCCAGCATCAGGCCTGCCACCGGCCCGCGAGCGGAGGCAAGGCGTGCCAGCATGCTCTTGCAGCGCGCGCCCTGCGGGCCCGCCTGCGCCGCCAAGGTGCGTGCATCCTCCGGAGACAGGACACGCCGGTCCGACCAGCCGTCGCCATGCCGCTGGATGAGCTCAAGCGCCGCAAAGACGGCGTCCTCGCGCTCGGATATCCGCAACACCTTGTCGGGGGCCGCGTTGATGAGGCCCGGGGGCTTGGTGATGCGGCCGAGCGGCCGCAGATAGATGTCGCTACTCATTGCCTGGACGCCTGCCAGCATGCCCCGATCATATCCGCACTCATTTCTCCGCCGTTCGGATACCGGCAGGACCTCCCGTGGTCCGGATGGTCCCGGTGACCTGAAGCTGGCGTCCGTTCCAGGCAAACGTATGGATCTGTTCCTCCACCATGCATTGTGCCACCAGCTTGCGGCTGTTGGCCGACCAGGCAATACCGAGGCACCACTTGCCGATGCTGGCTTCGGCGACCTTGGTGAGCTGGGTGCCCTTACGGCGCAGGATAATCAGCTTGCCGCTGTCGTTGTGGAAGGGCGACGCCTTGGGCAGGTTGGTGCCGTTGACCAGAGCAACGGCGACATGGGCGCCATCGGGCGAGATCTTGAGGCCTTCCGGTGTCGGGCCAACCGTCACCGTGTTGACGACACGGGGCAGCTTCAGGCGCATGTCGATGACACTCACGGTATCAGCATCCCCACTCCCGGTGCCGATGTTGGCGACCACGGCAACTTCGCCTTTGGGTGTGATGTCGATGCCGTAAGGCCGAATGCCGGCGGTCAAATCACGCTTGGTGTATTCGACCTTTTGTCCATCGACCGAGAGGATCGAAATCTTGTAGTCGCCATCGCGCGTGACAAGCGCGGTCTTGCCGTCCGCGGAAAAGACGATGCCGCTCGGGCCTGACTTTTCATCGCCGAGCTTCACCTTGTCGCCGACGGCACTGACGGACTTGCCCGAGATGGCAAAGACCGAGACGGTGCCCTCGGACCGGTTCGCAACCAGCGCCAGGGTGCCTGCCTTGTTTATCGCAATCCCTGCGGCGCCCTTGCCGGCCTGAAGTGTCGCGATCACCTCAGGATGGAAAATGGATGCCGCCGACTTGCCCCGGATGCGGGCCGCGACGGTCTGCACCATGCTCGGCTGCTTGCCCTTGAGATCGATCACCGTGAGCCTGTCGTCGGCAATCTGCCGGGTCGGATCGGCAGGGTCGATGCGCATGGCTGATGTCACCAGCGCAATGTCTTCACGCGGCGAGACGGCAACGCTCGTGGGCGGTCCAGAGACGCTTGCCGGCGCCTTGATCTCGGCCAGCGCTTTCGGCGGACTGGCGGAAAGGTCGATAATGGTGATGGTGTCGACACCTTGGCCGACGACCTGTTTCTTGCCGTCGACGAGTTTGACTTTGCCATCGTTGGCCGAGACGGCGATCTGGGCGTCGGCCACAGGTGGCAACATCAACGACAGGCCAAGACCAGCAGAAATCGCGACCAAAACGCTACGCATCGTCATATCGCGTCCCCGTCATACATCCCCGCCGGATGAGTATTGCGGGCAATCTACCACTGCCGCCCTGGGCGACATAGATCCGGCACGATCAAATAAGAAGCGCCCCGGCTCAGCGAGCCAAGGCGCTTGGACGTTCGGCAATGTGTAATGCGTCAGACCTGCGGCTGCGGCTCCATGCCGGGACCGGGCTCCTCGCGGGGAGGACGCGCCTTCCCCGCAACCGGCACGGCGGAGCCCATCGGGCCCTTCGTGCTCTCATCGTCGGACTGACGCACGATGCGCTTGCCCGCCATGACGGTCTGGCATTCGTCGCCGTTGATGGTCTCGTATTCCATCAGCGCCTGCGTCACGGCCTCGAGCTTGTCGCGATTGGGGCCGAGGACTTCCCAAGCCTTCTTCTCGCCCTCGAGAACGATCCTGCGGATCTCTTCGTCGATGAGATTGGCCGTATCCTCGGACATGTTCTGCCGCTGTGTGATGGCGTGGCCGAGAAACACTTCCTGCTGGTTCTCGTTGTAGCGCAGGGGACCCAGCTTCGGGCTCATACCCCATTCCGTCACCATGCGGCGCGCAAGATCCGTCGCCTGCATGATGTCGCTTGCCGCACCGGTGTTCAGGTGCTCCTTGCCATAGATGATCTGCTCGGCGACACGGCCACCGAAGGTCATGGCAATGCGGGCTTCGCACCACTGCTTGGAGTAGCTGAGCTTGTCACGTTCGGGCAAACTCATGGTGACGCCGAGAGCGCGACGGCGCGGAATGTTCGTGACCTTGTGCAGCGGATCGTTGCCCGGCACGAGCACGTTGATGATGGCGTGACCAGCCTCGTGATAGGCCGTTGCCAGCTTCTCTTCTTCGGTCATGGCCATCGAGCGGCGCTCGGCGCCCATCATGACCTTGTCCTTGGCGTCCTCGAATTCCTGCTGCGTGACCATGCGCTTGGATCGCCGTGCGGCCAGCAGCGCAGCCTCGTTCACGAGATTTGCAAGATCGGCACCGGAGAAGCCAGGCGTGCCGCGCGCGATGGTGCGGGGATCGATGTCGGGCGCAAGCGGCACTTTGCGCATGTGCACTTTCAGGATCTTTTCGCGACCGCCGACGTCCGGATTGGGAACGGTGATCTGGCGGTCGAAGCGGCCGGGTCGCAACAGGGCCGGATCGAGCACGTCGGGCCGGTTCGTTGCGGCGATGAGAATGATGCCTTCATTGGCCTCGAAGCCGTCCATCTCGACCAGCAGCTGATTGAGGGTCTGCTCGCGCTCATCGTTGCCGCCGCCCAGGCCTGCACCACGGTGCCGGCCGACGGCGTCGATCTCGTCGATGAAGATGATGCACGGCGCGTTCTTCTTGGCCTGCTCGAACATGTCGCGCACGCGGCTGGCGCCGACGCCGACGAACATCTCGACGAAATCAGAGCCCGATATCGTGAAGAACGGAACATTGGCCTCACCCGCAATGGCACGGGCGAGCAACGTCTTGCCGGTTCCGGGCGGACCGACCAGAAGCGCGCCGCGCGGAATGCGGCCGCCCAGACGCTGGAATTTCTGCGGGTCGCGCAGGAACTCGACAATCTCCTGCAGGTCGTATTTGGCTTCGTCCACGCCGGCGACGTCCTCGAACGTGACGCGGCCGTGGCGCTCGGTCAAAAGCTTGGCCTTGGATTTGCCGAAGCCCATGGCCCGGCCGCCGCCCGACTGCATCTGGCGCATGAAGAACACCCACACGCCGATCAGCAGCAGCATGGGGAACCAGGAGACGAGGACATTGAAGATCGACGGCACGTCCTCGTCGGCGGGACGGGCGGAAATCTTGACGCTCTTCTTGTTCAGCCGCTCCACGAGCCCGGGATCCTCCGGCGCGAAGGACGTGAAGGTGCGGCTCTTGTCGGAAAAATTGCCGGAGATGCGATGCCCTTGGATCACCACCTCCGAGATGTTGCCGGCGTCGACCTGAGACAGCAGCTCCGAGTAGCTGATCTCGTTGGCGCGGCGGCTCTGGGGGGTGTTCTGGAAGAGATTAAACAAAGCGAGCAGCAGGAGACCTATGATCACCCAGATCGCAAAGTTCCGGAAATGTACGTTCATGAAGGTCCCTTCCTGGTGGAACAAGGCCTGAGCACAGCCATCCCACACCCTGTCCGCCACAGGTTGCCGGCGCGTTCCACGAATTCCATCCTAACATAGGGTCGGATGGTAACTTTGCCAACAATAGCGACTTTGCATTAACCGGCGGTGATAGGTTCCAGCCTCACGCATGGGACCATAACGCGTCGCCAGCGAGGAAATGCGCGGAAAAATGGCCCGGTTCTCCCGCCTTCGCGGCAAAATGGGGAACCGCGACCAGTCGATCCGCCTGCCAGAACGACGGCAAGGTACGGATGGCGTCGGCCGGCGCCCGAAGGCCCTGAAGCTCAGGCAGGCTGCCAAGGTCGCCCAGCGCATGGACATTGTGCGCCCCCAGGGCACATACGCGGGCTGGTTCTTTCTGGCCGGAAGCCAGCGCCACGGAAAACCTTTCGTCCCAAATCTTCCGGCTTCCCGGTTGCAGATCCAGCGCCGGGAGCCCCTCGCGGCCCCATTCCCGCCAGATCCGCACGGGCCCTGCGCCGTCACGCTGGATCCTGCAACCCGCCAGGGTTTCGGCACGGGGCCCCGGGGCCGGGTTATCAGATGGCATCATCTTCGCGACCACCAGCTCGATCTGCGACAACCGCGCCGGCGGACCCGCACCACCGAACGCCCGCAAGAGCGCTGCGAAAATTCGCACGCCGAACTCCTCGGGGAGCTGCGCCAGGCATGCAGGATCGATCTCTGCAAAAAGTCCTCGGTGCAACTTCACCGAGCGGGACGCGACGGCATCGACGCCTGAGAGAACGGCGCGCCGGGCGCGCGACAGACGCCATGCGCTGCGTCCGATCTGCGCGGGCTCGATCCCGAGCTGTGCCAGCGTCTCGAGCGCCTGCCGCACACGCACACGCTCGAACGCCGGCGCCAGGTTGCTGGGATCATCTCTCCAGGGGCGGCCGGCTGCCTCGAGTGTCGCAACGAGCCTGGTCTTGGGCACCCGCAACAGCGGCCTCACGATCGTGTAGCCGCTCGAGCCCTCGGAAGATCTCGGTAGCGTCACACGCTCTTCCTCGCGCATGCCGCTCAGACCGTCCAGTCCGCTGCCGCGCGCAAGGCGCATCAGGAACGTCTCGGCCTGATCGCCTTCATGATGGGCCACGACGATGCGGCGCTTCACCGGAACGCACCGCTCCCCACGCTCACGTTCAAGATAGCCATTCATCAGCCGGTAGCGCGCCTCGCGCGCCGTCGACTGAAGAGCGGTGAGAGGCTTCACCTCGTCCCAGACAAGCGTCTCATGAGGAAGCCCTAGCCGTGCGGCCTC
>JBKKCB010000147.1:0-12663 GCA_046713545.1 Hyphomicrobiaceae bacterium | reverse complement strand
CACCAGTATCGCTCCGATCGAAATAGCCAGCTCATCCCTGACAACCATGCCTTTGTGCCTATGGCGAAGCTCATGGATGATTTGCACGTCGATGACGAGGCGGCCATTCGTCAGCAGATCAGCAAGTTCAGAAAGCGCGCGACCGCTCTCGCTCTACAGCGCTGGGGGCTGATGGTAGGGCGAAATGAGATCATCGAAAGCCGTTCGAAGGTCGGTTATCGCCTCAATCCGTTTGTCGTCCTTGTTCAAATATCCGAGCTCAAGCAGCCTTTGGTCACAATTTGATCGATTGTTAGTCACGTTAGCGGCCAGTCACGGCGTCATCCATCGCTTATTCAGCTCGGCACGGTCACAAATCCGCGGGACGCCGTGCATGGCCGTTCGCCTCGATGTCGGTCAAGGTGCGTGCGAACTTGGGAGCACCCGGCCATGAAACGAGCGACCAATACCGAGATGGAGAACCGGTGCATGCAGGAAGAGATGCCTGTTGGCGTCAGCCGCGATTGGATCCTCAAAGCGGCGTTTGCCGGGCAAATTACTGCACCTTGCGACCGCGTTGCAGTTTGCCATTTTCGATCAGCGCAGGCGCGACGTGATGTTGGGCAATGTAGCCTGGCAGGCCTTTGGCGTTGATCGCAACGCTAAGTACAGGTCTCTCACATGGATGGAAAACGAAGGACTTATTACTGTCGAGCGGAAGATGGGACGAGCGCCGGTGGTCATGATCCTCGACATCGGGTCACGACAGTGACCCGATGCTCACCTATTTGTACCAAGCTGGGAGCCCGATTATTGCGCTTTCGTGATGCGCCCCGCTACCTCGGCATGGACCGCAACCGCTTCAATTGCGAAGTGCGCCCTTACCTCGTTGAAATCCCAATAGGTAAGCAGGGGATTGGCTTTGATCGGCTTGATCTCGACTTCTGGTTCGAAGAGTATAAGAGCCGCAACGGGCGTCCCGTTCAGAAAGGAGACAAGACATGGGACGCAAACGCATACCCGGACTCATCATGCGAGCCGGACACTGGCATATCGACAAACGCCTCTTTGGGCGGCGCATTTGCCAAAGCACTGGCACACCTCAGCTCGAAGAAGCAGAAAGGACCCTCGCGAGGGTAATGGAAGAGACTCGGCAAGCTCACATTTATGGCGTCAGGCCAAGTCGGACTTTTGAGGAGGCGGCGGCGAAGTACGTGCTTGAGAACGAGCACAAGCGGAGCCTTGCCAGCGATGTCGTTCAGCTGAAGCTCCTGATGCCCGTGCTTGGGAGGCTGGCGATTAGTCGCATCCATTCTGGAGTTTTTCGGCCATGGGTAGATGCGCGGTTCCGCGAAGGCAAGGCGATCGGAACGATCAATCACGGCCTAAAAATCGTCCGCCGAATTCTCAACCTTGCTGCGACGGAGTGGGTGGACGAGCACGGCCTGACTTGGTTGCTGTCATCTCCAAAGATCAAGCTCCTGCCTGACACAAACAAGCGGGCTCCCTATCCTCTCAGTTGGTCCGAGCAGCGGCGACTGTTTGCGGAACTGCCCGACTATCTAGCGCAAATGGCGTTGTTCGCCGTCAACACAGGCTGTCGCGGCGGTGAGGTGTGCGGACTGCGCTGGGATTGGGAAGTTTGCGTCCCTGAACTCGGCACCAAGGTCTTCATTATCCCGGGTGCTCGGGTAAAGACCGGACAAGAAAGTCTCGTAGTCCTCAATAGCGTTGCGCATTCTGTCGTGGATCGGCGGCGCGGTGTCGATCCCCACTTCGTCTTCACTTATGAGGGGCGACCGATTGGGCGGATGCTGACGTCCGGTTGGCTTCGCGCACGCGGTCGCGCGGGGCTCGGCCAGGTGCGTGTTCACGATCTGAAGCACACCTTTGGACGTCGACTGCGGGCGGCAGGGGTGAGCTTTGAGGATCGGCAGGATCTCCTTGGGCATCGCTCCGGGCGGATCACTACGCACTACTCGGCGGTAGAACTGTCGCGTCTTGTCGAGGCAGCCAATCGCGTGTGTGAAGGAAACGAAATGCAGCCGGAGCTTGTGGTCTTGCGCGGCGCGTTGCCTAGCGGGTCCCGCAAATCTCCCGCGAGAACGTCACTATCAGTGGCGTGAATCGTCTAAGTAACTGAAAAGATTGGTGCCCAGGGGCGGAATTGAACCACCGACACCGTGATTTTCAGTCACGTGCTCTACCAACTGAGCTACCTGGGCATCTGGCATCGAGCCCGCCCGGGGGCGTGCCGAAAACGCGCGTTGTTATAGGTGCCCTCGCCGGGCCTGTCCAGCCTCTTCGGCCCCGTCAGGTCCGCGCCCACAAGCCTCAATCGACAATAAACAATTTGGCGCCTTTGGGGCCCGTTCGCGAACGATGCGGCTCTGCGCCATCCGCCACCTGATAGCTTTGCCCCGGCTTCAGTACAAACTTGCGCCCGTCCTCGAGCTCGGTCTCCAGCTCGCCTTCCAGCACCAGAAGGATATGCCCCTTCCGGCACCAATGGTCGGCCAGATAGCCCGGCGAATAGTCGACCATGCGCACACGCACGCCGCCGAACTCGCGCGTGCGCCACCAGGCTGTTCCGTGCTCACCTTTGTGCTCTGTCCGCTCGATCTGGGTCCAGTCGGTCGTGCCGAACGGAATGTCACTCATCTTCATCGGGGGCTCCTCGCGGGCTGTTCGCTGCGCCCTGCGCGGCTTGCGTGTCGTCGCCCTCCTCGTCGGCGTCCGCCTGTGCGGCAGGGACGGCATAAGTGCCCTTGAGCCAGCGCGCCAAATCGATATCCGCGCAGCGGCGTGAACAGAACGGCCGATACGATATGTCTGTCGCTGCGCGGCAAATCGGACAAGTGCCGCCGGTCGTTCGTTTGCCGATATCCTGCTGCATCAAAACGGCACCTCGATCAATTTTCGACAGCCGATGCCTCGCCCGCCTTCAGCCAGTTGAAATGGATAGGAAACCCTTCGCCGACAAGCATCCCCACGACCTCGGTCAGCGGCAGACCCACGACATTCGTGTAAGAACCCACGATCTTCTGCACGAAGCATCCGGCCGCGCCCTGGATGGCATAGCCACCGGCCTTGTCGTGCCATTCGCGCGACGCAAGATAAGCTTGCATCTCGTCGGGCGACAGCCGCTTGAAGCGCACGCGCGTGTCGACGATCTTCAACCGCAAGCGGTCTTGCGGCGTGATGAGGCACACAGCCGTCAAGACGCGATGCGAACGGCCCGACAGGAGCCGCAACGTCTCCAGCGCCTCGTCAATCGTCCTCGGCTTGACCAGAACTCGCCGCCCGAGCGTGACGACGGTGTCGGCAGCAAGCACGTAGGCTTCGGCAAGATCATGATCGTTGCCGATGAGGTCGCGGGCCGTCTCCGCCTTGGCGCGCGCCAGACGTGTGACGAGGCTTCTCGGCATCTCGCCGCGCTTGGGTGTTTCATCGATGCTGGGCGGCCTCAGCGCATCGGGTTCCACGCCAACCTGGGTCAGCAGCATGAGGCGCCGTGGGCTGGCGCTGGCGAGGACGAGCCGCGGCCTGAGTTCGGACCGTCGCCCCACCGGCTTGCTGCGCGCGCGCTGCTGGCGCAGCGTATCGCGGCGCGGGGCGTCGCCACGGCCGAGTGCAGACAGGATCGTGGCCTTGGCTGAGGACATGGTAGGCGGCCATCTCGAGCTGAGCAGTTACGCCGGCAACGGCAGCGGGGACATCCCGGACGAGCAAACGCAGCCGAGCATCACCAGTGAATCGCACGGGAGAATGCCCACCTTGAGCGCAGGAAATCAATAGGCTCGGTTACTGTTCCGGTCTATCGCATCTGGACGTTGTTCCGCTACACTCGGGCGGCCATCCGCCGCCGCTTTCTTTCCTCAACGTCGAAGGAACCATTGCCATGCCGGGCAAGCAAAACAGAATGCCGCCGATTGCATCGGACAAGTTGACCGATGAGCAGAAAAAGGCCGTCGCCGACATCGTGGCGGGGCCCCGCGGACATCTGGTCGGGCCGTTCATTCCGTTGCTGAGAAGCCCGGAGTTCATGGCCCGGCTGCAGAAGACCGGAGAATATCTGCGCTTCAACAGTGCGCTCGAGCCGCGCTTGTCGGAGCTGGCCGTGCTGATCACGGCACGCCACTGGTCGCAGGATTTCGAATGGTATCACCACCGGCCGATCGCCGAAAAAGCGGGACTGCGGCCGGCGATCTGCGACGCGCTGGCTGAGGCCCGTCGCCCGTCGCAAATGGCCGAGGACGAAGCCGGCGTCTACGATTTTCTCGACGAGCTTATCCGGACGCGCACCGTCTCCGATTCAACCTGGGAGCGGACAGCCAAGCTGTTCGGCGAAAAGGGCATCATCGATCTGATCGGCCTGCACGGCTACTACAGCCTGCTGGCCATGATCTTGAACGCCAGCCATGCCCCGCTGCCGGAAGGCGCCAAGTCTGGGCTGAAATCCCTGCCTTAAGAGGCCAGATCACAGCAAGAAATCTCCGAGGAACAAGATGCCCAGAGGATACTTGATCGCCCGCATCACCGTGACGGATCCGGATCACTATCCGGTCTATGCCAAGCTCGCCGGCGAAGCCATGGCCAAGTTCGGCGGCAAGCCTTTGGTGCGCGGCGGGCGATACGAGGCCATGGATGGTGACGCGCGCCCGCGCAACGTCATCATTGAATTCGAGAGTTTCGAGCGTGCCCGCGAGTATTACAGATCGGAGCTGTATCAGGCGGCACGTCAGGAACGGCTCAAGGCCGGCGTCGGCGAGGTGGTCATTGTCGAAGGTGCGGACTGATGCCATCCAGTCGTGAAATGCCTGAGGGGCCTCATCGATGACCCGAAGAACAGCGGTCGTGCTCGGGGCTACCGGTGTTTCCGGCCGTGCGCTGCTTTCGCATTTGACGACGCTTCCCGGCTGGTCGGTGATTGCCGTATCGCGTCGCAAGCCCGACTTCGACACCACGGCGCGGCATGTGGCCATCGACATGAGCAATCCCGCGTCGTGCCGGGAGGGCGCGGCACAGCTCGCCGGTGCGACGCACGTGTTCTACACGGCCTATCTGGACCGGCCGACCTGGGTCGAGCAGCGCGCGCCCAATGCCGCGCTGCTGGCCAACATGATCGATGCACTGGACCCTGTGGCCAAGGGCCTCGAGCACGTCTGCCTGCTGCAGGGCACGAAGTACTACGGCCATCACCTGGGGCCCTACAAGACGCCGGCGCGCGAGGACGATCCGCGCCACATGCCGCCCAACTTCTATTTCGATCAGCAGGACTATCTGATCGAAAAGAGCCGGGGAAAAACGTGGTCCTGGTCGTGCGCCCGTCCGCATATCATTTGCGGCATGGCCATCGGCACGCCCATGAACGCCATCGCGGTGATCGCGGCGTTTGCGGCCATCTCCAAGGAGCTGAAACTGCCGCTCCGCTATCCAGGCGGGCCGGCCGCCTACAGCGTTATCCGCCAGGCCACCCAAGGCGACCTGCTGGCGCGCGCCATGGTCTGGATGGCGACCAATCCGGCCTGTGCGAACGAGGCGTTCAACGTCACCAACGGCGATCATTTCCGCTACGAGCATCTGTGGCCGAAGATTGCCGATCTCTTCCAGATGCCGTCGGCGGCCCCGCAACGCATCGACTTGCAGCAGTTCATGCCGGACAAGGCGCAGCTCTGGGCCGAGATGGTGCGCAAGTATGGCCTTCGTGTCGCGGACTTCTCGCAGGTGGCCGATTGGCGTTTTGCCACCTACACCTTCAACTCCGACTGGGATCAGATGTCGGATACCAACAAGAGCCGCCAGCGCGGCTTTGTGGACTGCGTCGACACGGAAGCCATGTTCCTGAGCGAACTCCAGCGGTTTCGCGACGAGCGCATCGTTCCCTGAGGGCAGCGCATCGCCCGTTCAGACGGACGGGCCGCCCTCGAACCCGAAGCGTTGCTTGATGCGTCGGAAGAGTGACTCGCGGACATCGCGATAGGCCTGCAGGATCTGCTCGCGGCTTCCCAGGCCGTGCGTTGCCGTCGCGTCCATGGTCGGCCAGTACTCGACGTCGACGGCCATGGTCCGCGTCAGTTCCAGGGCCTGGTGATGCGCTTCGGGCGACAATGTGATGATGAGGTCGAACGACGTGTCATGCAGGTCGGCAAGGGTGTGCGGGGTATGCTGCGTCACGTCGATGCCGATTTCCTCCATCACGGCCGCCACGAATGGGTCGGGCTCGCCGGCGCGCACGCCGGCCGATTCGACGTAGACGCTGCGCGCGCCCAGGTGGCGCAGGATGGCCGCGGCCATAGGCGAGCGCACGGCGTTCATCGTGCAGGCAAAGAGCACAGCGCCTGGAAGCTCCCCCCCACCCGCCGTCATGCCCTCAGCCCTTCCAGTGCAGCGCGCAGATCAGGGTGAACAGACGGCGCGCCGTGTCATGGTCGACGGTGATCTTGTCCTTGAGCCTGCCCACGAGAAGGGTGCTGCCTTCGTCGTGCAGCGCGCGGCGCCCCATGTCGATCGCCTGAATGCGTGACGGTGGCGATGTGCGGATCGCCTTGTAGTAGCTGTCGCAGACGATGAAGTAGTCCTTCATCGTGCGCCGTAGCGGCGACAGCGACAGGACGAATGTGGCCAGTGTTTCACCGGTCTCGCGGCCGACTGCAAACGCCAGGCGATCTTCCGTGATCGAAAGATGCAGCGTGTATGGTCCGTCATCGTGGCCTTCCAGCACGAAATGGTTGGCGTCGATGATGTCGTAGATTGCGACTTCGCGCTCGTGCTCGATATTCGGATTGGATCGGCCGATAGACTGTTCGTCGAGCACGATCGACACGAGGCGTGACCGGCTCGGCGCGTCCTCGCTCATGACGGCAGCTTCCGGCCGGCCAGCCTGATCGCTACGGATCGCCGATGCGCGTCAAGCCCTTCGGCGGCGGCGAGCGTCATGGCTGCCGGTGCGAGCGCGGACAGGGCCTTCGCGTCGAGGCGGAGGAGGGACGTGCGCTTCATGAAATCGAGAACGCCCAATCCTGATGAGAAGCGGGCGCTGCGGGCCGTCGGCAGGACGTGATTGGACCCGGCAACGTAATCACCGATGACCTCGGGCGTGAGGGGGCCGAGGAAAATGGCACCGGCGTTGCGGATGCGTGCGGCGAGCGCATCGGCATCCTGCGTTGCGATTTCGAGATGCTCGGCGGCGATACGATCCGCAATGGGCGATGCCTCGTCGAGCGAGCGCAGCACGATGATGGCGCCGAAGGTATTCCAGCTCTGCCCGGCGATAGTGCCGCGTGGCAGGTCCGTGAGCTGGCGCGTGACCTCTGCATCAACAGCCGCTGCAAATGCCGCGTCATCGGTCATGAGGATCGATTGCGCCGCGATGTCGTGTTCGGCTTGGGCCAGGAGGTCGGCCGCGATCCAGGCCGGATCGTTGTCCCGGTCGGCGATGATCAGGACCTCGGACGGGCCGGCGATGGAATCGATGCCGACCGTCCCGAACACCTGGCGTTTGGCTGCCGCAACGTAGGCGTTGCCGGGGCCCACGATCTTGACCACGGGCTTTATGCTTTCGGTGCCGAATGCAAGCGCGGCGATCGCTTGCGCACCGCCAACCCGGTAAATCTCTTCAACGCCGGCCAGCTTGGCCGCGGCCAGGACCAGCGGGTTCATGTCTCCACCGGGAGACGGCACGACCATCACAACCCGTGCCACGCCCGCCACTTGCGCAGGAACCGCATTCATGAGGACGGAGCTGGGGTAGGACGCCGTACCGCCCGGCACGTAAAGGCCCACGGACTCGACCGCAGTCCAGCGTGTGCCGAGTTCCGCGCCGACGGCGTCGACGTAGGCATCGTCCTTTGGCACCTGGCGGCGATGATGCGCCTCGATGCGGTCGCGTGCCAGCTCCAGGGCCTGTAACGTCTTTGCATCAGCCGTCTTCACGGCTTGCTCGATCTCGCGCGCCTCCACACGGATGCCGGCGCGCGACAGATCGATACGATCGAACTTGAGCGACAGGTCTTGCAGCGCCTGGTCACCCCGCGCCCGGACATCGGCAATGATCTTGCGGACATCGGCCTCCACGTCGTCGGCCGTCTCGCGCTTGGCAGCCAGGAACGCGGTGAAACGGGGTTCGAACGCCGGATCGGAGGTGTCTAGTCGGATTGGCATGTGTCTCCGGCTCGCCGGCAAGCGCGAGCCGCCTCTCATCCGCTCTCAGCTACGGTACTAGGCTTGTCCTGCGATTGGTCCGGCTGATCCGGCGACTGCGGCGCGCCCTCGAGATCCCGCAGCTCCGCTTCGATGCATTCGACGTGCAGGCGGATGGCGCCGCCATTGGCAAAGAACAGGGTGATAGAGCCTGCAGGATCATCGGAGGATTTGCCCGTGAACTGCATGGCAAGAAGGGAAAGCGTTTCGTTTTTCCGGCCAAGGTCGATGCCGGTCAGCTTGGCGCCCAGTACACGATCCAATCGCAATGCCGAAATGAACCGCGGCTGGCTTGAGCGGCCCGAGTCCTCGAGAAGCTGCGTCCAATCGAGCCGAGAGGCGATGGCCGCAAAGCGTTTCTGAGCAGGCATGTAGGCCATGTCCTGCACCTTGATGGACGCGTTCTGCAAATGTGCAGACATGACTGCCAAGTCATCGGCGTCGAATGCGATAAGCTTGAGCTGTTCCATTTCGATTGTGGCCCGCGCGCGTTGGGGGTTGGAGAAAAGTCGCCCACAGCAACGCCTTAGGCCCAGTGATAGCGGCGGGGGGGCGAAGGTGCAACTTAAGCCTTGCGCGCGGCCAGCCACACCCCGCCGAGGATCAGCAGAAACCCGGCGATATGATAGAGCATCAGGCTCTCGCCGAGCAGTAGTCCGGCCAGCCCCGCGCTGTAGAGCGGCACCAGATGCAGGAAGACTCCGGCGCGGTTGGCGCCGATCAGTTCCACGCCACGATTCCAGCACGCATATGCAACCAGACTCGGGAAAACTGAGACATAGGCCAATGCGCCCACCGTCAGGAGCGTGGGCTGCAGAACCAGGCCACTGGCGTGCTCAAGCACCCAGAACGGCAGCGTGGCGAGGCCCGATATCACAGCAAGCATGAAGGTAAAGCTCAGCCAATGCAGGGCCGGACGAAGCCTGAGGCAGGCCGAATAGACGGCCCACATGCCCATATTGAAAAGAATAATGAGGTCGCCCCAATTGAAGCCGAGGCTGCCGAGGGTCGTCAGGCTGGCCTTGGAAATGATGACCAGGACGCCGGCTAGCGAGACTGATATTCCCAGCATCTGTGCTCTTGTCAGCCGATCGCCAAACAATGCGACGCCTGCGGCGCCGATCAGCACCGGGGCCAGGGAATTCAGCACCGACACGTTTATGGCCGTCGTGTACTGCAGGCCGACATATTGCAAGGCGCCGAACAAGGCGCCGCCTATCAGGCCGAGAAACAGGATCAGCTTCCAGTGCTGGCGGATCGCCGGCCAGTCACGCTTCAGATGGGGACGTGCGAACGGCCATAGGATGAGCGCGGGCAACAGCCAGCGGATGGTCGAGATCGCGAACGGCGGCACGTGGCCGGCGATGGCGCGGCCGAGAATGTGATTGCCCGACCAGCACAAGGCGGAAACGGCCACCAGCAGATATGCGACCGATCCCGATGACCGCCCGTCGCCTCCCGGCATTTTCTTGTTCTTTCTGGCGCGCCGGCTTCTATCCGGAGATCCGCTCGATCTGCGCGCCGCAGTTGGAGAGCTTGGCTTCCAGCCGCTCGAAGCCGCGATCCAGGTGATAGACGCGATTGATGGTGGTCGTACCTTCGGCCATGAGCCCCGCAATGACGAGCGACACGGAGGCCCGCAGATCGGTTGCCATCACCTGGGCGCCGTTCAGCCGTTTGACGCCCGTAATGGTTGCTTGGTCCCCCTGCAATTGAATGTCCGCGCCAAGGCGGGCCAACTCCTGCACGTGCATGAAACGGTTCTCAAAGATCGTTTCGCGAATGATGCTGGTGCCGCGCGCCATCGTCATGAGCGCCATGAGCTGAGCCTGCAGATCGGTGGGGAACCCGGGAAACGGCTGCGTTTCAATCCTGGCGATGGGGGCGATAGCCGCGCCGTTGCGCGCCACGCGAACGCCGCCATCGACTTCCGTGATGGTCACGCCTGTATTCTCGAGCGCGGCCAGCGCGGCTTCCACCAGCGGTCTCCGCGCGCCTTCCAGAACCACGTCGCCGCCGGTTGCGGCCACCGCGCAGGCGAACGTACCGGTCTCGATCCGGTCGGGCAAAACGGTATGCGTCACGCCTTCGAGCCGGTTGCGTCCCTGAACATGCAACGTCGAGGTGCCGATGCCTTCTATGTGCGCGCCCATCTTGACGAGGCATTCGGCGACATCGCCGATCTCAGGCTCGCGTGCGGCGTTTTCGATAACGGTCTCGCCCTGGGCCAGGGTGGCTGCCATCAGCACATTGTGCGTGGCGCCGACGGAGACCTTGGGAAAGCTGATGCGCGCGCCTTTGAGACCTCGCGGCGCCTTGGCCACCACGTATCCGCCCTCGATGTCGATCTCGGCCCCAAGCGCCTTGAGGCCCGTCAAATGCAGGTCGACCGGCCGCGTGCCGATGGCGCAACCACCCGGCAGCGACACATTCGCCTGGCCCAGGCGCGCAAGCAGCGGTCCCAACACCCAGAAACTGGCCCGCATCCGCGACACCATCTCGTAGGGCGCGGTGGTGTCGACAATGTCCCGTGCGGTCAGATGGAACGTCTCGCCCAGATGCGGCACCGGGCCGGCACGCTTGCCATCGACGGAATGATCCACGCCGTGGTTGCGCAGGATGCGGGCGAGCAGGTTTACGTCGGCCAGATTGGGGACGTTCTTGAGCGTCAGCCGGTCTGCCGTCAGAAGACTGGCGATCATCAGCGGCAGGGCAGCATTTTTTGCGCCGGAGATGGGGATCGTTCCGTGCAGCGGCCGGCCGCCTGCAATTTTGATGCGATCCATGGAATTACCTCTCTTGCGCTGCTTGAGCGTCGTCTACACGGGTATTGCGGAGGTTGTTAGGTGACCGATTCGCGTTCGCGTAAATCCTTGTGTCGCGCAAACCCTCACAAGATCAAGATGCCGCAGTGACCGCGAGCGCTCATTCTTGAGCCTTGTCAACATCATGCTCGGCGTTCGGCGGTCTTTCTGTGGTGCGGGCGCGGGCTTTGCGCTTGCGCAGGTTCGACCTGAGTTCTGCGGCGAGTCGCTCCCGCCGGGTTCCTCCCGCCGCGGACCGGCGTTGCGATGTCGTTTCAGGTTTGTTGGACATGCCGAAATCCGATCCGCCTTTCTGTCATAGTGCTACGGCCAATCGGTGACCAAAGACAAGCTGGCTTGCGTCGACCCGTGCCATGGCAACAGTGCTTGCGGCTTGGCTGAGGCTATGGCAGGTTCCGGCCACTTGTCATGGCTGGGTTCGAGATGAGGCGATGCCTGTCTTGGTCGCACGATCCTTGAGCCTCACGAAACCAGGCCGCCGTAGCTCAGGGGTAGAGCACACCCTTGGTAAGGGTGGGGTCGGAGGTTCAATTCCTCTCGGCGGCACCACACTCCGTTAAGCGTTTGTGAAGGCATAACTTTCGGATTCATCAGCACTTTTCTATTAGTCTCGCTACACAGCACCGCTACACAGCGAGACGAAAAATGCCCAAGGCGATCTGGCACGACGGTGGCTATTGGCATCGCAGAAGAGTTCCGGCCGGTATCCGTGAGACCTACCCAAAGAAAGAGGAATGGGAGCCGCTGCGGACGGCAGACCTTGCGGTAGCCCGGCGGCGGATGCCCGATGCCATGAAGGCCGTGCAGGCACGGTTCGACGCGCACCGGCAGACCCTTCTTGCAGGTAGCGCGGCACTGCCCGCGAAGGCGCATGCGCTGCCCTTGTCGATCAACAACGAGTGGTTCGCTGACCTGTCGGAGATGTGTCAGTACTTTCGCGGGGAAGTGCTGGAAGAGCGCGCCGCGCTGCTACGCGAGCAGCACACGCAAGAGGCTTTCGAACAACCCGAGGCGTTCTGGGCAGGCAAGGTCGTGTCGCTACGGCCAGACAGCAGCTACGATTCCATCGTGTACGCTCTGGCCGATGCTTACCGGTACGGGGACGAGCGTATGCTCGAACGCTTGCGGGTCAGCCTTGCGATCCGCGATCTCAGCCTGCCAAGGCTTTTGTACCAGCCATGCTTCAAAGGCGAGTTGGACAAGGTTCATCTTATCGCGCTCACGCGGACTAACATCAAATTTCTGGAAGATCAACTTGCCGATACGGCCACGCTCTATCCGACCATGCAAGAACTCGTCGATCTCGCACCGAAGGAAAGCTTAGCGCAGGCGGCACCGACGCAGCCAAGCACCGACAAAGACCCTTTGCTGACGGAGGCTGTGAAGATTTGGCTTGGTCAGTGCAAGGATTTCTCGCGAGACCGGATCGACGAGATATACACCAGCGTCAATCTTCTGGTTGAAACCACCGGGGACAAGCCGATCTCCACTTATGGCAAGGAAGACGCACGCGAGTTCAAAACGATCCTAAGCTCACTTCCGAAAAACCGTGGCAAGCTGCGGGAGACCCGAGGGCTCACAGCCCGAGAGGCAGCAGCCCGCGCCCAAGAGTCGGGTCTAGCCGTCCTGCACGTGAGTACGCGCAACGATTACCTCG
>JBKKCB010000146.1:0-2864 GCA_046713545.1 Hyphomicrobiaceae bacterium | reverse complement strand
AAGTCCACGGAGGCGTGGCTCGAAACCGCGAGCTGGGCCCTCGTGGCCGTTGTCGGAGCATGGTTACTGTGGCGTCAGTTGCGCGGCTTGAGGCAGCAGCCGGCTCAGGCCGAGACGCACGGGCACGTTCACCATCATCACGCGCATGGACATGATCATGGGGCTGATCACGCTGCTCACCGGCATGATCATGGGCATGATCACGCCTGCTGCGATCACGCCCATATCCCCGACCCCAAACAGCTCGAAGGCGCATGGTCGTGGCGCAAGGCATTGCCGATTGCGCTTGCGGTGGGTGTGCGGCCCTGCACCGGCGCGATCCTGGTGCTGGTCTTCGCGATCGGGCAGGGGCTGTTCTGGGCGGGCGTGTTTGCCACGTTCGCCATGGCGCTGGGGACTGCCGTTACCGTGTCGGCGCTGGCGGCATTGGCGGTGGGGTCGCGCGAGCTTGCTGTGCGCATCGGCAATGGCGGCGGCGGAGAGCGTGTGCGGCTGGTCGCCGGCATCGGCGGATCGGCGTTCGTGATGCTGATGGGCGTCGTGCTGTTCGTCGGCTCGCTGAATGGCACCGCGGCATTCTGATCGCGCCTGGCGTTTCGCGCGCCGACGGCCGTTAACGCATTGCTTACCTTGTCCTTTTCGCCAACAGCAGATTGCAATAGCGTCAAATCCAACGGAATTCGTTTTGCCGGAGGAGGCACGTGTTGCGTCGGCCAATGCATTTGATCGCGGCTGTAGTCATCCTGATGGCGGCGGCGGGAGGACACGTTCGCGCCGCACTCGATGCAAGTGCCCCGACATCGAGCGTTGGACTGGAATTCCTCGTTCTCGAGGTCAAGAGCTGCCACGTGTGCGAACTCGTCCGCGCCCACATCCTGCCGCCGTACGAACGCTCGGCCACCGCCCGCGAAGCGCCGATGCGCTTTGTCGATCTCAACGCCGTGGACGAAGCCCAGCTCGGGCTGACAGCGCCCGTCACGACCGTACCGACCATCGTGCTGATGCGGGAAGGCCAAGAGGTTGCACGCCTGACGGGCTACACAGGTCCGCAGATCTTCTTCCAGGCTGTGCCTGAGATGCTGGCCCGCGCGGAATAAATCGCGCTGCAGCCCTCCTTGGCTCCCTCGCTCGATCGCCGACAATTGAGTTGAGAAGTGTTGCCGCGAACTTGCGTGGAGACCCGCCGATTTGCAATCGTGATCCTTAACATCTAAATATGGCAACCGTGCTGACCTATTAGCGGGGCGCGCGCGAGCGCTTGTCGATCGGGCGCCTCGGGAGCCAGGAACACGAAGTCCGAGGTCCAAGCCGTATGCCCAAGAGCAGCCCAAGCCTGAACGACAAGTTCGACCTCGAGGAAACGCACCAGCTGTTGAACGGAGCGCAGGCGATCGTGCGGCTGACGCTGATGCAGCACGCGCGCGACAAGAGAGCGGGCCTCAACACCGCTGGTTTCGTCACGGGCTATCGCGGTTCTCCGATTGCCGGTCTCGAAGGCGCATTCCTTCGGGCCAAGGCCATCATCGGCAAATCGAACGTCCGCTTCCATCCTGGTCTCAACGAAGATTTGGCGGCAACGTCCCTGTGGGGCTCACAACAGGCCGAGCTGAGGGGCGACGGCAAATACGACGGCGTGTTCGGCATCTGGTACGGCAAGGGCCCGGGCGTCGACAGAACCGGCGACGTACTTCGCCACGCCAATCATGCCGGCAGCTCGAAGAACGGCGGCGTCCTGGCGCTGATGGGCGATGACCACATCGCCGAGAGCTCCACGTCGGCACATCAGTCCGAATTCGCGATGGTCGACTGCATGATTCCGGTGCTGAACCCGGCAGGCGTGCAGGAGATGCTCGATTTCGGCATCTACGGTTTCGCGATGTCGCGGTATGCCGGCGTGTGGGTTGGCCTCAAGTGCGTGAAGGACAACATGGAGGCGACCGCCACGGTGGATGGCCGCCTCGACCGGATCGAGACGCACGTCCCGCAGGACTTCGCGATGCCTCCCGGCGGCCTGAACATCCGCGTCGGCGATCAGGCCCTGGATAAAGAAGCACGCCTTCACGATTTCAAGCGCGGCGCCATTCTGGCCTTTGCCCGCGCCAACAAGATCGACCGGCTGGTGATGAGCGGCGGCTCTCGCGCCAAGATCGGCATCATCACCACGGGCAAGAGCTATCTCGATGTGCGAGCTGCGCTCGAGGAACTCGGCATCGACGAGGTGATGGCAAACTCTCTCGGGCTGCGGCTTTACAAGGTCGGCATGCCCTGGCCGCTCGAGCCGGAAGGTGTGAAGCGGTTTGCCGAGGGCCTGGACCTCGTTCTCGTCGTCGAAGAGAAGCGCGCTTTGATCGAGACCCAGGTCAAGGAGCAGCTTTACGATCTGCCAACGCGCCCTCGCGTGCTCGGCAAGAAGGACGAGAACGAGCAGTGGCTCTTCCACGCCAAAGGCGCACTCGAGCCGACGGAAATTGCCATCGCGGTCGGCGAACGCCTGCTGCGGGCGGGCAGCTCGAGCGAGACCATCAAGACCCAGGTTTCAGAACTCAAGCGGCTCAAGGGCAACAAGCCGGCGACGCCTGAAGCCGCCGTACGCATCCCCTATTTCTGCCCGGGATGCCCGCATAATTCATCGACCGTTGTGCCCGAGGGGTCGCGCGCCTACGCCGGCATCGGATGTCACTTCATGGCCCAATGGATGGACCGCTCCACCGAGGGCTGGACGCACATGGGCGGTGAAGGCGCCAACTGGATCGGCGAAGCTCCGTTCTCGCGCCGCAAGCACGTCTTCCAGAATTTGGGCGACGGTACTTACATCCACTCCGGCAGCCTGGCGATCCGTGCGTCCATCGCCGCCGGCGTCAACG
>JBKKCB010000145.1:0-8897 GCA_046713545.1 Hyphomicrobiaceae bacterium | reverse complement strand
GCCAACGAGACATATGTCACCTTCATCCGCGGCAATCAGCGCGGCAGTCAGCTGCTGAAGGAGGTCGTCGACAGCGAGGCCGAGAACGTCTGGATACGGGCCGGCGACTTGATCTATCTCAGCCACGAGCCCAAACGCTTCTCCGCGTTCGGTGCCGTCCTGAAACCGGGCGTGTATCCCTTCGGCACGACACAGATCAATCTGCTGGAAGGCGTCGCCGCAGCGGGCGGCCCGATGGATGACCGTGCCGATGGCACCGGCCTGTTTGTCTTCCGCCACGAGCCGCGCAGCGTCGTAGAGGCCTTGATGCCGCGCCACAACGCTCCGCAGGGGTCCGTCGTCCCGGTCGTCTACCGGGTCAATCTGCGCGAGCCCGCCGCCTATTTCTATGCGAAGGCCATGATGCTGCAGGACAAGGACGTTCTCTACGTCTCCAATGCCCGCACCATCGAAATCGCCAAGCTGTTGAGCCTGTTCAACCTCGGGACACGAACGGTTGGCAACGTGCTGCCGTATGCGAGGTTGGGCAGCGACTGAGGGCCGGTCACTCGTAGCGTTTCGGTTGGTGCAGGACGATGCCGCACCGCCGTGTATCGAACTGGCAAAGGCATGCATTCGAACATCGCCCGCGATGACGCCGCATCCACATCCCTGAGCCGCGAGGCTGCGCTCGGCATACTTGCCGTCCAGGCGCGCGTCATCGGTGCGCTGATCTTGCGCGAAACCCGTTCCCGGTTCGGGCGCTCGCAGCTCGGCTATCTGTGGGCCATCGCCGAGCCCCTGTGTTACATCATCTCTTTGTCGCTGCTCTTCGATGCCATAAGCCGGCATTCGCCGTTCGGCTCCAGCGTGGCCCTGTTCTTCGCCACCGGCCTCCTGCCCTACCAGCTCTACAGCCGCATCGCGTCAGCCCTCGTCACCGCATTCGACGCCAACGAAGCCCTGCTGACCTATCCCATCGTCAAGCCTGTCGATACGCTGGTCGCTCGCGCGCTGCTGGAGCTGGCCACCGCGGCGCTGGTCATGATCCTGCTGTTTGGCGGTCTTGTGCTGCTCGCCGGCGCGCCCGAGCCGGAGTCGCTGCATGTCATGGTGCTGGCCATCCTCGGCCTTGCCCTGTTCGGCTTCGGCATCGGCACCATCAACGCCGTGATCGCCAAGCTGTTCGTGTCCTGGCGGCAGGTCTACGATGTGATCTCGCGCCCGCTGATGCTTGTCTGTGGTGTCTTCTTCACTCTCGACACGCTCCCGGCCGGTGCGCGCGACATCATCTCCTACATTCCCGTCACGCATGGCATCGAGCTGTTTCGCAGCGGCTATTATTCGGGCTATCGCAGCACGGTGGTGAGCATCAGCTACCTCTTCGTTTCAGGGCTGGTGCTTTGCCTGATCGGGCTGGCCGCCGAGCGTGCCATCAGGCTTGCCCGCCCATGATCCGCTTCGAGAACGTCGTCAAAACGTATCGGCTGAACCGCGGGCGCAGGATCGTCTTCCGCAATCTGACGGGCGGCCTGCCCAAGGCGAATATCGCCGTCCTGGGGGCCAACGGCGCTGGCAAATCCACCCTCCTGCGCCTCATCGCCGGCACCGAAGTGCCGGACTCGGGCCGCGTCCACCGGGAAGGCCGCATATCCTGGCCGTTGGGCTTCGCCGGCAGCTTCAACGGTTCGCTGTCGGGCGCCGAGAACGTCCGCTTCGTTGCCCGCATCTACGGCAAGGACACCGAGCACGTGCTCGATTTCGTCGAGGAATTCGCCGAACTCGGGCAATTCTTCCGTGAACCGTTTTCCACATATTCGGCCGGCATGCGCGCCAGGCTGGCCTTCGGCGTCAGCATGGCCGTCGCCTTCGATTGCTACCTCGTCGACGAGATCACCGCCGTGGGCGACGAGAAGTTTCGTCAAAAATGCCACCGCATGTTCAAGGAGAAGCTGCGCACCTCCACCATCGTCATGGTCTCCCACTCGATGGGAACGCTGCGCGATTACTGCGACATGGGTGCCGTGGTGCGGGACGGCGAGCTTGTTCTGCATGACAATATCAACGACGCCATCGCCGAGCACGAGAAGGTCATGCGCAGCTGAAGACCGGCGCGCGGGCCACGCATGGAGAAGGGCTGTGAGATGCTCAACAAGCTGCCGCAGACACGGCGCGATGCCAGGCTGCCGTTCATCGATGAGGCTGGCGGCCTTGCCGTCTCGGGCCCGGACCAGCTCGATGTGCTCACCGCCGCCGGCACCCCCGCAGTGCGTCCGCAACGGCGCCGCCGTAGCATCATGGCCTGGACGCTGGCCCTGTTCGTCGCGCTGCCCACCGTCCTGGCGACGATTTATTTCAGCCTGATCGCCTCCGACCAGTTCGTCGTCGAGATGCGCTTTGCCGTCAAGAGCACGAGCCAGAGCCCGACCACCGACGTCCTCGGGATGTTCGCGGGCATCCCTGCCGCAACGAGCGGCGTCACGGATTCCTACATCGTCATAGACCACATGATGAGCCGGGAGCTGCTCGACAAGCTCGAGGAGAAGGTCGCCATTCGTGCCCTCTACAGCCGGCCGGACGTGGATTACCTGTCGCGCTTCGACCCCACCTTGTCCGCGGAGGAGTTCGTCAAATACTGGCGCAAGATGGTCAAGGCCGGCTTCGACGGCTCCTCGCAGGTCGTGACTGTCGAGGTGAAAGCCTTCACGCCGGCAGAGGCCAAGCTTGTGGCCGAAAGCATCCTGTCGCTGAGCGAAGAGCTCGTGAACGACCTGTCTGCCCGCGCCCGCGCCGATGCCGTCAAGCACGCCCAGCTCGAAGTGAAGCGCATGGAGGACCGGCTGCGTGTCAACCGCACGGCGCTGCGCTCCTTCCGCGACACCGAGCAGGAATTCGATCCGGCCAAGAAGGTCGAGTCGCGCTATGTCATCCTGGGCAAGCTCGAGGAGGAGCTGACCAGCCGCAAGGCGCGCCTCGGCAACCTGCGCTCGTTCATGGGTGCGGAAGCACCCAGCGTCAAAGTCCTGCTGAGCGAGATCGCGGGTCTCGAACGCCAGCTCGAGGAGGAACGCGCCAAGCTCGGGCGACTCGATCTGGGCAAAGGCGGCGGCCTGCAGTCCATCGGGGGCCTCGCCGCCAACTACGAGGAGCTGGTCGTCGATCGCGAATTCGCCGAGAAGTCCTACCTGTCCGCGCTCGCCTCGCTGGAGCGCGCGCGCATCGAGGCCGATCGCCAGCAGCGCTATCTGGCGGCCTTCGTGCGCCCCACGCTGCCGCAGGAGGCGCTCTATCCCAAGCGCATTCTCGCCATCTGTTCCGTCTTCGGCATCGCGCTCGTGCTCTGGGCGCTGGGCGTGCTTATTACCTACGCGGTGCGCGACCATGCGCTTTGAACATTGCGCAAGAGCAGGATCGCTTCGGATGGAAGCAGCAAGCCTCCATGCGAAACGATCGCGCTTTGACGCGCGCTCTAGCAGTCCGTGAAAGCGCCCCGGTCAGTCGTCATCACGGGCGCAAGCCGTGGTCTCGGCGCGGCCCTCGCCTGCGACTACGCGCAGGACGGACGCCTTCTCGGTCTGACGGCCTTTGGCTCGCCGTTGCTCGCTGACGTCGCCCGCGCCTGCGAAGAGCGCGGCGCTGTCGTCCGGCACGCGTGGGTCGATGCCGCCAGCGCCCAGGATATGCGCACCTTCTTCCGCACCGTCGACGCCGAGCGTCCGATCGACCTGGTGATCGTCAATGCCGGCCGGTTCTCCGGCAACCCCGCCGCCGGCACGCTGCAGCCATTGCAGGATGGCCTCGATCTGCTCCGGTCAAATCTGGTGGGGGCGATCACGACGGTGGAGGCGGCCGTGGATGTCATGCGGCGCCGGCGCCGGGGACACATCGTGCTGATCGTGTCGCTGGCTGCGCTCTATCCGCTGGCCGATGCCCCCGTGTACAGCGCTTCGAAAGCGGGCCTTGCGGCCTATGGCGAGGCCATGCGGGAATTGCTGGCGGACGACGGCATCCGCGTGTCTCTGGTTTATCCCGGGCACATCGCCACGCAGCAGACCGAGTTTCACGTCGGCCGGCTGCCGTTGATGATGTCGGCGCCCGGCGCGGCACGCCTCATCAGGGCGGCTCTGGAACGCGGCCGCGACACCATCGTCTTTCCGCGGCGCCTGCATTGGATGATACGTGCCGGCAATCTGTTGCCGGCGCGGCTGCGGCACCTGGCCAACCGTCCGTTTCGCTTCCACGTGCGGCAAGACGGCGGCGAGTGACGCAGGGCCCGCCTTGAGCCTCTGCGCGCTTCCGCTCGCCGCGTCGTCAGGCGCTTACGCAGCCATCTTGGACTTGATTAGGCCGATCACGAGTGCGGTCACGCCGCCGCTGATGCCGCCGGTCAGGAAGCCCTGAACGATCATGCCGATGTCGAGGCCCGCAGCCGCCGTTCCCATTCCCAGCCCGAGAACAGAGCTGAGAATCTGCCCGCCGACACCGCCGCCGATGGCACCGGCGATCGTGTTGCCGAGCGAGCCGAGGCCCGTGTCTTTCGCGGCGTTGGCGGCATGGCCGCCGATCGCGCCGCTGATGAGCTGGATGATCAATGCCGTGAGGTTCATTGCATTGCCTTCCTTGTGCAGACGCCGTTACGGCGTCATCTGAGCAACGAGTCTCGCCCAGGTTCCATCGAGTCGCAAGGTCGCTCCGTCACAATCCCCGTTAAACCTTAATCGGATCCGCACCTGGATATTTGCTATGCAACTCGGGGCGGGCGGCGCCGTTTCGGCCCGTTGTTTTTGCGGGCCTTTGCCTTGAGGCTCTCAGGCTCGGACCCGCGCTCCGTCTCGAATGCCGCGATGAGGCGGGCCGAAGCCTTGAGGTACCATCCCCGCACGATGCGGTGCTGCAGCTCCGCATCGTCGATCTGCGACAGGCGCACGAGCACGGCCGGCCAGCCCTTGTAGTGATCCGTCTCGAAAAAGATGTGCGGCGCGGCCTCCATCAGCAGCTCCTTGTCTTCCAGCGCACACATCACCACGAGTGTGTCGGCGTCCTTGACGCGCAGGAAGGACTTGCCGCGCACCTTCAGCGACGGCGTACCGTATGAGGTGCTCGCCTCGACGCCCGGCAATCCGGCTGCTGCCGCCGCCGCCGCTGCACGCGCGAAAGGCGCATCGAGCGCTGCGTTTTGCATGTCCTTCGCCTGTGTTCGTTTTCCAGGAACGAATAGCAGCGCGGCGACTGCACGGATCGCCGGATGCGGCACGCTGCTAAAAAAGAGAATACCGCACCCCGGTTGGATGCTGCATCCGCAATCGCGGGTGCGGCGCCGGGGCGCGGTAAGTCCGCAGGAACGGGATTGGGGGGAGGAAAGCCCTTGTGGTCCCCGGGGGAGCGAGAACCACCCTGCAGCCCTCAGGATCGCCGATCCGCTCGACGTGCACTATCGGCAGGACTACCGGCTCGGCACCGGAGGATTACTGATGATCGGCCGAAGGCGGCGTTTAATTCAAAGACCGTGCATTCGCTGTCATAATAGTCATATCGCGAAATCATATAGCGTATATATAATATACATCACATTATACGAACTTGCTTCGTACGCAAAAGACTACCAATTAATCTTTTCTTGATGATTGCTTTTGAATGCACCGTTATCGCGCCTATTTCTTTTGCATTAGGCAATAGAAAAGGCGGGGCCATTATGCGGACATTCATTGCGTCTCGACGCGCTGCGTCGAGGGGAGGGCGTCCACGCTGTCGCAGTGCACGGTTCCGTCGGGCGGAACCCGTCGGCGAGACACCTCCTGCCGGCTGCCTCTTGGGCTCGGCGGCAGAGGCAATGCGCGCTCCATCCATAGAATTCCGGCTCATTTTCAGCAGCCTGCAGGCGGGATACCTGAGGATCGACCGCGAGTATGTGGTGCGCGATGTCAACGCCATCGCGCTGGACTGGCTCGGGCTCGCCAGGGCCGACGTGATCGGCCGGCCCTTTTCACATCTCTCCCCCCGGTCGCCCATGAAAATGCTGAAGAGCGTCGTCGAGGGGACCGTCTACATCGACAAGGAATTGGTCTCCTACAGGCGTCCGGATCGCTGCATGGTGCAGCACATCTATCCCGTCGACGACGGCGCCATCCTGTTTTTCACGGACATCACCGAGGAGAAGCGCGCCCAGATGCGGGCCGCGCGCACGCAATTGCTGCTGCAGGCCTCCCTCGATGCCTTGCTGGCGCAGGTCGTCGTGCTCGACCGGTCCGGCACCGTCATCGCGTCGAACCAGGCCTGGCGGCGCTTCGCCGTCGGGCACGGCGTCGTCGCCGCCAATGACACGAGCCCGCTCAACTATTTCGATCTGTATGCCGAGCCGCTGGTGCACCGCGCGGAGGCGCGGCGCATCGGCAACGCCCTGTCGGCGCTCCTTCTCGCCCGCAGGCGTTCGGTCCGTCTCGTCTACGCGCTGCAGGTTGCGGGACAGATGCACTGGTTTCACCTGAGTGCCGCGCGCTTCACCGTCGAAGGGGAAATTTTCGTCGTCGTCACCAATGAGGACGTGACCGCCGTCAAGGAGGCGCAGCACGCCCTGGGCGAGGCCTCCGAGCGCCTCATGGAGCTGCGTGACGAAGAACGCCGGCGTATTGCCGAGGAGCTGCACGACTCCACGGCCCAGCACCTCGTGGCCATCGGCCTGAACGTCATGGGCCTGCAGACGCGCAAGGACGCGCGCGGATCGCAAGCGCTGTTGCGCGAGATCGAGAACTCGCTGGAGGAGGCCTCCCGCGAATTGCGCTCCTTCACGTATCTCCTGCATCCCCCGCGCCTCGAGCAGGACGGCCTGTACCTCACGCTGCGGCGGTATGTCGAAGGCTTTGCCCGCCGCACGGGGCTGGATGTGAGGCTGCGGCTGCCGCACGTTGTGGACGGCCTCTCCTTCGCGCTGCAGATCACGATCTTCCGCATCGTCCAGGAAGGTCTCGCCAACGTTCACCGCCATGCCTCGGCATCGCGCGTCGCGATCGGCCTCAGGGTCATCCGCGAGCAGTTGCATCTTGTTGTCAGCGATGATGGCCGCGGATTCAAGTCCCGTGGCGAGACCGGGCGCGGCGGCGACGCCCCCGCCCGCATGGGCGTGGGTATTCCGGGCATCAAGGCCCGCCTGCGCCAGTTCGGCGGCGAACTGGTCGTGCGCTCCGGCCGGGACGGGACGCGGCTACACGGCGTGATGCCCGTACAGGCGATGCCGGCTGGAGCGCCCGAGACCGTCGCGCCACTGAGCGGCGGGCACATCGCGTCAGCCATGGCATTGCGGGCCAAGACGCGCGTGGGCGTCCTGCACCATCGCGATACTGCGGAACCGGACCAGGGTGCAGACGTCCCATGACCCGTATTCTGATTGCCGACGATCACGAGGTCGTCCGCTCCGGCCTGCGCGCGATCATCCAGGCGCAGCCGCGCTGGGAGGTCGTGGGCGAGGCCACCGATGGCAAGGATGCCGTGCGCAAGGCCGTCGATCTCAAGCCCGACATCGTCATCCTCGATTATTCGCTGCCGTTCATCAACGGCGTGGAGGCGACGCGCCAGATCTGCGCCCGCGCTCCCGGCATCGAGATCCTGATCTTCACCATGCACGACAGCGAGACGCTGATCTTCGATCTGCTCAAGGCGGGCGCGCGCGGCTACCTGCTCAAATCCGATGCGGGACGCTTCCTGATCGCCGCCATCGAGTCACTGGCCGTGCACAAGCCGTTCTTCACGGCCCGCGTATCGGAAACGCTGCTCGATTCCTATCTGACACGCACCGGCGCCACCGAATGCATCCTGACCCCGCGCGAGCGCGGCGTCATCCAGCTCATCGCCGAGGGCCACAGCAACAAGCAGATCGCCAACATCCTCACCATCAGCGTGAAAACCGTCGAGACCCACCGCGCCGCCGTCATGCGCAAGCTGAGCCTCACCTCCGCCGCCGCCCTCGTCCGCTACGCCGTCCGCAACAAGATCATCGAGGCGTGACCAGCGCGTCGCCGCTGAAGGTGTGACGCTGAATGTGCGTCCACGCCTGGCCTCTCTCTTGGCCTCGCTCGTGAGGCACCGCCTCTCCCCACCCACGGTGTCATCCTCGGGCTCGTCCCACGACTGTCCGGTTGGGTTGTGAAGCGGTGATCGTAACGTGTGGTGACGTCCGCAGTTCGCGACGCAGGGCACAGGTTAGAACGGAAAACACCACCCCCATCGTCCCCTCCCCCCCTGGTGGGGGAGGGACAGGGTGGGGAGGATCGCAGAGACGCGGTTCTCAGAGAGTCTTCCCACAGCGATCTAATGGAAGCAGGGAATCCCCCCCCCCCTAACCCCACCCCCCAAGGAGGAGGGGGAGCGCCTTCGGCGCAAACGCGCTGACCCGTACAGCAGTGGGCTCGTCCCGAGGACCCATGGTCCCGCGAGTCCGGAAGGAAAAATTCTACAGTGCTGCAGCAACGCACGTGACATCCAGCAGTCCCCACGCGTGTCGAGAGTTGGGTCCTCGGACCAAGTCCGAGGATGACGCTGAATGTGCGGCCCGCGCCTGGCCTCTCCCGGAGCCGATGGTGTGGCACTGCCTCTCCCACCCACGGTGTCGTCCTCGGGCTTGTCCCACGCCTGTCCGGTTCAGTTTTGATGCGGTGGTCGTAACATGTTGTGACGTCCGCAGTTCGCGACGCAGGGCACAGGTTGGACGGAAACACCACCCCCATCGTCCCCTCCCCATCGCGCCGGAGGCGTGTCTTCGACGCGACGTGGGGGAGGGACAGGGTGGGGGGATTGCAGAGAGATGGTTGCCAGAGAATCTTCCCACAGCAATCCAATGGAAGCAGGGAGTGGGGGGGGGGGGGGGGGGGGGGCGGCGCGCCGCCGCCGCCCCGCCGCCGCGGGGGGGGGGCGCCGACGCGCGCGCG
>JBKKCB010000144.1:0-6520 GCA_046713545.1 Hyphomicrobiaceae bacterium | reverse complement strand
GCCGCGACCGAGACTTTCGTGCGCTGGGGCGTAAAGTGGCAGAAGCAGAACGCCGACGCCCTCGAGGAGATGCAGACCAAGCACGGCGTCAAGATCCTGACGACGCCGCCGGAAATCAATATCGCCTTCCTCAAGGCCTGGGACGAGATCGCGGCGGCCGAATCCGCCAAGAGCCCGTTCTTCAAGAAGGTCTACGACAGCCAGAGGGCTTATGCCGGCAAGATCGTGCCGATGCGGCGCGGGACCTATCCGGACTACAACTTCGCAGCCAATCACTACTACCCTGAGAAGAAGTAGCCTTCCGGCAAGAAGCCCTGGTTCGGTGCATCCAATTGGGAGAGGCGAGGGCGCAAGTGCCCTCGCCTTCTTGCCATCCACCGCTGCACGTGATTGGAGGATACGCCATGAAGAACTCAGCGCGCATCGTTCGCCATTCGGATCTCGAGGCCTTCTGGGGGGTGCTGCGAGCGACCGAGCCTGGCTACATGCGCTCGCTGATCACGTGGATGGGAGGCCCGCCGGGCCACATCAACACCAATCCGGAGCAGGCCATCGAGAGCTTGAATTGTGCGGTAGGACTGATGGACATGGCTGCCGGCAATCGGCAACCCGGCGTCCATACGCACACCATGACCGAGATTTACGTCATCATCGAAGGCGAGGTCGAGAGCATCGACGGTTACGGCCGCAAGCATAGGGCTGGGCCTCTGGATTGTCTCTATATCCCCAAGGGCGTGCCGCATGGGGTGCGTACGGTCGGCGACACCGGCGTCAGGCTCGTATGGCTGAATGACGCTATCGAGAAGCTTGGCGCCGCGGTCTATGCGGAGGGACCCGGCCCCCATCCCGCAGACGCAGACGTTACCGTCATCGCCTTCAAAAGCCTGGAGCCGAACTGGTCGGCCGAACGCGCCAAGGAAGCCGGCTTCATGCGCTGGAACATCACCTGGGTCGGCAATCAGAGGACCGGCACGAACTACAATCCGGAACATGCGGCGCACAACCCGCGCATTGGGCTCAGCCTGTGCGCAGTGCTGCCGGCCAACAAGATGTGCGACGAGGCATCCGGGTCAAACCAACTCTACGTCATTGTAAAGGGCGCGGGCGTGGCCACCGTGGGCGGCAAACCGGAGGCCCTGGACCGGCTGGACGCGATCTTCTGCCCGGCAGGTGAGTGCTTGGATTTGCGTGCCCTCGGCGATGCGCCGCTCTACGTCATCCGGGTGCACGAACCTTCCGATTGAGACTTGGCGCGCAGCATGCGGAGCGCCGTCGTCTTCCACGTCAACGGCGCTTTCTTCGCCCTCTCATCGCGCGTGCCACGGCATGTATTCGATCGCTAACGATTGATGAGCCCAGCGCTAACCACTGACCAGCGAGAGGACCAAAGCCACGAGCCACATGGCGAGGGCCACTTCCGCGGTCCACAGCGCAAACGTCAGGTAGGTTTCGCGCATAATGGTCGCGGTTATGCGTTGCGCGGAGGCTTCAGGCGGACGCATCGCCTCGGACAGATAGAGCCACAGTTCCGTCCTACGGTGGTTCTTCGTGAGCGCTTCGCGTGCCTTGAAAAGCAGAACGCCCACCATGGCCAGTGTCAGAACTCCGCCGGTCTGGAAAGCGATGCGCGGCGCGAACGACAAGCCGACCATCATACAAAAGATGGCGAGCGATCCGAAGCCGCACGCACGCAACACAGTCTCAAACGCAATGCGACGCATATCGTCCATGGCACCAACGCCGCTAACGCAGGGACGGCCCGGCGCGTTTAACGCCGCTCCTCAGCAAATCTACAACGTCCAATGGCGTGGCGCGCTCACTAGTGCGTGAGCTTTTCAATCGCTCGGACGGACTCATAATCCGATCTTGAAGAAATTACCGATGGCGGGAATGGTCAAAATCCCGGTTCCCGCAAGCCAAATCCACAATGAGGTTTCGCTTGAATCGTCCTTGGCACCCATGAAGCGCTCGTAAAGGGCTGCCGGGATGCCACCGAGGATGATGGTGGCGGTCGAGACCATCAAGGAGGCGAACATCAGCGTCAGGGGCACGCTGCCGAACAGCAGGGCTGGTGAAATGACCTGAACATGGATCAGCGCGAACAGCAGCCAGAGCTGGTTGAACAGGCCGTTGACCATCCCGAAGAAGGCAATGCCGACATAGTAGAAGTTGCGGTCCATGGTGCGGCTCAGCTGATGCGGGGCACGGCGCCCAAGGCCAGGAACACGTTGAGGAGCAGTACGCGCAGCCAGAACATCCACACCGCCCCGAACAGCCAAACGATCACCGGCGCTGCCGCTTTGGGCGTCACGAACGCGACGGCGGCAACGACGGGGTCGGTGATGCGGCAGAAGAAGCGCCAGATGTAGTTCTGAGAATCATGCTCGAGGAACAGACCGAGCAGGGCGCGGCCGAGCAGTGTGTACATCAGCGCGGCCAGAATGAAGTTCGGCAGGTGATAATACCAGTAGGGGAGAAGCGTGAAGGTCTGGTCCAAACAGCGGCTCGTTAGCTGGAAGGCATTTGCTTGATCGGCGCAAAACGCGCAGTCCCGCCTTCATCTGGCAACAGCAGGTAAAAAAACGGCGGGGCCCGGCTGGGCCCCGCCGTCGATAGCATTTGGACGACGCTCAGGTGGTCTTCTCCTCAAGCACCGTCTTGCCGCGTGGCTTGCGGATCTCGTCGACGTACGCCTGCATCTCTGCCGACGGTGGCTTGCCCATCAGGCTGACGACGTAGATCACCAGGAAGCCGAGCGGCATGCCCAGCAACCCGCAGTTGATGTTGTTGAGATCGAACCAGCCGACTCTGTTGGCCATCGGATTGGCGGCCAGCGCCGGCCATTGGTTCATCCATTGCGGATCGGCCATGAGCTTCGCAAGGTCGATGAGCGGCTTGCCGGTCTCCGGGTTCAGGAGCGATGACATGCCGGCATACGTCACGCCGAACTGCGGGAAATACCTCGTGACCACGAGATAGAACAGACAGAGGGCCCAGCCGGCGATGATGCCGCAAATGGCACCCGTCGTCGTCGTCCGTTTCCACCAGATGCCCATCGTGATTGCCGGGAAATTGCCGGCCATGGCGAGCGAGAATGCCCAACCAACCATGGCCAGAATGTCCGAAGGCTTGGTCGAAGCGAGCGCTGCCGAGCACGCGGCCACGTACAGCAGCAGGACGCGCGCCACGGTGAGGCGTTTCTCGATATCATCCATTCCGCGCCAGAAGAACGAGGTCACGATCGGAGGTATGATGCCGACACCCAGAGTCCACCAGCGCCATTCTATGCCGTACGGTCCGGGGATTGCCATGAACCAGAGCACGCAGCCCACGATTACCGCCAGGATCAGAGAAATGACGGTGGAGCGCCCGGCAGGTCGCAGCGGCTGAATCATCTTGTAGTAGATGTCATGGCTCAGCGCGTTGGCGATGGCGAGCAGCAGCCCGTCGGCGGTCGAGAGCGCCGCCGCGAGGCCGCCGGCGGCGACCAGACCCGAGATCACGTACGGCAGTCCCGCGATCTCCGGGGTGGAGAGCACGATCACGTCGGTGTTGATCACGAAGTCGGAGAACCGCAATACGCCCGGATGGCCGGCGATCGCCTTACACGCAGCTAGGACCGCGTCCAGATTGACGGCATTCTTGCCGCAAATCTGAATCAGCCCAAGCTCGCCCCAGTTGAAGAGCCAGGGGCGGATGGAGGTCAAGTCCCTGCCGATGATGTTGGTGTACACCTCCAGCTTCGAGAACGCCGCGTAGGCCGGCGCCGAGAAGTAAAGCAGGAAGATGAACAGCAGCGACCACGCCACCGACTTGCGCGCATCACGCACGCTCGGCGTGGTGAAGTAGCGCATCAGGATGTGCGGCAGCGATGCGGTGCCGACCATCATGCAGAAGATGATGCCGAAGAAGTTCAACGGCGTGTAGTTCATGAACGGCTGGACGTGCGGCCTCAGCGTTCCCGGCGGACATGCTTCCTTCGTGCACAGGATTGCCAGGCCATCCTTGACCAATTGCTGCTCACGCGCCGTGATCTCCTCGATCGCCAAGCCGTAGGTCAGCTCCGGAACTGGTATTCCATACTTCTTGGTGGACAGGATGATGATCGGGATGAGGTACGCGACGATCAGCACGATGTACTGCGCGATTTGCGTCCAGGTCACCGCCCGCATGCCGCCCAGCATGGCGCAAAGCAAGATGCCGACGAGCCCGACGAAGACGGCGATCTCGAACTGCATGCCGAGGAAGCGTGAGGCGATGAGGCCCGTGCCGTAGATCTGTGCCGTCACGTACGTGAACGAGCAACACACGAGCACGATCACCCCGAGGAACCGGGCAAAGTTGCCGCCGTACCGGAACGCCAGGAAATCGGGCACCGTGTAGGCGCCGAACTTGCGCAAATACGGTCCAACCAGGATCGACACCAGCACGAAGCCGCCGGTCCAGCCCAGCACCCAGGCCAGGCCATCGTAGCCGAGCAGGAACAGTGAGCCGGCCATGCCGACGAATGAGGCCGCCGACATCCAGTCGGCACCCGTCGCCATGCCATTGTAGAAGGCCGGGACGCGCCGCCCCGCGACATAGTACTCGGAAACCTCGGCCGTGCGTGTGGCCACGCCGATGACGGCGTAGACCGCAAGCGTGAAGAACACGAACAGATAGCCGAGGATGCGGTTTGGCACCCCGAGCTGCTCGATGATGGCGATGAATATGATGAATGCGAGAAACGCCCCGGTATAGATGCCGTACAGCCGCCCGAGGGATTTGCTGAATTCCGCGGTGGTCTGAGTACCGTTCTGAGTAATGGCCATGACCTGTCTCCCTCAGTCGTCTTCTGCAACGCCGTGCTCGCGGTCGATCCTGTCCTGCTGCCATGCGAACAAGAACAGCATGACGACGAACACGATCAACGAGCCCTGGGCGGCCATGTAAAAGCCGAGGGGAAATTTCAGGACCGGTACGGTATATTGGTTCAGCGTGTTGACAAACATGTGGATGATGTAGCCGAAGAAGAACCAGATCCCCAGATGCGTCAGCATCAGCCTCGTGGTTCTCTTCCAGTGAGCTTGATCACTGGCGACTTGATCGCTGGTTCTGTTCATGCAGTGTCATCCTCCCCTGCGAATGCGCGGCGCACTGACCACGACAGGGAGGGAACCGACGATGAATCGGTTGGTCCTCCCTTTGCGTTTCTCCATTCCGGTCTTGACGCCGGTCCCGAGCCGATACTAGCTACGGACGAATCAAAGCTAGCATCGGGCTATAGATGCCCTTTCTTAGACTTTCGTCGAATCCGGGCCGCCATGCACATCTTCAAGACAGGGAGGGCGAGCGCGTGGGGTCTATACGACTTGATTTTCCGGCGCGCTCCGCCCATCCGCGATGTGGCGGCGCTCTCCGACGTCATCGATGAGCAGTCGGCATTTCTGGTCCAGAAGGGGATCTACGAGTTCTCGCGTGCTCGTGCCGGACACTACTCGAAGGTGCTTTTTTCCGAGCAGACCTTCCTGGACGCAGCCGAGGAATCGCGCTGGCGGGCCTATCCGCTCGGGCTTGCGATGGTCGCACAGGTGGTCGAAGGCGTCCTGCGCCCGCAAGCGGAGCAAGAGCGGAGCGCGACGTCGAAGGCGCTCGCAGCCATTGTTCTCTCGGTTTTCGACCGCTATCCCGTGCCCGCGGCTATAGACGAGGAAGCGTGGCGTAGCGCGCGCACCGATCTTGCTCAACGCCTCGCCCTTCTTGGGTCGTATCCACGCAAGCGCGTGATGGATATCGCAGAACCGTTCGCGGAGAAATATTTCGCGCTGATGCCCATTCACAAAAAGCTGCGGGCAAGCGATTTTCCCACCATCAAGAATTATCTGAAGGTGGTGCTCATCAACATTCATGACGACCTGACGCGGCGCATGGATGCCGAAGCGATGGCCGGCAAGTTGCGCGCGGCGGTGCGGTAACGGAACGTCAAAATCCACCAATCTATTGGTTCAATCGGTCCGAGCGGGAGATCTGAACTCGCGCCCCCGCCCCTCCCCGAGCCTACCGCGTGGGCCTAACGGCTGCCGGTGGAGGTCCATCAATCCCACCTGACATTCGCGGGCGTTTTTTCAACCAGAATTCAGCGGCGACGGCAGCGAGCGGAGCTTCGATCTCGTAGACCAACCCCCCTGCCGCGTAGTCGATCCGTGGGCGGTCTGCGCCGCCGAGCGCACGCTGCAGAAGCGTGGTGCCGAAACTCGTGCTCAGTGGCGGCTCTACCGGCGGACCACCAAGCTCCTCCCAGCGAAACGCAAACCTGGATTCATCGGTATCCTCGGCGATTTGCCACTGTATTTTGACTTGCCCGCCGGAGTTTGAAAATGCGCCGTGTTTGCTGGCATTTGTGCAGAGCTCGTGGATGATGAGCGCAAAACTTTGCGCAGCGCCTGCTGAGAGAACGATATAGGGGCCCTCGATTACAAGACGCTCGGAGAATATCGAAAGTTCACTCAGGATCAATTCCCTGATGGAGACACCGTCCCAT
>JBKKCB010000143.1:0-4794 GCA_046713545.1 Hyphomicrobiaceae bacterium | reverse complement strand
CATGTCGATCGACCGGAAGCGATCTTTGAAGGCCATCGCGTCCTGGGACTTGAGCGCCTCGACGAACTGGAAGCGAAACCGCTCCGCCGTCAGATAGAGCACTTTGGCCTGCGGGGTGCGCCGGCTGACTTCCCAGGCGATGGCGTGCAACAGGTGCGTTTTGCCGTGCCCTACAGCGGAATGGATGTAGAGCGGATTGAAGCCGCGTTCGTCGGCAAACACCGTGTCGGCAACCTGGGTCGCGCCCGCGTGCGCCATTCGGTTGGAGGCGCCGATGACGAAGCTGTCGAATGTGTAGCGCGGGTCCAATGGAGAACCCTCGAGCCCGTTGACCTGCAGGCGGCCACCGAAGGCTTGAGGCTGCACTGGCAAACGGCCCGCGACGGGACGGCGCGCCTCGCTTCCCCCTCTCTGCGCATCCGCAGTCATTGCTCTGTCGTCGGCTGCCGACTGATTGGCCGTATGGGGTGTTGAGCGCGAGCTGACAGTGCCAGCCGGCTGCCGCTGAACAATCTCCACGCGCTCGACGCCCGTGAATTCAATGGCGCAGCTCGACAGCAGCGCATCGGAATAGTGTGTCTGGATCCAGTTCTTCAGAAACTTGACTGGAACCGACACCTTGAGCGTTCTGCCGTCAAAACTTTGAAATTCAAGGGAGTTGAACCAGCTCGAATAAACGTCTTCGCCGAGGCGGGCTTTCAATGTTGCCCGCACACGCTGTCCCCTTGCGTTCACATCGGACGGGCTGTGCTGAGCCGGTTCACGGACATCGCCGTGCTGATCCGCGTCATGCTCCAGAACCCCCGTATCGAGCGCTTCAAAATCTTTCCTGTCGACCATTTTCGCCTGACCCCCGCACTAAATCTCTGACATCTCACTTCGACAACCGTCCCCTCTCGAAGAACGGCTGCACCGCATCAACATCCTCCCGTTGCGCTCATATCGGCAGCCTAGCCTTGAGACCAAGGCAAGCCTGCCGCCTTCCAACCCGCGCTGTGGCCGCGCTGGTGGCTGTTCGGATCGAGAGGCCCCTCAAACCCCTCGGCGACGTTGTGGCATTTCTTGTAGTCCGCTCCGGCCGCAACACCCGCTGCCAGCCGGCTGCGGGCACCCGAACGACAGATGAAGAACAACTCAGTCTCGCGATCGGCGCCCAGCGCATTCAACTGGGTCACCAACTGATCAAGGAACGCAGCATTCGGGCTGCCCTCCGGAAACGACTGCCATTCGACAAGAACAGGCTTTCGGCCAAGCGCCGAAAGTTCAGGCGTCCCTACGAAAGTCCATTCGGCTCGAGTCCGCACATCGATCAGAATGGCTTTCGGGTCGGCCTTGAGGCGCGCCCATACGTGTTCGACTGGCACATCATCGACTGCATGCTTAACAGACGCTGGCACCTGCTCTCTCCCAACAAACTGAAACCGCAACTCAGCTGGTGGCCTCGTCCGCCTGATTTCAAACTCTGGCGCATAGCAATAAAACTCTGAGTGTCGGCGGGAAAACCGAGCAACTCGCTTACGCAATACTATGAAGACACTATCCTCCGGTCGCAGGAACGCGACTTGACGGAAGATTACGCAATTTAGACAGCAGATCTACTAAACACACCGTCTGCTGTTAACTGCATTTTAACGGACGCCACCGGTATCGCAAGCACGACGTTTGTTCACCGGGTCCGTATGTCATCGCCCGCGTCAGGCAGGCGCCGCGCGTCGCGGCTTGGCAAATATCTCAGACGGCTCTGCAAAGCGCTTGAATCATCAAGATGAATCGCGGCCGGCAAACGGCGCGTCAGCGACACGCCCACCCTTGCCCTTGAATCCAGTTTATGGTTGTGCCGCCGGATACCGCATCGGTAAGTCCGGACGGCGCTCCGGCTGTTATGTAAATTTGCGAGGCGAGAGAAGCGCTTAGCGAGACTCGCCTAAACAGCAGAGCGGAGCACGTGTGTCACAATAGTCACTATGACAAGAGAGTCATAAACGAGAACGTGGAGGCATCACACCAGCCTATGCTGTCATGGCTCTGACACGTGCCGTCAACCGGGAAACCTTCCGTGAAGCAGCGCGCTTGTGGAGAATGCCTTTTTGAGCCGTGCGCATCAGCACGGGTTCACAGGCCTTGAGCGCGGCTTCGGCTGCGGCCCTATTCCCAGTCCCGATGGCTTCTTCCACGCCACGCACGGTTGTCTTCAATCGCGAGTGACGCGACTGATTCATCTGTGTCCGCTTGACAGCCTGGCGCGCCGCCTTCTTGGCCGATGATGTGTTGGCCATCCCTGGCATCCTTTCCGATATGAAACATAAGATCCTGGATTGGACCCATGGAGGAGTCGCAATCGTTCAAACGCATGCGCCGCCCGGGGAAACCCAGGGCGGCTTGTTTGGGGCCTCGTATATCGGCCGCATCCCCGGCGGTCAACGACCCTTGTGCCCGGGTCCGGCAAAAGCCCAGTCCTTTTGGTTCGTATCAATTGGCTTCGGCAGACGCGACCCACTAATCTCCCGCCCGAGATTCGGGGAACGAAGGGGACTTGGCATGGGGTCGATACTGGGTTGGACGCTCGGCATAGGCGCGAGCGTCGCCGCGCTGGTTCTGGTTGCGGCTCTCAAGCTTGACAACACGAACCTGGCCTACCTGCACATGGCGATTGCTGCGTGCGTTACCATCTTCATTGCACTGGCTGCCTCCCGAGAGCTGCGGCAACCAGGACCGACTGCAAACCCGGAGCTGCTGGCAAGCGTCGGCGCGCGCTACCTGGGCATGATTTGGACCTGGGGTGCCCTCGCCCTCATCATCACTTACGCTTTCGTCCTGCCATGGCGGGAATGGTGGCACTTCTCGCTGGTGTTCGTTGCGCTGGCGGGTGCGTGCCTTTTTCTGTCTGCCACGCTGCGCAAGGATGCCGAGAGCGGGGCCGATGACGACACCATGTTCAAGCTCGCGCGCATCTTGATCAGAATTCATTTTGGCGCCGCCATCATCACCGTGATCGGCCTGATCGCCGACGGAAAGATGGTTCGCTTTCTCGTGCCGCGTCATCAGGATTGGGCCGCCCAGAACATCTTCTTCTTCGGCGCGATCGCACTCGGCATGATCAGCTGGTACACGCTTGTCGCCATGAAGGCGGCGCAGCCGGCAAAAAACTGACATTCGCAGACCGGACGCGACGCATGTCCCTGCACCGCATGATGCCCTGGCTGATCGCCCTTCTCGTTGCCACGGTCCTCGCCATGATGATCGCGGCACGTGCGGGGCTCACGTTGGCGACGAGCACGTTTGCGGCAGCGTTCGCCATTACCCTCGTCGCAGCATCCTGGCGCACCAACGTCGGCCATTGGTCGGCCGCTCCACTCGTGCCCGGTACGACGACTCTCGAGCCCATCCATGCCGCCCGACGCAACGCCCGGCTGACCGGCCTGACGTACGCCTGGTCTGCCCTCGGCATGCTGGGACTCTATACGACGCCGCTCACCGGCCTCAGATGGCAGCACGGCTGGCAGTACGCGACGGCGTTCGGCCTGTTGAGCGCAGGTGCGCTTGCCTACACGCATCTCTCCGGCAGCCGCAACGGGGCGCTGCGCCAGCGCCTCCAGAAGCTCGCCGGCCCGCTCTCCGCGATCCAGGCGACCATCGCGGCCGGAGGCCTCGCCTTCCTCGTCATGTCCGGCAAGTTGCAGTCGGCGCGCGCGGACTGGGCCGCCAACGTCATCTTCCTTTACGCGGCGCTGACGATCATGATCCTCGGCGCCGTGGCCCTGCGCACCCACGTCCGGCTGACGCGCGACGCCGCCTGAGCGCGCGACGCAATCGCGCTCGTCAGCTGTTCTTGAACTTCGCCGGACGCTTCTCGACGAACGCCGCCATGCCTTCCTTCTGGTCGTCCGTGCCGAACATGGCGTGGAACACGCGCCGCTCGAAGCGGATGCCCTCGCCGAGCGTCGTCTCGAACGAGCGGTTGATGGATTCCTTCGTCATCATCGTTGCGGTCAGCGACATCGACGCAATCGTATCCGCCGCCTTCAGCGCTTCCTCGATGAGCTTGTCGGCCGCCACCACGCGCGAGACGAGCCCGCAGCGCTCGGCCTCGGCCGCATCCATCATGCGCCCCGTGAGGCACAGATCCATCGCCTTCGCCTTGCCGACGAAGCGCGCCAGCCGCTGCGTGCCGCCGGCACCCGGCATGACACCGAGCTTGATCTCCGGCTGCCCGAACTTGGCCGTGTCGGCGGCGATGATGAAGTCGCACATCATGGCCAGCTCGCAGCCGCCGCCGAGCGCGAAGCCCGCCACCGCCGCGATCACCGGCTTGCGGCTGCGCGCCACGCGGTCCCACGACCCGATGAAGTCTTCCTTGTAGGCCTGCATGTACGTCTTGGCCTGCATCTCCTTGATGTCGGCACCGGCGGCGAACGCCTTGGCGCTGCCGGTCAGGACGATGCAGCCGATCGCGTCATCCGCCTCGAACGCGTCCAGCGCCTGGGAAATCTCGCCGATCAGTGCGCCGTTGAGCGCGTTCAGCGCATTGGGCCGGTTGAGCGTGACGAGGCCCACCTTGCCCTTCGTCTCGACCATGATGTTGCTGTAAGCCATCGGCGCACCTCTTTCTTTTTGTCATCTCTGACACACGGGACAGGCGAACGTCGACCGCCCGCCCTGCGTTTTGCGACGCACCTTGCCCCGGCAGCCGGGCGTCACGCAAGGCTCGCCTTCGCGCCCGTAGACGGCGAAACGGTGCTGGAAGTAGCCGAGCGATCCGTCGGCCTGCTTGTAGTCGCGCAGCGTCGAGCCGCC
>JBKKCB010000142.1:0-11998 GCA_046713545.1 Hyphomicrobiaceae bacterium | reverse complement strand
GGTCAAGATCGGCGCCGAGGCGTTGGGCGGCAAAGGCGGTGGCGGCCGGCCCGACATGGCCCAGGCCGGCGGGCCCGACGGCAGCAAGGCCGATGCGGCGCTGCAGGCGATCGAAGCCCGGCTCGGCGCCTGACACGACCCTCACTCTTCCGTTGCCGATGTAATGTTGCGCTCGATTTCGTGCGCGTAAGGCGCGCGCATGCGCCGAGCCGTGCAGGTGCCGGATTTCAGATCAACGGTGCTGAATATTGGAGCGAGCCCTTGTGCGCGTGCCCGTGAGGTTTTCCAGTGCCCGGGGATGTCCGCAATGCGGTGTTGTTTAGGAAGACAAACGCACTTATCAAGGCAAGAGCGGCTGCGGCGAAAGCCAGCGATCGTTTCATGCATGTCCCCCGGTGACAGTGCCGCGACCTCTTCGGCCAATCTGGCGGAAGGGCGGTGGCTGCGCCGTGTGCGTGCGTCGATCGGCTGATCGTCGCTCCGGATTGCACAGGAGGCACAGGCTCGGGTCGCCGGCTGGATGGATTGCGTTGCGGGAGTTCGTGAATGCCACATCACACCCCTTTGATCTCTACGATTGTCGTGGGGCTTGTCCTGGCATTCGTGTTGGGCGCCATAGCAAACCGCATCCGGGTTTCGCCGCTCGTCGGGTATCTCCTCGCCGGCGTCCTCGTGGGCCCGTTCACGCCCGGCTTCGTGGCCGACCAGGGCCTGGCCAACGATCTCGCCGAGATCGGCGTCATCCTGCTGATGTTCGGTGTCGGCCTGCACTTCACGCTCGAGGACCTGCTCTCGGTGCGTACGATTGCGATTCCCGGTGCGGTCGCCCAGATCGCGAGCGCCACCCTGCTCGGCATGGTGCTGGCCTATGTCCTGGGCTGGAGCATCGGCGCGGGAGTGGTCTTCGGCCTGGCGCTGTCGGTTGCCAGTACGGTCGTGCTGCTGCGCGCATTGCAGGAGCGGCGGCTGGTGGAGACCGAGCGCGGCCGCATCGCCGTCGGCTGGCTCGTGGTCGAAGACTTCGCCATGGTGCTGACGCTGGTGATGCTGCCGGCGGTCGCCGGCGCGCTCAAGGGCGGCGCCAACGCATCGTTTGCAGACGCGGCGATTCCGATCTTCATCACGCTGGCGAAGGTGGCCGCGTTCGTGGCCTTCATGCTGGTGATCGGCAAGCGCGTCATCCCGTGGACTCTGCACTATGTCGCCCACACCGGCTCGCGCGAGCTGTTCCGCTTGTCGGTGCTCGCGATCGCTCTCGGCGTCGCCTACGGCGCATCGGAGCTGTTCGATGTCTCCTTCGCACTGGGCGCATTCTTCGCCGGCATGATCCTGAGCGAATCCGAGTTGAGCCAGCGTGCCGCCAACGAAACGTTGCCGTTGCGCGACGCTTTCGCGGTGCTGTTTTTCGTCTCCGTCGGGATGCTGTTCGATCCGATGATCCTGATCCGCGAAGCCTTGCCGGTGCTGGCCACCGTGCTGATCATCGTGTTTGGCAAGTCGGTCGCCGCATTCCTGATCGTGCGCTTCTTCGGCTATCCCACGTCCACCGCCCTCACCGTATCTGCGAGCCTCGCCCAGATCGGCGAGTTCTCCTTCATTCTGGCGGGCCTTGGCGTGGGGCTCGCTCTGCTGCCCGAACGCGCGCGTGATCTGATCCTGGCCGGCGCCATCATCTCGATCCTGCTCAATCCCATGTTGTTTGCGGTGCTCGACTGGTATCTGGCCAAGAGGCCGGCCGGCGATCCCTCCCAATCCGCGGAGGCCGCTGATCCGATGGAGCCTGCCCGTGAGCCCATTCCCACGACCACGCTCGCCGATCATGTCGTCCTGGTCGGGCATGGCCGTGTCGGCAGCGTCGTCAGCGCGGGCGTGAAGCAGGCAGGCCTCCCCATGCTTCTCATCGAGGAGAATGAGGACATCGCCGCCAAGCTGAAGGAGGAGGGGTATGAGACGATCGCCGGCAATGCCGCGGCGGCCGAGGTCGCCGACGCGGCCAACCTGCTCAATGCCCGCTGCCTCCTCGTCGCCATTCCCGACGCCTTCGAAGGCGGTCAGGTGGTGGCCCATGCCCGGGCCGTCAATCCGTCGTTGTTCATCGTCGCTCGCTCGCATTCCGACGAAGAGACCGAGCATCTCAAGAAGCACGGCGCCAGCGTCGTGATCATGGGCGAGTACGAAATTGCAAAAGCGATGCTCGCAGGTATCCTCACAGGCAGTGGTTCACCGCCCGTTCACCAGCCATCAGGCGGATAGGCTTCCATGACGACCACGCCGGTAGATCCAGCCATCTTCAAGGACGCCATGATCGTCCTGGCGACGGCCGCGATCATCGTGCCGCTGGTGAAACGGTGGAAGGTCAGTCCGGTTCTGGCGTTCCTGCTCGCCGGCACGGTGCTGGGACCCAAAGGTCTTGGCGCCTTCGCTGGTGCGCTGCCGCAACTAAGCTGGATTACGGTCGGTGACGAGAAAGGGCTCGGCATCATCGGCGAGCTCGGCGTGGTCTTTCTGCTGTTCCTCATCGGTCTGGAGTTGTCCGCGGCGCGCATGCTGACGATGCGCCGCCTGGTCTTCGGCCTGGGCACGCTGCAGGTCGTTCTGTCCACGATTCCGATCGCTCTGTTGGCCTACTTCCTGGGTGCCCGAGCCGGAGCTGCCGTCATCATCGGTGCGAGCTTGGCTCTGTCGTCGACGGCGATCATCGTGGAGGTGCTGTCGCAGCAGCGGCGCCTGACGAGCGCGACCGGCCGCGTGACCTTCGCCATCCTGCTCCTGCAGGATCTCGCGGTGATGCCGCTGCTGTTTCTCGTGGCCATCCTGTCCGGGGATACACAGGGCTCGCTTGTCGCCGGCATTCTCCAGGCGCTCGGGCAGGCCGGTCTTGCGGTCGCAATCATCATTGCCGCGGGATGGGTGGTCATGCGTCCGTTGTTCCGGCTGGTTGCGGCGAGCGCCAGCGTGGAGCTGTTCGTCGCGGCGATCCTCCTGGTCGCCGTGGGCAGCGGGCTCCTGTCGGCCGCGGCCGGCCTGTCCATGACGCTTGGCGCGTTTCTGGCCGGCCTGCTGCTCGCCGAGACCGAATACCGCAAGGCCATCGAGGCCACCGTCGAGCCCTTCAAGGGCCTCCTCCTCGGAGTCTTCTTCTTTTCCGTCGGGATGAACCTCGATGTCGGCTGGCTGGCCCGCAATGCGATGCCCGTGCTGGGTGCGACAGTCGCCCTGCTGCTACTCAAGGGCGTCATTGTCGCGGGTCTCGCACGTGCCTTCTCCCTCTCGGGACGCAGCACGATCGAGAGCGCATTCCTGCTCGCGCCCGGTGGCGAGTTCGCCTTCATTGCGATTGGTCTGGCGATGGCCCACAACATCGTCAAACCCGAGATCGGCTCGTTCGCCATCGCCATTACGACATTCACGATGGTGCTCATTCCGCCGCTGGACCGCCTGGGCCGGACGGTCGCGCGCTGGTTTATGCCGGCGCCTCCCGTCGAGCCGATCATGCTGGTGGCCCCGCCGGACGATATTGCGCCGCGCGCGATCGTCGTCGGGCACGGCCGCGTCGGCGAACTCGTCGCGGATATGCTCTCGCGCCACGGCGTGCCGTATCTCGTGACCGAGCGCGACGCCAAGGTCGTCGGGGTTTGGAAGAACCTCGGCCGCCCGATCTACTTCGGTGATGCGAAGAACTCCGAATTCCTCAAGCGCTGCGGCATTGCCGAGGCCGCTGCGTTCATCATCACGATCCACCTGCAACACGAGATCGACGACCTCGTCCGCGTCGTGCGAGAAATTCGCCCCGACATCGTCATCGTGGCGCGCGCCAAGGATGCCGACCACGCGAGCCATCTCTACGATCTGGGCGTCACCGACGCCGTGCCCGAAACGATCGAGGCAAGCCTGCAGTTGTCCGAAGCAGCGCTGGTCGGGCTGGGCGTTCCCGCCGGGCCGGTGATCGCATCGATCCACGAGAAGCGCGACGAGTACCGCGCCGTCATGCAGGCGGCGGCCGGTCGCGATACGCTCGCCATCCGTCCCAGCCAGCGCATCCGCGTGCGCGATCGCTGATTTCGCTGCCAATTTCGAGCTGCATTGGCATGGGAACCAGCGAGCACCCGGCGGGGTTATCCGCCCCAGTGACAACAAATCGCCGGTTTCGTGATGCCTGCCCTACAACTGCCCCTGGCTTCCAGCCTCGCCGCCAGCGCGTTCCTTGTGCTGATGGCGATTTTGCCCTCTCTGCGCCCCGCCGAACGATATCGGCGCCGGCACGAGACATTGGCAGGGCCCCGCCGGGGCGCCCGCCTGCCGGAGTGAGGACGCAAGGACGCTCACTTACGCGGCCATCGCCTTCTTGAGGTTCTCGTCGATCTTGTCGAGGAAGCCGGTGGTCGACAGCCACTTCTGGTCGGTGCCCACGAGCAGGGCCAGGTCCTTGGTCATGAAGCCCGACTCGACCGTATCGACGCACACCTTCTCGAGGACGCCCGCAAACTTTGCCAGCGCCTCGTTGTTGTCGAGCTTGGCGCGGTGCGCCAGTCCTCGTGTCCAGGCGAAAATCGAGGCGATCGAATTGGTCGACGTCTCCTTGCCCTTCTGGTGCTCGCGGTAGTGGCGCGTCACGGTGCCGTGCGCGGCTTCCGCTTCCACGGTCTTGCCGTCCGGCGTCAGCAGCACGCTCGTCATGAGGCCCAGTGAGCCGAAGCCCTGCGCCACGGTGTCAGACTGCACATCGCCGTCGTAGTTCTTGCACGCCCAGATGTAGCCGCCCGACCATTTCAGCGCCGCCGCCACCATGTCGTCGATCAGGCGGTGCTCATAGGTGATCTTCTTCTTGTCGTATTCGGCCTTGAATTCCTTGTCGAAGATCTCCTGGAACAGCTCCATGAAGCGTCCGTCGTACTGCTTCAGGATCGTGTTCTTGGTCGACAGGTAGACGGAGTAGTTGCGCTGCAGGCCATAGTTGAACGATGCGCGTGCGAACTCGGAGATGGAGTCGTCGAGATTGTACATCGCCAACGCAATGCCCGAGCCCGGTGCCTTGAATACCTCGCGCTCGATGACCTTGCCGTCGTCACCCGTGAACTTGATCGAGAGTGTGCCCTTGGTGGGAAACTTGAAATCCGTGGCGCGGTACTGGTCGCCGTACGCATGGCGGCCGATGATGATCGGCTTGGTCCAGCCCGGCACCAGACGCGGCACGTTCTTGCAGATGATCGGCTCGCGGAAGATGACGCCGCCCAGGATGTTGCGGATGGTGCCGTTGGGGCTGCGCCACATCTCTTTGAGGTTGAACTCCTTGACGCGCCCTTCGTCGGGGGTGATGGTCGCGCACTTCACCGCCACGCCGTGCTTCTTGGTCGCGTTGGCCGCGTCCACCGTGACCTGATCGCTGGTCTTGTCGCGATACTCGACGCCGAGGTCGTAGTATTCCAGGTTCAGGTCCAGATACGGGTGGATCAGCTTGTCCTTGATGAGCTTCCAGATGATCCGCGTCATCTCATCGCCGTCCATCTCGACGACGGTGCCGGTCACCTTGATCTTCTGCATGGGTAATGCCTCGCGCCAACGCTGTGTATGATCGCGGCGCAACATAGCGGCGGCTCCCCCCCAAGGGAAGGCCCGGTAAACGTAAAATCCCGGCCAGTGATTGCTGGCGCGGCGACGGCGGGCTAGGGATGCCGGCTGACACGAACGAGGATCGAGCGGCCTTGCGGATCGAGATTGCTGGGCAAGGGGCCACCAGGGCACCGACGATGGCTGGAACCGGCGTGGAGGTCGCCCGGGCCGTGCACGCGTGCCATCAGCAGACCATAGACCAGGGCCTTGTGCAGCTCGGTATCGATGGCCTCGACCGTGAAACGCTGGAGCCGGTCCTGACCTACTGCGCGGAGCTCAGGTGCGAGGCCGACAACGCCACCTGCACCGGCTGCAAGCGCCGCATGGATGCGCAGGGCATCGATACGCTCGACGCCTTCATTGCCCGCCACAAGGAAATCATTGTCGACACCACGGGTGTGCGCCTGCTGGGTCAGGGCACCGAAACGCTGCATACGCCCTGCCTCGAGACGCTCGCCAAAACCTGGAGCGGCGAGAACTACTGGTTCTGGGCGCGCCGGGTTCTGCGCAAGCTGCGGCACGGCATTCGCCGCGCCCACATGCGCGGTGAGGCGGTTGCAGATCGCGGCGAAACGCCCGCCGTCATCCTGGTCGAGCCGCAGCTCGCGGAAAACATCGGCATGGTGGCGCGCGCCTGTGCCAACTTCGGCCTTGATGAGTTGAGGCTGGTCGCACCCCGGGATGGCTGGCCCAACGAGAAGGCCCGTATTGCCGCCTCGGGCGCCAACTACATCATCGAGGACGCCCAGGCCTTCGACTCGGTCAAATCCGCCATCGGCGATCTGCACTGGGTGGCGATGACGACCGCCCGCCAGCGCGACCTGAGAAAGCCCGTCTTGACCCCGGCCCAGGCCGTTCTGGAAATGCGCTCCCGCATCGCGGCCGGTGAGCGCTGCGGCATCGTGTTCGGGCGCGAGCGCAACGGTCTGGAGACGGGAGAGCTTGCCGATGCCGACGCCATCGTAATGATTCCCGTCAATGCGCGCTTCGCTTCCCTCAATCTGGCCCAGGCCGTGCTGCTTCTGGGCTATGAATGGATGAAAACGTCGGCCTCGGCGTCGCTCGGGCGGGTGACCACCTACGAAGCGCCGATCGCGGCGGGCATGAATCTGGGGGACAGCCGGCCGGCCACCCATGCGGAGCTGTCGGGCTTCTTTGAACATCTGGAGGAGGCGCTTGAACAGCTTGGGTATTTCAATCCGCCTGAAAAGCGCCCAACCACGGTGCAAAGCATTCGCTCGATGTTTGTGCGCATGCACGCGACCGAGCAAGAAGTGCGGACGCTGCGAGGGATTGTCGCAGGGCTCGCCAAGGGCAAGGGGCAGGGCCGGAAGGCGCCTTAAGTTTGCCCTTTTTCAAGCCGAGCGATGGGGCTCCGATTGGGGGGACCAAACTCGGGGCTCTGGTGCGGGGCACCAGTGGATGGCTATTGCGCAGAGCGGCGGCGGGTGCCGCTTTTGCGCAGCGCTCCGATTTGGCGGATTGGTGAGGGCTGAGGCATGAAGAGCAGGCTGGTAATAGCGCGATCACTGATGGTCGGTGTATGCGCAATTGCTTGCAGTTTGGCGGCAACGGCAAAAGGCCAGGGACAGTCGACCGGCGGACTGAGCGATAAGTCGGTCGGCACCATCATGGACTATGCGTGGCAGATCTTGCCGAGCAAGTTTACGGCGCCCAACGGCAAGGTCATCGAGGTCGACAAGAAGAACAAGCGCGACCAGGCCATGATCCCGGTGGACACGGCCCGCGACGTCATCAAGGTCGGATACAACTCGGCACAGGCCCAGGTCTGTGAAATGTGGGAGCAGCAGGCGGCCAATTTCGACACGCTGATGCGGACCGAGAATGCCAAGAAGAAGTGGACCGATCAGCAGATGCTCTACATCACCACGCTGCATCGCATGACCATACATGCGGTCGCCGGCAAGATCCGGGTGGTGGAGGAAAAGGGCGAGCTGAAGGTCTTCCTGGAGCCGATCGATCCCAGCAAAGAGGCCTGCCCGGAGGATAAGCGCAAGAAGGTCGCCGAGGCCATCGAAACTTATGTCAAGGCCAACGGCGGGGGCGAACAGGCCCCGGCCAAGGCAGTTCAGCAGCCGACCTCGCAGCCGGCGACGACATCAGCCACGACACCGAAGAAGAAATGAGGTTGGGCCGGTAGCCCAGCCCGCGCTTGACGCCGGCGGGACCGAGGCCTACAAGCTGGCACGCGCGGGCTCTGTGGCCCGCGTTTCATTTTGCGCCCCTGCGGTACGGCCACCTCGGTGAATGCCGTGCCTGTCAGCCGCCGCCCATTGCGACCGGCAAAGGAAGGAGCGTACGACGCCCGTGGATATCAAAAGACGGAGTTTGAGACATGACCAAGCGCATTCGTGCCAAGCATAAAATCGATCGCCGCAACGGCGAGAACATCTGGGGCCGGTCCAAGAGCCCCATCAACAGGCGCAATTCGCGCCCCGGCCAGCATGGCGAGCGCCGCGCCGGCAAACTATCCGACTACGGCCAGCAGCTTCGCGCCAAGCAGAAATTGAAGGGCTACTACGGCAGCATGACGGAGCGGCAGTTCAACCGCATCTACAAGGAAGCCGTGCGCCTGAAGGGATCCACGTCGGAACACCTGATCGGCCTTCTCGAGCGCCGGCTCGACGCCGTCGTCTATCGCGCCAAGTTCGTGCCCACGGTCTTCGCGGCGCGCCAGTTCGTCAGCCACGGCCACATCTCGGTCAATGGCCGCAAGGTGACGATTCCGAGCTTCCGCTGCCGCGTCGGCGATGTCGTGGAGGTCAAGGAACCCTCGCGGCAGCTGGTGCTGGTGCTCGAGGGCATCAAGAGCCCCGAGCGCGACGTGCCCGACTATATCGAGGCAGATCACACGCGCATGAGCGCCAAGCTCGCGCGCATCCCGGCACTCGCCGACGTGCCCTACCAGGTCAAGATGGAGCCGCAGCTCGTGGTCGAGTTCTACTCGCGCTGACCTTGCTGCCAGTTTGACGGTTCATTGCAACAGCCTTCGCCTCGCGAGGGCTGTTTGCTTTTGCGGCAGGCACCCTCACCCCGTCTTGCGCGCGCCTTGCTCGAGAACCGAAAGGCGATGCGCCAGCGTGGCGGGCTTCTGGGGATGCCGCGCCGGCGTGTTGGCCCATCCATAGGCGAACATGGTCATGAGCGCCGAGGCCGCGAAGCAGTAGACGCCCGGCATCACGCGCGCCTCGGTGTACCCGGACGAGTTCATGTAGAAGATCATCAGCGCCAGCACCATCACATCCGTCATGGAGTAGCGGCCGAGCCACTCGATGGCCGTGATGGACTTATGCCGGAATTCGCTCGGCAGGCTCGGCGACAGGCACAGCGTCAGCAGGTACAGCAGCTTGAGGAATGGAAAGACCACTGAGAAAACGCAGATCACGGCGCACAGGAACCATTCCTCGTTGTGATACAGCGCCCAGATGATGGTCGCGATCGAATGTTCGTTGGTCCACACATAGATGGTCGTGAACCGGATCGACGGCAGGATAATACCCAGCGCGAAGCAGATCGCAGCGACCAGAATGAACAGAGCCAGCAGGAAATTGCGCCAGGCCGGCGTGCCGCTGCGGAGCGGATCGCCGAGGCCTGGATCGCTGGGCACCGGCGGCGGATCGCCCGGCAGCGTCAACCGGTTGAGCCACGTGTAGGCCAGGATCATGAACAGCACGGCGGCGGTGAAGAAATAAACGCCGGACAGGCTCTTGGCGTCATACACGCCCTGGGTTTTGATGAAGAAGATCATCAGCGCCAGCACCAGCACGTCGTGCATGGACCACTTGCCGAGCCATTCCAGCGCCTTCAGGTGTCGATACTGCCGCAGGATGTCGTCCGGCATCGTGGTCAGGACCACGAGGTAGCAGAGCTTGAACACCGGCAGCATGATGGAAAAAATGAAAACGACCGTGCCGAGAAAAATCTGGTTGCGCAGGATGAGCGTGTAGACCGTCGAGATCAGCGAGTATTCCGTCGTGAAGAAATAGAAGCGCGTCAGCCGGATGCCGGGCAGGGTGAGGCCCAGCGCCAGCGAGATGCTGGCGGCGATGATGGCCATGCTCAAAAGGAACCTGCGCCCACCGAGCGTCATGCCCTCACCCGCACAAATTCGCGGCGTCAGAGCAGGATCGTTTCGGATTGGAGCAGCGCGCCTCACCCGAAGCGCCTCGGCCGAAACGTGAATCCTGCCCTACTCCATAAATTAGAGTGCGATTCACGTTTCGCATGGAAGCCGGCAGTGCTTCCATGCGAAACGATCGCGCTCTAGGCACAGCAAAACGCCGCCTCCCGGCCATATCTAGCGGGGAGGCGGCGGCAAAAGAATGGTCAAACGATGAGGCTGGCCCAGGCGGCCTCTCAGTGGCCGTCAGGCGATGGCGTTGGTCGGGGTGTGCTTGACGCCCTTTTCCGCCATGAGTTCCTGCAGCTCGCCCTGCTGGAACATCTCGCGCACGATGTCGCAACCACCCACGAACTCGCCCTTGACGTAGAGCTGCGGGATCGTCGGCCATTGCGTGAAGCTCTTGATGCCGTCGCGAATACCCATGTCCTCGAGCACGTTGATGTCCTTGTAGTCGACGCCGAGGTACTGAAGGATCTGCGCGACCTGGCCGGAGAAGCCGCACTGCGGCATGGCCTTCGTGCCCTTCATGAAGACGACCACGTCATTGGCCGCAATCTGCTTGCGGATCCAGTCATGGACAACCTGTTCGCTCATGGGACGAGCCTTTCCTCGCGTTGTGGCGCATGGCGCCGAATGAGTTGCAACCACAGATGTGGTTCACGGGGCAAGCGAAGTCAATCTTTCGGGGCGGCCGTCGTCAAGGCCAGGGCATGCAGCACGCCGCCCATGCGGCCTTCCAGGGCATCGTAGACCATCTTGTGCTGCTGGACGCGCGTCTTGCCCTTGAATTCCGGGGCAATCACGTGTGCCGCGAAGTGGTCGCCGTCGCCCGCAAGATCCTTGATCGTCACCTCGGCATCGGGGAACCGGGCCTTGATGAGTTTCTCAATTTCTCGTGAATCCATAGGCATTTTGGGTCTCCCCGGCTGACATAGCACGAAACGGCGATGGGCGAGAAGCGATGGCCGATCGGCGGATCAAGGCGTGCTTTGGCTCGTGCTCTGGCCCATGTACGCGGGCAGCCAGGCTTCGTGTGCCGCGCGCAGGTCGGGCAGCCGCAGCGCTCCCTCTCCGGGCAGAACCAGCGTGTTGCCTTGCGTGCGCCCTATGATGCGCGCGGGCAGCGCCAGCAGGCGGGCCCGGTCCGTGATTTCTTCGGCAAGCGACGGCTCGACTGCGAGCACATACCGGCCCTGATCCTCGCCGAACCAGATCGCGTGCGCCGGCAGCTTGCCCTCGTAGGGGAACAGCTCGACCCCGATCTCTCCGGCCAGCGCCATCTCGGCGACCGTGGTGAGCAGCCCGCCGTCGCTGACGTCGTGGACGGAATTGACTTTCCTCTCGCGAATGAGCGCCAGCACCAGGTTGCCGGCCTTGATCTCGTCCGACAAGTCCACCGGCGGCGGGGCGCCCTCGAGCTTGCCGACGATGATCTGCTGGTACAGGGATTGCCCGAGATGGCCCTGCTCGCGGCCGATGGCGATGAGGAGGTCGCCCTCCCGCGTCAGCGCCGGCGTGGCCGTGCGCGAGATGTCCGGCACCAGGCCAACGCCGCCGATGGCGGGGGTGGGCGGGATGCTCTTGCCGTTGGTCTCGTTGTAAAGCGACACGTTGCCCGAAACGACCGGGTACTTCAGCGCCTCGCACGCTTCCCGCATGCCCGCCACCGATCCGACGAACTGCCCCATGATCTCGGGGCGCTCGGGATTGCCGAAATTCATGTTGTCGGTGATCGCGATCGGATCGGCGCCAACGGCGATGAGGTTGCGCCATGTCTCGACCACCGCCTGCTTCGTACCCATGACCGGATCGGCCAGCACGTAGCGCGGGGTGACGTCGCAGGTCGCCGCAATACCTTTGTTGGTGCCATGCACGCGCACCACGGCGGCATCGCCTCCGGGCCGCTGAATGGTGTCGCCCATCACGGTGTGGTCGTACTGCTCCCAGATCCAGCGCCGCGAGCACAGGTGCGGCCCGGCCATCATGGTCTTGAGCGTGTCCAGGATCGCATTCGGCGCGGGCACCCACTCAGGCAGAATGGTCTTGGGGACAGGCGTCGGCACCCACGGCCGCTCGTAGAGCGGCGCCGAGTTGGCGAGCTTGTCGACCGGCAGATCGGCCTCGATCTCGCCCTTCTGTTTGACGATCAGCCGGCCCGTGTCGGTGGTCTTGCCGATGACGGCGAAATCCAATCCCCACTTGCGGAAGATGGCCTCGGCCTGGGGCTCTGCGCCAGGCTTCAGG
>JBKKCB010000141.1:0-5180 GCA_046713545.1 Hyphomicrobiaceae bacterium | reverse complement strand
TCTCTGGCCATTCTCGGCGCGCTGGAGCCGGCACCTTCGCCCGAGCAGTTGCAGCGCGGCAATCGCGCCGTCAGCGAATTTCTCGGCTATCTCGGCGGCCTTGTCGCTGCCCGGCGCCAAACGCCGGGCGATCCCGACGAGGACGTGCTGACGCGCCTCATCCTCGGCGAAAGCGACGGCCAGCGGCTGACCGAGGCGGAGCTCTTGCAGAACTGCATCTTCATCCTCAATGCCGGGCATGAGACGACCACCAATCTCATCGGCAACGGACTGTTCGCGCTGCTCGCATGGCCCGGCGAGCGCGAACGGCTGATCCGTGAGCCAGCCCTCATCAAGACGACTATCGAGGAATTCCTGCGCTTTGAAAGCTCAAACCAGCTCAGCAACCGCATGACCACGCGCGCGACCGAGATCGGCGGCGTGTCTCTGCCGCCGCAGACGTCCATCACATTGTGCATTGGCGCGGCCAATCGCGATCCTGAGCGCTTTCCGCATCCCGACCGGCTCGATATCGGCCGTCAGCCCAATCGCCACTTGGCCTTTGCCTCGGGCCCGCACCAGTGCGTCGGTATGAACGTCGCGCGCCTGGAAGGCCGCGTCGCCATCGGTCGCTTTCTGGCCCGCTTCCCGAAGTATCGCGCAACTGGCAAGCCCACGCGCGGCGGGCGCGTGCGCTTCCGCGGTTTTCTCTCTATTCCGGTCACCCTTTACTAGGCACGAGGACAACGCCGATGGCTCAAGGTTTCGCGTCGACCAGCGACATGGCCGAGAAGAAGATCTCCTTCGGCGAGATCGGGCGCGATCTCTACGCCTTCACCGCCGAGGGCGATCCCAACTCCGGCATCATCGTCGGCGACGACGGCGTCATCGTCATCGACGCGCAGGCGACGCCGGTGATGGCAGGCCTCGTCATCGAGCGCGTGCGCCAGGTCACCGACAAGCCGATCAAGTATGTCGTGCTCTCGCACTATCACGCCGTACGCGTGCTCGGCGCATCGGGCTACAGGGCGCAGGAGATCATCGCCTCCGACAAATGCCGGGCCATGATCGTCGAGCGCGGCCAGGAAGACTGGGACTCCGAGTTCGGCCGCTTTCCGCGCCTATTCCAGGCCGCCGAGACGATCCCGGGCCTCACGTGGCCGACGGTCACCTTCAAGGAAAAGATGACGCTGTGGCTCGGCAAGCGCCGCGTCGACCTGATGCATGTCGGCCGTGCCCACACCGCGGGAGATATCGTCGCCTACGTGCCCGATGCCAACGTCGTCTTCTCCGGCGACATCGTCGAATACAAGTCGGCCTGCTACTGCGGTGATGCGCATTTCACGGACTGGCCGGCCACGCTTTCGCGCCTCGGCGGTCTCAAGGCGGACGCGCTCGTGCCGGGGCGCGGAGATGCCCTGACCGGCGCCGCTACCGTCGCCGAAAGCATCTCCCTCACGCGCGACTTCCTGCGTGACACCTACGAGCCCGTGAAGCGCGGCGTCGCGCGTGGCGCTTCGCTCAAGGACTGCTTCGACGAGACCACCGCCGCCATGCGCCCGCATTACGGATCATGGCCCATCTTCGAGCATTGCCAGCCCTTCAACATCGCGCGCGCCTACGACGAGGCCCAGGGCGTCGACACACCGCGCATCTGGACCGCCGAGCGTGATCGCGCCATGTGGGCCGCGCTGCAGGGCTGAGAGGAGCACAGATGGATCTCGTTTCGCATTTCCGCAAGATGGCGCGCAACAACGCCTGGTCGAACCATCGCTTGTACGCGGCCTGCGCGGGACTCGGCATCGGCGACTTCAAAGCCACGCGCACGAGCTTCTTTCCCTCGCTCTACGCGACGCTCAACCACATCCTCGCCGTCGACCACTATTATATCGATGCCCTGACGGGTGGGGGCCGCGGCCCGGCTGCATTCTACGAATACAAACCCTTCGACGACATAACGCGGCTAGCGGCCGCACAAGCGGACAGCGACCAGCACCTCATCGCCTTCTGCGACAGCCTCGGGCCCGCCGATCCGGCGCGGCGCGTCACGACGGATCGTGGCAAGGCTGGCACATTCGACGAAACCATCGGCGACCTGCTGGCACATCTCTTTCTGCATCAGATCCATCATCGCGGCCAGGCGCACGCCATGCTTTCGAGCACGACGGTCAAGCCGCCGCAGCTCGACGAATACTTCCTTGTCTTTGATGCAGCGGCGCGCAGTCCCGATCTCATCGCCGCCGGCATCGACGGGCCCGAAGCGATCCCATGACGGCCGCGCCCGACACGATGTTTGCCTATCGGCGCTCGCCGGATCAGGACCGCGCTCAACCGGCCCATCATCGCGTTGTCATTGTCGGTGCCGGCCCCGTCGGCCTGGTGCTCGCGCTCGATCTCGCCGGCAAGGGGCACCGCTGCGTCGTGCTCGACCAGCGCCAGGGTTTGTCCGAGGGCAGCCGCGCCATCTGCTGGTCCAAGCGCACGCTCGAGATCATGGGCCGTCTCGGTCTCGCCGATGACCTCATCCGCCGCGGCGTCACGTGGAAGACGGGCAAGGTCTTCAACGGCACGCGCGAGGTCCACCGCTTCGACCTGCAGCCGGAAGCCGGCCACGCGCGCCCGGCCTTCATCAATCTGCAGCAGTTCCACTTCGAGGCGCATTGCGTGGCCGCTGCGGCGCGCACCGGCCTCATCGATCTGCGCTGGGGCAACGAAGTCACGGCTGTGAAGCCTTCAGCCACCGGCGCCTCATTGCAGATTTCCACGCCGGATGGCGCCTATACGCTCACCGCCGATTGGCTTGTCGCTGCCGACGGCGCGCGATCCGTCGTGCGTCGTGAACTGGGCCTTGGCTTCGAAGGCCAGACCTTCAACGATCAATTCTTGATCTGCGACGTGAAACTGCTGATCGACCGGCCGACCGAGCGATGGTTCTGGTTCGATCCGCCCTTCAATCCCGGTCAGTCCGCCCTGCTGCATCGCCAGGCCGACAACGTCTGGCGCCTCGATTTCCAGATCGGCGCGGACGCCGACCGCGAGGAGGAAACACGGCCGGAAAATGTAGCGCGTCGCGTCAAGGCCATGCTCGGCGACGTCGATTTCACCTTCGAATGGATCAGCTGCTACCGTTTCCAGTGCCGCCGCCTCGCACGCTTCCATCACGGGCGCATCCTCTTCGCCGGAGACGCCGCTCACCAGGTGTCGCCGTTCGGCGCTCGTGGTGGCAACTCCGGCATTCAAGACTCTGACAACCTGGCCTGGAAGCTGGATCATGTGCTGCGCGGTCTCGCACCCGAGCGCTTGATCGACACCTACGACGCCGAGCGCCGGCAGGCGGCGGACGAAAATATTCTCGCTTCGACCCGCGCGACCGATTTCATCTCGCCCAAAGGTGCGGGCGCACGCGCCTTCCGCGATGCGGTCCTGGGGATGGTGGAGACCGAGCCGTTCGCGCGCGCGTTCCTGAACTCCGGCCGACTGTCGGTGCCCACTACTTATGATGGTTCCGCACTCGGCACCCCGGACGGCTTTGCATCAGGCGACACGCCGGCGCTGCGCCCGGGCGCCGCCGCTGCTGACGCGCCGCTCGGCAACGGCTGGCTTCTGCCGGCGCTCGGCAACGGTTTCTGCCAGGTCAACTTCACGCGCCACGCAACTGTGCCGCCGTATGATGCGATTGCCGGGATGCCTGGGGTGCGCCGCCTGACCGTCACCGATGAAACCGCCTGCGCACGCTACGGCGCCGCGACCGAACCCGCGGTCTATCTCATCCGCCCGGACCAGCACATCGCCGCACGCTGGCGCCACGCTGCACCCGCTGACATCAGCACTGCTTGTCGGTGCGCCACCGCCGCGTGAGGACCCATGCCCCTTCAGCGCAACCCGAATCTCTCGGACCCCGACCGCATCTACAACGCCATCATCGATGCGCATCGTGGCCTCAGCGACGCCGACAGCCAGGCGCTCAACGCGCGCCTCGTGCTCCTCCTCGCCAATCACATCGGTGACGAAAGCATCGTGCGCGAGGCCATTGCCGTTGCCCGCGCTGCCGTCACGCCGAAGACGTAAATGCCGCTCACCTCATGCCGCAACCGTACCGGCCTCCACGGCCGCCGGCACTGCTCGCTCCAGCGCTCTTGCCGTCGCCGTGACATAGTCCAGCTTGCCCGATCCCAGCAGCGGCACGGCATCCACGATCACGATATCGGCCGGCACGCTCAGATCCGAAGCGCCCTTGAGTTTGGCATGACGCAGCAGCGCATCGCGGCTCGCGCTCTTCTCCTGTGTCATCAGCACGAGGCGTTCGCCTTTGCGCGCATCGGGGATGCTGACGACGATCGACAGGGCGCTCGGCCACACCTCCGCCGCCATGGCCTCGACGGCCGCCAGCGACACCATTTCGCCTGCGATCTTGGCGAACCGCTTGGCGCGTCCCTTGATGCGGATGAAGCCGTCGGCGTCGATGGTGACGATGTCGCCCGTGTCGTGCCAGCCATCGGGGGGCGCTTCCAGAATGCCTGGAGCCTCGGGGCGATAGTAGCCGAGCATGACGTTGGGGCCGCGCACGAACAGCCGGCCGCCCTCTTCGATGCCCGGTACGGGCTCGAGGCGCGCCTGCATCAGCGGCGACAGCCGCCCCACCGTGCCCACCCTGTTTGCATGTGGCGTATTGATCGCGAGCACCGGCGCCGTTTCCGTCACGCCGTAGCCTTCCAGGATGCGCACGCCGAATTTCTCCATGTAGGTCTGGCGCGTGCGATCCTTCACGGCCTCCGCACCGGCAACGATCAGGCGCACCTTGTGGAAGTCGTAGGGGTGCGCCGTGCGCGCGTAGCCGTTGAGGAAGGTATCGGTGCCGAACAGGATCGTGGCGTTCGAGCCGTACACGAGCTCCGGCACAATCCGGTAATGCAGTGGCGAAGGGTACAGATACACCGGGATTCCGCCCACCAGCGGCATCATCATGCCGCCTGTCAGCCCGAACGAATGAAACACTGGCAACACGTTGAACACCTTGTCCTCGCCGTTGGCCGCGAAGCGCGCCAGGCACTGGGCGCAATTGGCGAGGATGTTGCGATGTGACAGCACCACGCCCTTGGGCAGGCCTTCCGATCCCGACGTGAACAGGATCACTGCCGGGTTGTTGGGCCCGCGCACCTCTTGCGGCCTCGATCCCTGCAGCATGCCGCGCAGCTTGTCGC
>JBKKCB010000140.1:0-5721 GCA_046713545.1 Hyphomicrobiaceae bacterium | reverse complement strand
GATGGACCTGCTGTTTGCGGCCCAGGCGCGCCGCAATACCACCCTGATTCTGGTCACGCATGACGAGAAGCTGGCGTCGCGCTGCCAGCGGGTCGTGCGCATGTCGGACGGCAACATCGTGTCCGCGGCGACGGAGCCCGTGCCGGCATGAACGCTGACATCGCCGCGGCGCAGCCCCTTCTTCTGTCACCATCACATCGGATCAAACGGCTGCTTGGGTTCGCCGTGCGCGATTTGCGCGGTGGCCTGCGCGGTTTCTATGTGTTCGTGGCGTGCGTCACTCTGGGGGTCGCCGTCATCACCGCCGTCGGCGCCCTGACCGACGCGCTGCGGGCGGGCTTCGAGCGGCAGGGCGAGACCCTGCTGGGCGGCGACGTCACGCTCTCACGCCCGCATCGGCGCGCGGAACCGGCCGAACGGACCTGGATGGAGAGCCGGGGCCGCTTGAGCGAGACGGCGACGCTGAGGGCCATGGCGCGCCGGACCGACGCCGGCGAGCAGATCATGGTCGAGCTCAAAGGCATCGACCGGGCCTACCCGCTCGTCGGCGGCCTGACGCTCGGCAACGGCGCCAGCGTCGACGCCGCAATCCGGGCGGGTCCGGGTGCCGTCGTCGATCCGATCCTGCTGGAACGGCTCGGCCTACAGATCGGCGACCGCATGCAGCTTGGCAATGCCACCGTGGAGATTCGCGCGACCGTCGCAGCCGAGCCTGACAAGCTCACCGATCGCCTGACATTCGGCCCGCGCGTGTTCGTTTCACTCGACACGCTCCCCGACACGGGCCTCGCGGGACCAGGCAGCCTCGTGCGCTGGCGCTACGCCCTGACGCTGAACGGCAACGGCAATGAAAACGAAGGACTGATCAAATTCCGCGACGCGGTGAAGGCGCAATTGCCCGACGGCGGCTTCACGGTGGCCGATCGCCGCGATCCGCATCCGCAAGTGACGCGTACGCTCGAGCGTCTGCGCCAGTTCCTGACGCTCATCGGGCTGACGGCCCTGCTGGTCGGCGGCGTCGGTGTTGCCAATGCCGTTGCCACCTTCATCGACCGCAGACGCAAGATCATCGCGACTTTCAAAAGCCTTGGCGCCACCAGTTCCACCATCTTTACGGTACACCTGGTGCAGGTGCTGCTGATTGCTGGCATCGGCGTCGCTATCGGTCTCGTCGCCGGACTTCTGCTGCCGTTCGTGCTGAGCTTTGCGCTCGCCGACGCGCTGCCGATCCAGGCCGAGATCAGCGTGCGGCCGGCCAGCCTGCTGATTGCCGCCGCCTACGGATTCCTGGTGGCGCTTCTGTTCGCGCTATGGCCGCTCGGACGGGCGGAATTGGTGCGCGCGGCGGTGCTGTTTCGCGAAGAGGTCGCTCCCGAAGGCCGCGTGTGGCCGCGCAAGCGCATCATCGTGGCCACCGTTGCGGTGGCTGCGGCCCTTCTCGCGCTCGCGCTCGCCACATCGGAATCAAAGCGCATCGCCCTCTACTTCTGCCTGAGCGTCGCCGGCATCTTTGCCGTCTTCATCGGTCTCGGCATCGGTGTCACGGAGCTGGCACGCCGCCTGCCGCGCCCACGCCACACAGAGCTGGCGCTGGCGCTCGGCAGCATCGGAGCCCCCGGCGGCCTGACGCGTTCCGTCATCCTGTCTCTGGGCACGGGACTTTCGCTGCTGGTCGCCGTGGCGCTGGCGAACGCGTCGATCGTCGCGGAGTTGTCGAGCCGGCTGCCGCAGAATTCCCCCGATTATTTCATCCTCGACGTTCCCCCCGGAGACCTCGCACCGCTCGTCGACCTGGTGCTGCGCGAGACACCCGCCGCCCAGGTCAACAGCGCGCCGATGCTGCGCGGACGGCTGGTCCGCCTTAACGATACGCCTGCCGACCAGATCAGCGCGGCCCCGGAGGCGGCCTGGGTGCTGACGGGCGATCGCGGCCTGACGTTCGCAGACGACATCCCGGAAGGGTCGACCGTGACGAAGGGCGCGTGGTGGCCGGCGGACTATGCGGGCGAACCGCTCGTGTCGTTCGAGGCCGAGCTCGCCAACGGGTTGGGCCTCAAGATCGGAGACAGGGTGACGGTCAACGTGCTGGGCCGCAACCTGACGGCCCGCATCGCCAACCTGCGCGAGGTGAAATGGGAAAGCCTGGCCATCAATTTCGTGATGGTCTTTTCCCCCAATACCCTGCGTGGCGCCCCGCATAACCTGCTTGCCACGATCAGCCTGCCGGCGGACGTCCCGCTGGCCACCGAGGCAGGCCTGGCCAAAAGCATCGGCAAGGCGCATCCGGCCGTCACGACGTTGCGCGTCAAGGACGCCATCAACGCGTTCAATTCCGTGTTTGCCCGCATCATGACGGCAGTTCGCGTCGCGGGCGGCGTGACGCTCGCCGCGGGTGCCCTCGTCCTTGCCGGCGCGCTGGCCACGGCGCAACGCCGGCGCATCCAGCAGGCCGTCATCCTCAAGGCGCTCGGCGCCACGCGGGCCCGCATCCTGCGCGCACATCTCTTCGAATACGCGCTGCTCGCAGCCGCCACGGCGCTTCTGGCCATTGTGCTGGGCGGTCTCGCGGCCTGGATCGCCGTCACGCAGGTGATGGACCTGCCCTTCGCATTCTCCTGGACAGCCGTGGCGCAGGCGCTCGGCGTCTCCCTGGCGCTGGTGGCGGTTCTCGGCGGTATCGGGACATCGCGCGTGCTGCGGGCGCCTGCCGTGCCATATTTGCGGGCCGAATGAGCCACTTACCGTGTTCAATTGAACAAAGCTCAAGAATGCGGTATAGACGTTCGTCTAAAAAGCACCACTTTAGCGCTATGTATGACACAGCTTTCTTCCGTTGAGTTCTTGAAAGCGACGTGATCTGCGGACATATTCTGGGAGCGACATGGCCCCCTCGGGCCGTGGAGAGGTTCAAAGGGAATCGAAAATGGCCCAAATCGACAACAGGTATGCGCAAGTTGGCTCCGCAGCGCGCACGCGCGGCGACGTGGTCGACGCTGGTTTGCGCGCATACATGCTGAGCGTCTACAACTACATGGCGGCCGGCGTCGCCCTCACCGGGCTTGTCGCCTACGCGATCTACACCTTGGCGGTTACGACCGACCCCGCGATGGCAGCACAGGCGGGCGGCCGGGTCATGGGGCTCCGGAACGGTCTGTTCCTCACTCAGTTCGGGCAGCTGATGTTCGCCAGCCCGCTGAAGTGGGTTGTGATGCTCGCACCCCTGGGCATGGTCTTCTTCCTGTCCTTCCGTGTTGACAAGATGAGCGTTGGCGCAGCCCAGATCAGCTTCTGGACCTTCGCGGCACTCATGGGTGCCTCGATGTCGACCATCTTCCTGGTCTTCACCGGCGTATCTATCACGCGCGTGTTCTTCATCACGGCAGCCACCTTCGGCGCGCTTAGCCTCTGGGCCTATACGACGAAGAAGGATCTGTCGGGCTGGGGCACGTTCCTCTTCATGGGCTTGATCGGCGTCGTCATCGCTTCGCTCGTCAACATCTTCCTGCAGTCGTCTGCGCTGCAGTTCGCCATCTCGGCGATCGGCGTGCTGGTCTTTGCCGGCCTGACGGCATACGACACGCAGCGGATCAAGGACATGTACTATGAGGTTGCCGGCGACGTGGCGGTGATGACCAAGGCGGCCATCATGGGCGCGCTCACCCTGTACCTGGACTTCATCAACTTGTTCCAGTCGCTGCTGTATCTGTTCGGCAATCGCGAATAAGACCGGACGGTTTGAATTCAAGTCATCGGGGCCCTGCAGCAATGCGGGGCCCCTTTGCTTTTGGCGCGGCGTGAGGCAAGAAACGGGCTCGTCCAACAGAGCGAGCCAGAGGGCATGTCTGCAATCACCGTCAGATCCGCTACAGAAGCAGACATTCCCGCCATCACAGCCATCTACCAGCCGGCCGTGCTGAATGGCACCGCCAGCTTCGAATTGGAGCCGCCGGACGAGGCCGAGATGCATCGGCGCTTCCACGCGCTGACGGATGCGGGCTTCCCCTATCTGGTGGCGAAGGCCGACGGCGCCATCCTCGGCTACGCCTACGCCGGCGCATATCGACCCCGTCCGGCGTACCGGTTCAGCGTCGAGAATTCGATCTACGTCTCCACGGATGCGCATCGCCGCGGCGTGGGCCGCGTGCTCCTCGAAGCGCTGATCGCGGTGTGCACGCAGAAGGGCTTCCGGCAGATGATCGCCGTGATCGGCGACTCGGCGCAGTCCGGATCGATCGGGCTGCACCGCTCGATGGGCTTCCGCTTCTCGGGAACGGTGCATTCGGTGGGCTACAAGCACGGGCGCTGGCTGGACTCGGTCATCATGCAGCTGCCGCTCGGACCGGGCGATACCACGCAACCGCAATAACGCACCGATACAACAGGCGTGCGCTACTCGACGAGTCTCAGCGACTTCTCGAAGACGCCGAGCACGCGCCTGAGATCGTGTCCGCGCTTCAGGATCAGCCCCGTCGCCGCAACCACGCTGTAGGCGCCCTGCTTGCGCGCCAGCCTGGGATTTTTCTCGATCCTGTAGAGAGGGTATTCGCTGGCGCGGCGGAAGACGGAGAACACCGCCTTCTCGCGTCCGAAATCCATGGCGTAGTCGCGCCATTCGCCGGCCGCGACCTTGCGGCCGTAGACGTTCAGGATGTCACGCAGTTCCTGGAGATTGAAAGCGACGGTCGCTGGGTGCGACGCTGAGACTGATTGAGCGGCCGGTCCTGAAGGACTCGCCCCATTTCTGGAGCGCAATGATATCGGCTCGATTTCGCTCAAGCGCACCTCCTTGTCACATTGCTTACGCAATGATTGCTCCTTTTGTGCGCCAGCGCAAGCCGAAGCAACCGGGTCTGCGTCCAAGATTCATCGGCGCCATGCGCGTCCACAATTCGTCGATAAATACCGCCGTTTGGCCAAAATCCGGTCCTGCGCATGCCGCAAACCAAAACGATAGTGATGAAGTTGCCTCTAGGCCCGGCTCTAGCATCAAGGCTCTGGATTCTCAGCCCCCCAGCCCCCCGGGGCCAAGTTCAGAGCCGGGCCACCTTCTCTCCTTGACAAAACGACAGCGGACCTCGACGTGTCGAGCGACGCCGTCGCATGCGCATTTGCCTGCGGCCGTCCCGATCAACTTGATTCGCGGCGCCGGGCGGTAATAATCGCCGGCCCTACGCCATCATCGGAGGACGACCATGAGTGCCGACGCGGCGCATCAGACCGCCAAGCACGGCTTCCAGACAGAAGTCGCGCGCCTGCTGCATCTGATGGTCCACTCGGTTTACACCGAGAAGGACGTGTTTCTGCGAGAGCTCATCTCGAACGCGTCCGACGCCTGCGACAAGCTGCGCTACGACGCCATTGCCAAGCCTGAGCTGCTGGGCGGCGACGCACGCCTCGCCATCCGCATCGAAGCGGACAAGGCGGCAGGGACACTCACAGTTGCCGACAATGGCATCGGCATGGACGAGCAGGAGCTGATCGACAATCTCGGCACGATCGCACGCTCGGGCACGCGGGCGTTTCTGGACCGCCTGTCGACGGACGCAGACAGCTCATCGCTGATCGGACAGTTCGGCGTGGGATTCTATTCGGCGTTCATGGTGGCCGACCGCATCCAGGTGGTGAGCCGGAAGGCCGGCGACAGCAGCGCGTGGCTGTGGGTGTCGGACGACGCCTCGGGCTTCACCATCACGCAGGCGTCCGAGGCGGTGGCTGCCAAGG
>JBKKCB010000139.1:0-8258 GCA_046713545.1 Hyphomicrobiaceae bacterium | reverse complement strand
CTCGGGTCGGCGATGCTTCGCGAAGTTGAAGACCGTCGTCTTGTACGACGCGGTCAGATCCAGATCGCAGCGTGCCACGGCAAGCTCATCGCCCAGCGTCGAGCACATGGCCACGGTCTCACCCGACGGCGCGATGATCTGCGATTGCCCGATCTGCATGACGCCTTCCTCGACGCCGGCCTTCGCCACGCCGACCACCCAGGTTCCGTTCTGGTAGGCGCCCGATTGCATAACGAGCGTATTCTGATGATAGGCCAGCGCGTCGAGCTCGGGTGCGGGCGGATTATCCAGGGGCGTGTTGTAGCCGAGCAGGACCATCTCGACGCCTTGCAGGCCCATCACGCGATACGTTTCCGGCCACCGCCGGTCATTGCAAATGCACATGCCGACGATGCCTCCAAGGGTGCGCCAGACCGGGAAACCGAGATCGCCCACTTCGAAGTAGCGTTTCTCCAGATGCTGGAACTGCCGATAGGGCTCATGCTCGGCGTGGCCGGGCAGGTGCACCTTGCGATATTTGCCGACGATGGCACCCAGCTTGTCGACAAGAATGGCCGTATTGAAATGCCGTGTGCGTGGGCCGTCCTGCACCAACTCGGCATAGCCGATATGAAAACCGATGCTCAGTTCGCGTGCGACGTTGAAGAGCGGCGCCGTTTCATTGGACGGCATCTCACGTTCGAAGAAGGCGTCGACGTCGGCCTGATCCTCCATGTACCAGCGTGGAAAGAACGTCGTCAGCGCCAGCTCGGGATAGACGACGACATCGCAACCGGCGCTCTTGGCTTGGCGCATGAGATTGATCAGCCGCGCGATGACCTGGGGGCGTGTTTCCGAGCGGGCGATAGGGCCGAGTTGGGCAGCTCCGATAGTGACGATCCGTGACATCTATGGCCTCATCGCCCGTGCGCCATGGGGCCTTCGCGCAAGTGGCAGGCAGCGAAGTGACCGGGCTTGACCTCGCGCATGGCCGGGCGCTCGGCCTTGCAGCGATCGAAGGCGTAGGGGCAACGCGTGTGAAAATGGCAGCCCGGCGGCGGCTTGATCGGGCTCGGCACGTCTCCCTGCAGGATTATGCGCTGAGGCTTGACGGTGGGATCGGGCACGGGCACCGCCGACAGCAGGGCTTCCGTATAGGGATGCTGCGGTCCGGCGAACAGCGACTCCTTGTCAGCCAGCTCGACGATGCGGCCGAGGTACATGACCGCGACGCGATGACTGATGTGCTCGACGACGGCCAGATCATGGGCGATGAACAAGTAGGCGAGCCCGAATTCCTTTTGCAGGTCGATCAACAGATTGATGACCTGCGCCTGCACGGAGACGTCGAGGGCGGACACCGGCTCGTCGCAAATGATGAGCTTCGGCTTGAGCGCGAGCGCGCGAGCAATGACGAGGCGCTGACGCTGGCCGCCCGAAAATTCATGCGGAAAGCGTCGGAGCTGGTCGGAGCGCAGGCCGACGTTTTCGAACAGCTCGGCAACGCGTATATCGATTTCGCTCTCGAGCAGAGCTTCGAAATTGCGCAACGGTTCGGCCACGATATCGCGCGCCCGCATACGCGGGTTGAGGGATGAATAGGGATCCTGAAAGACGACCTGCATTGTGCGCCGCCGGGCGCGCATTCTGTTGCGGCTGAGTTCGTCGATGCGCTCGCCCGACAGCCGGATCTCGCCTGCGGTGGGTTCGATCAGCTTCAGGATCAGCTTTCCGGCAGTGGACTTGCCGCATCCCGACTCGCCGACGAGCCCGAGCGTCTCGCCGTCGCCGATGGAAAAGCTGATGCCGTCGACAGCATGCACGTTGGCGACGGTCCGGCCGAGCAGGCCCCTGCGGACCGGGAAGTTCTTGGTGAGGTTCTTGACCTCGAGCACGGAGGAGGAGGGCGGCTTCACGCTGCGACCTCCGCAAGACGATCCGACTCCCAGCAGGCGGCCCAATGGCCGGCCGTTTTTTCCTCGAGCTGCGGGTAGCTTTCGCGGCATCGGTCGGTCGCGTGCGCGCACCGCGGCGCAAAAATGCAACCCGGGATCTTCTTTGTCAGCGCGGGAACGACGCCTCGAATCTCCGCCAGCCGCTTGCCTCCGCCGTGCTTCTGCCTGGCTGCGAGGCGCGGCATGGAACCGAGCAAGGCTTTCGTGTAGGGGTGCCGGGGGTGCGCAAACAGATCCTCGACGGTCGCCTCCTCGACGGTCTTGCCCGCATACATCACGACCACGCGCTGGGCCATTTCAGCGACTACGCCCAGATCGTGCGTGATGAGGATGATGGCGGTCCCGGTCTTCTCCTTCAATTTGCGCATGAGATCGAGAATCTGCGCCTGCACGGTCACATCCAATGCCGTGGTCGGCTCGTCGGCGATCAGCAGCTTCGGATCGCAGGCCAGAGCCATGGCGATCATGACCCGCTGGCGCATGCCGCCGGACAGCTCGTGCGGATACTGGGTCAGCCGCCGCTCAGGCTCAGGGATGTTGGCCAACCGCAGCATCTCTACGGCGCGTGCGTCGGCCGCTTCCCGGCCGAGCCCCTGATGCAGCGCCAGCGTCTCGGTGATCTGCCGCCCGACGGTGAGGACCGGATTGAGCGACGTCATCGGCTCCTGGAAGATCATCGAGATGTCATTGCCCCGGATCGAGCGCATCTCACGCTCGGACAGGTCGAGCAGGTTGCGGCCCTGAAAGCGGATTGAGCCGGCGATCTTGCCGGGCGGCTGGGCGATGAGCCGCAGGATCGACATGGCGGTCACGGATTTGCCACAGCCAGACTCGCCGACGATGGCCAAGGTCTCGCCGGCCTCGAGCTTCAACGAAACGCCATCGACGGCGCGGTTGACGCCCTCGGGTGTGCGAAAATGGGTCTGAAGGCTGTCGATCTCGAGAAGGGCCATCCGCGATCAAAGCCTCTTGGCCATGCGCGGATCAACGGCATCGCGCAGACCGTCTCCGAGCAGGTTCACGGCCAGCACCGTGAGCGACAGGAATACGGCCGGAAAGAAGATGATGTAGGGCTTGATCTCCCAGAGCGCGCGGCCGTCGGCCATGATGTTCCCCCAGGAGGGGGCGATGGTCGGGGGTACGCCGGCCCCGATGAACGACAGGATGGCCTCCGTGATCATGGCCGAGGCACAGATGTACGTCGCCTGCACGGTGACGGGTGCGATCGTGTTGGGCAGGATGTGACGCAGGATGATCATGGGCGTGCGCGTGCCGGCGGCGATAGCCGCGTCCACATAAGGCTGCTCGCGTAGCGACAGCACGACGCCACGCACGAGCCGTGAGACGCGCGGGATCTCGGCAATGGTAATCGCCACGATCACGTTTTCCACGCTCGCCCGCGTCAGGGCCATCAGTGCCACGGCCAGCAGGATGGACGGGATCGACATCAGCCCATCCATGACGCGCATGATGATGCCGTCGGTCCAACGCACGAAGCCCGACACGAGGCCGATCGCCAGCCCCACGACCGCGGCGAGGATCGCCACCGAGAAGCCGACGATCAATGAGATGCGGGCGCCGTAGAGCACGCGTGCGTAGATGTCCTTGCCGAAGGCGTCGGTCCCGAACCAATGCTGGGCCGAGGGCTCGCGGTTGCGGTTGGCGGGCGCGATGGCGTTCGGATCGCCGGCGCCGAGGAGCGGCGCGAAGACGGCGATGAACAGCAGGATGAGCAGCATGATGCCGCCTATCGCCATCGTCGGGTGCCGGTAGATGAATCCGGAGATGCCGCGGCGTTCCTTGACTGGCGGCAGGATGTCAGGCAGCGGCGTGGCGGCTCCCGGGATTACTGTGGTGGGCGCGCTGTCCTGCATCAGTACTGGATCCTCGGGTCGAGCGCCGTGTAGGCGAGATCGACGCACAGATTGACGATCACATAGACGAAGGAGAACATCAGCACGATGCCCTGGATGACCGGATAGTCGCGGCGCACGATGGCGTCGATGGTCAGCCGGCCGAGGCCGGGAATCGCGAACACGCTTTCGGTGACGACCGCGCCGCCAATGAGCAGTGCTACGCCGATACCGATCACGGTGATGATCGGCACCGCAGCGTTCTTCAGGGCGTGGATGAACAGAATGCTGCCCTGGCCGACACCCTTGGCCCTCGCGGTGCGCACATAGTCCTGCGACAGCACTTCGAGCATGGTCGCGCGCGTGATGCGGGCGATGAGCGCGATATAGACGAAGCCGAGCGCGGTTGCGGGCAGGATCAGGTTCTCAAACCACGGCCACAGGCCCTGCTTGATCGGCGTATAGCCCTGCGTCGGCAGCCACTCGAGATGCAGCGCGAAGAAGTAGGACAGCAGATAGCCGACGACGAATACCGGAATCGAGAAGCCGGCAACGGCGAACGCCATCAGGATGCGGTCGAGCCAGCCGCCTGCCTTCCACGCGGCGACGATACCCATCGGTACGGCAATAGTGATGGCAAGAACGAGCGTGAGGAGCGCCAGCGACAGCGTCGGCTCGATGCGCTGGGCGATGAGCTCGGTCACGGGCAGCCCTGTGAACATCGACGTGCCGAGGTTCTGGTAGCGCACGATCTGCCACGACCATTCGGTGAAGCGGACGAGGAACGGCCGATCGAGGCCGAGCGCGGTTCTGATCTTCTCGACGTCCTCCGGGCTCGCCTGATCGCCGGCAATGACCGCCGCCGGATCGCCCGGTGCGATGTAGAGCAGGCTGAACACGAACAGCGCGACGATAGCCATCACGATCAGCGTCGCGAACAGCCGTCGTACGATGTAGGCGAGCATGGAGGGCCCTCGGGCTCCCCCCGCCAGAGGCGGGAAGAGCCAAGCAGACTTATGATTTCTTCACGCCCCAGAACCAGGGCAGCGGCCCGTCGGCGATGCCTTCGAGATTGCTCCGCCAGGCCTGGAACGTCTTGTAGAAGCCGGTCGGAATCCAGGTCACGCTCTCCATGGACGCCTTGGTGATGGCGGCCATGGCGGTCTTTTCCTCCTCGACCGATTTGGCATCGAACCACTGCGCGACGCCCGCCTCCACGTTGGGATCGTCGGGCCAGCCGAACCAGGCCGGGCCCTTCTCGCCTCCCGCACGCGCGGCAATGTGGCCGGCGGGATTGGCGGCGTCGGCGCCGCCATGCCAGGTATGGAACATGCCCCAGCCACCCTGGCCCGGAGGGTTCTTGGACGCGCGGCGCTGGCCCACGGTGCCCCAGTCGGTGGCGACGAAGTCGACGGTCATGCCGATCTTCTTCAACAGATCAGCCGTGACCTCGCCCATGGCCTTGAGCGGCGGCTGATCCTGCGCCACGAGGCAGGTGACCGGCTGGCCGCTGTACCCCGCCTCGGCAAGCAGCTTCTTGGCGCCGTCGATATTGCGCGGGCCGGTCAGCACTTCGCCACCCGCATCGCTGAAGGTGGCGGTGCCGGGCGTGAACACGCTCCCGAGCTTGCTCCACAACGTGGTGTCGGTGCCGACCACCGCGCGCATGTAGTCTTCCTGGCTCAGCGCCATCTGCACGGCCCGGCGCACCTTCACGTCGTTGAACGGCGGGTGCAGGTGGTTGAGCCGGAACGAGCCGATGTTGCCGAGCGGGTCGGCGATGTCGACCTTGATGTTGCGGTTGCGCTTGAGCAGCGGGATGAGATCGGTCAGCGGGGTCTCCCACCAGTCGATCTCGCCCGACTGCAGCGCGGCCGACGCCGTCGCCGGATCAGGCATGATGATCCACTCGATGCGATCGAAATTGACGACCTTGCCGCCGGACCACCAATCGGTGGGCTCACCACGCGGCACGTAATCCTTGTTCTTCTCGAAGGCGGCGAGGGCACCGGGCTTCCAGTCCGCGCGCGCAAACTTCATCGGGCCGGACCCGATGTACTCTTCGATCTGCTTGAAGGGATCGGTCTTCGCAAGCCGCTCCGGCATGATGAAGCAACAGGGCGTGCCGACCTTGCCGAGTGCGTAGAGCATCTTCGGATAGGGTTTGGCGAGTACCCACTTGAAGGTGGTGTCGTCGACCGCGGTGAGCTCCTTGTTGATGGCCTTCAGCATCTGGCCCATGGCGTCACGATTGGTCCAGCGCGTGATGGACGCGACCACGTCCTTGGCGAGAACTTTTTCGCCGTCGTGAAACTTCAGTCCGTCGCGCAGCTTGAACGTCCAGGTCAGGCCGTCGGCCGAAACCTCCTCGCTCTCGACCATCTGGCGCTTCGGTTCGAGCTTGCTGTTCAGCCCGTAGAGGGTGTCCCAGACGAGCTGCGACGCGTTGCGCACGACGTATTGCGTGCCCCAGATCGGATCGAAATTGGCGAGATTGGCCTGCGGCACGAACTTGAGCGTCTTGGCGGCAGCACCTTGTGACAGAGCCGGCGTGGCCAGCCCGCCGGCGGCGGCCACGGTCCCCGCACTCAGCGTGGATTTCAAAAAGCTTCTGCGATCCATATCCTGGTACTCCCCTTGGCCGAGACCCAATGCCGTTTTGTTTTCTGCCGCACTCTTAATCAGGCGTCATTGCCGCCCAAAAGAACAGCACGGCATGCGAAATTGTAACCCCTGTCGTGAACTTGTGCATACTTCGCACCTGCCGATGACATTGTGTCAAGGCACGACCGACAAGCACTTTGCCTGCGGATTGGGCAGGCAAAGCAGTGCATCAGAGGGCAGGATCAAGGCATCCTTGCGCGACTTGCCCCCCGATCTGGAGAAAATGATGCCAGCAGCTGTCCCATCTCCGACTTACGTCGCCAACCCTGGCCGGGTCCGGACTTTGGCTGAGGCGATTGCCGGAAAGCGGCTGTCACCGGTCGACCTTGTCACCCGCTACCTGGCAAGGATCGCGGAGGCCGACCCGCACGTCCAATGCTGGCGGGAGGTTGACGGGGAGCGTGCGCTTGCGGTTGCGTCCGAGCGCGAAAAAGAGGCAGCGAAGGGCCTCATTCGTGGCCCGCTCCACGGCATTCCGGTGACTGTGAAGGACATCATCGATGTCGAAGGCCTGCCGACGCGCGCCAACAGCCGGTCACGGGCCGACATCAAACCGGCAACGGCCGATGCCGAAGTCGTTCTGGCCCTGAAGGCGCAGGGGGCCCTCGTCCTCGGCAAAGTCCATACGACGGAGTTTGCCTTCTTCGATCCGTCGCCTGCGCGCAATCCGCACAATCTGGCCCATACGCCGGGCGGCTCGAGCTCGGGATCGGCGGCGGCTGTCGCGGCCGGTATGGCGCCACTGGCGATCGGCACCCAGACGGTGGCGTCGGTCAACCGGCCGGCGGCCTATTGCGGGATCTCAGCCTTCAAGCCGAGTTCCCGCAGCCTGCCGGCGTTCGGCATCACGCCGCTCGCTCCATCCTACGACACGGCAGGGTTCTACGGCTGGAGCGTCGATGATGCCGTTCTGGCATTTGAGGCAGCGGCGCCGATGTTCATGCGGGCGGACGCCGCAACCGTGTCGGATGGGCCGTTGCGTGTTGCCATTCCGGAAGACGTCCACTTGAGTGATGCCATTGCCGATATGAAGGCCGCCCATCAACGCATTGCCGACGGCTTTGCGCGCGCCGGCCATCGCGTCGAGCGCGTTCCATCGCCGATCTCCTTCACCAAGCTGTTCGAGCTGCAGCGCTCGACCATGCTGTTCGAGACCGGTGGTGCCCTCAAGTATCTGCTCGATGCGCCGCAGGGCAGCGTCGGCGAGAAGCTGTTGGGGGCCATTCGCGACGGGCTGGCGATTCCCATCGCGCGGTATCTCGACGAGCGCGCGGAAATCGATCGGATGCGGCAGGTGTTCTTTGCCGAGCAGAGCGCCGATGTCTTTCTCTGGCCGGCGGCACCCGGGACGGCGCCCGAAGGCCTCGGCTGGACGGGTGATCCAAAATACATCGCGCCGTGGACGGCGCTGGGCGGCCCCATCGTCACCATGCCCGCGGGCAAGGCGACCAACGGCCTGCCGCTGGGCGTCATCGGCGCGGCCCGGCCCGGCCGCGACGCGCAGATGTGCACCTGGGCGCGCCGTTTGGCAGAGGGGATCGGCGTCTAGGTCAGGCGAGAGCTGCAAGCAGCTCATCGAGAGCGCGGGTCGCGAAGGCGCGCATGTTGGCCTGGCGGTCCGTGCTTCCGGTCCGCAGCATCAGCGTGCGCGTTACGGGGCCGTTGAGCGCGATGCAGGTGTGCCCGGCCGGATCGCCGTAGCGGTTGCCCGTCGGTCCCGTGGCGCCCGTCTCCGCCAAACCCCACGAGGCGCCGTGTTTCTCGCGCACCGTGCGCGCCAGCAGTGCTGCATACGGCTCACTGGCCG
>JBKKCB010000138.1:0-10349 GCA_046713545.1 Hyphomicrobiaceae bacterium | reverse complement strand
GTCGCAACCCGCAAGAAGGTGCTGGACATGGTGGCCACGGACCAGATCCCGGCCATCGGCTACCACATGCCGTTCCCCGCCGTCGGCTACGTCGAGAAGGCCAATGGCGCTTATCGCTGGGTCGCCGCCGCCTACCAGATGAATCTCTAAAGCGCCTTTTGCGGAAAAGCGGTCCCCGGTTTCCGATAAATAGCTGGGCTCCCACTTCCCCCTCTCCCCGCGCGCGGGGAGAGGGTTGGGGTGAGGGGCAGATGCATACCTGAGCAAGATCTCGCTCCCTCACGTCGCGTCGAAGACTCGTCTTCGGCATGCGTGTCGAAGTGTCATCCTCGGTCTTGCCTGCCCTCGGACTTGGTGCATGGGCCCCGAGAACCCATGCATCCCATCACGTGCTGCGCGATGAAACCACCTTCCCCAAAAGCCGCGGCACTGCGTCCCGGATATGGGCGCGCTGGCGCCGTGTATAGGTGCCTCACTGCCACCATATTTGGCGGGAGCATTGGAACTGGGCGCGAATTAAGTTGTTTGTTTACCGGTCGGCACTTAATTGAAGGCCACGACTTGATGACGTCGGCGAATGAGGAGCGGATCATGCGGTGTGCAGCGTCATTCAGGCACGCAGCCCTGGCCTTCGCGGTTGCTGGCGCTGCGATATGCTCACAGGTTGGACAAGCATCGGCTCAAATTCTCTGGGACTGGGGTGGCAAGCAGGTCGTCGATGACAGCGGCCGCGAGGTCGTCCGCTTCAATCCGCAGTATCCCGAAGGTCACATCATCGTCAGTTTCGGCGACCGGCGTCTGTACTATGTGACGCAGCCCGGCGAAGCCATCAGCTATCCGATCGCCATTCCGCGCGAGGAAGACCGCTGGGAGGGCACCACCAAGGTCACCGACAAGCGCATCAATCCATCATGGACCCCCACGGCCTCCATGGTGGCCGAAAATCCGCGTTTGCCGCGCTGGGTGCCGGGCGGCCATCCGATGAATCCGCTTGGCGTCCGCGCGCTCTATCTCGGCTCCAGCACCTACCGCATCCATGGCACCGACGCGCCCTGGACCATCGGCACGGCCGTCTCCAAGGGCTGCATCCGCCTGTACAATCAGGACGTTCTGGACCTGTACCCGCGGGTCGCTAACGGCGCGCCGGTTCTCGTGACCTGGGATAAGTTTGACACGTCGGGCCGCTCGATCCCGACGTCGGCGCGCTCACAGGCCCCGTTGCGCGAGATGTCCCGGTCGGATCTGCCGCGCTTCTGACGGGCGGCAGCCTCTCGCAATCTCGCAAGTCTCACGCGCTTTCGGCGGCCGCGAGCGTTGGCGTCGATGCCCCTATGGTCACGCCCGGCATCTTCTGTTGCGTCGGCAGGATCTGGGCCAGTTTCGACTGGACGAGACTCTCTTGCGCATAGACGCGCCTCTGCTCATTGGCGATGGATGCGTAAAGCTGCGCCGCCGCGGCATACGAAACGTCCGCGTCGGCCATCAGCCCCGCCTGCTGCTGTGTGATGGCATGCACGTGATGGTGACGCCCGATCGCGAAGGGATCGGCTCCGCCGCGCGCGAGTGATGCCGCTGCCGCGTCGAACATCTGTCTGGCTTCGGCATGGCGGCCCGTCTCATAGAGATACGTGCCGTAGTTCTGCATGGCACTCGATGCCTGGTGCCCGGCCGACGCACTCTCGACCGCCTTTTTCCAATACGTGGCCGCGGCCGGATCACTGCTCATGGCAAGGGCGTTGGCCACGATCGCATAGCCGCTCGCCGAGAGCGTGACGCGGTGCTGCTCGATCATCTCCCTGGCGAGTTGCGTGATCGCGGTCAGATGCTCGAGGTTCGCGTTGGTGCGCGTATTGTAGGCTGGATAGTCGCCGGTCTTGCGCAATTCGAGCTTTTCGATCTCGTTCTTGCCTTTCAGCTCGAACACTTGCGACAACAAGGCGTGCACGCTCGCCCGGATTTGCCGGCGATCGTCATGCGCCTTGTTGCGCAGCGTGATCCACGTTGCGAGCAGCGACACGGCCAGCGCAATGGCAGATATCAGCGTCGAGACGCTGGCTCCGAGAATCCAGTCCAGTACAGGCTGCAACATCGGACGTCCCCCAGCGTTGCCCCAGTCTCAGCCAAGCATAGCATGTCCTTCCGCAGGCGGACGAGCGGAAGCGATCCGCGCTGTTGAGGACTTCCCAGAAAGGAGTGGGCCATGAAGGTTTTCAAGAAGAAGGATTTTCCCGTCTCCATGATCCGCCGCTTCCTCGAGCCCGGCCCCATCGTGCTCGTGAGCTCGGCCTGGAAGGGACAGACCAACATCATGACGATGGGCTGGCACACGGTGATGGAATTCCAGCCCTCGCTGATCGGCTGCTATATCACCGATGGCAATCACAGCTTCGAGATGATCCGGGGCAGCCGGGAATGCGTCATCAACATTCCGACCGACGCCCTGGCCAGACAGGTGGTCGGGATCGGCAACTGCTCGGGCTCCGACACCGACAAGTTCGACAAATTCAAGCTGACGCCCGCCGCTGCTGACGCAGTGCGCGCACCGCTCATCGCTGAATGCTACGCCAGCTTCGAATGCAAGGTGATCGACGTGTCGCTGCTCGCGAAATACAGCTTCTTCGTTCTCGAAGTCGTCAAGGCGCACGTCGCGACATCCCCGAAATATCCGCGCACGCTGCACTATCGCGGCGACGGCGTCTTCATGGTGTCAGGGCGGTCCGTCAGCTATCGCAAGCAGTTTCGGCCGGAGAACCTGTAAGGCAGCCCCGGCCGTTGCCGGGTGCGCTACGACGCTCGCCGCTCCACCTCCGGATCGAGCATCTCGCTGACGAAACGGTCGCCGAGGCCCGCGTCCACCGGCCGCTGCAAGGCCGCGAGGACCGCCGCCTGAATGCGGGCGCCGTCGGGGTCGGCGGCCACCAATGCGCCCGCATAGTCGATATCCTTGCAGGCATTGGCGATGGAGAACTGCTGGCCCTTGTAGTTGCCTTGCAGCGCCGCGCCGATGATGCGTTCGAGCGAGCCCGAGCGGGCAGCGCCTTTCAGCATGGTGTTGTAGAGTTTGTCCCAATCCACCCCGTGCCGCCGCGCGGCACGATACGCCTGCGTGATCACCTGGCAGGTGCTCTGCGTCACGAAATTGTTGAGCAGCTTGGCCGTGATGCCGGCGCCGGTCGGCCCGAACACCAGCGTCTGGGCGCTGTAGGCATCCAGGATCGGCTTCACGGCCTCGACCACAGCGGGCTCCGCGCCCACCATCGACGCAAGCTGGCCTGCTGCGGCATGCGTCGGTGCGCCGGTCACCGGCGCGTCGATATAGGTCACGCCCTTCGCCTTCAACGCGGTCGCCAGTTTCCTTGACGTCTCCGGCTTGCCGGTCGTGATGTCGATGACGTACTGGCCCGAGCGCAGGCCGGATGCGAGCCCGGCCATGATGGCCTCGACCGTCTCGGCGCGATCGACGCACAGCATGATCACGTCGGCGTTTGCGGCGAGGTCCGTGGCGGATTTGGCCTCCTTGGCGCCGAGCTTGACCAGCTCGTCGATCGGGCCGCGGTTGCGATGCGCGATCACCGCCAGGGGAAAGCCGGCCTTGAGCAGGCTCTTGCAGATGCCGCTCCCCATCATCCCCGCCCCGATGAAGCCGATGCGTTGGGTCATGCGATTGTGTCCTCCCGTGGCAGGAGTGAAACGAACGGGTGGTCTCAGTCCTGCCGATGAGTGCTATAGGTTGGATAAATATTCTGCCATCTCCGGGAGGCTTCGTCATGCCCAGTCAGTCCGAAAAAGCAAACCGTTTCCGCGCCCTGCACGAGCGCGCCGGCGCCTTCATCATTCCCAATCCGTGGGATGTCGGGTCAGCCCGGCTGCTGGCCCACGTCGGGTTCGAATCTCTCGCGACCACGAGTGCCGGTGTGGCCTTCAACCTTGGCCGTCCGGACGGCCACGTGACGCGCGACGAGAAGCTCGCGCATTGCCGCGCACTCTGCGAAGCCTCCGATCTGCCCGTCAGCGCCGACCTTGAGAAATGCTTTGCCGACGATCCCGCCGGCGTGGCCGAGACCATCCGCCTCGCGGCCGCGACCGGCCTTGTCGGTGGCTCGGTCGAGGACTCGACCGGCGATCCCGCCAATCCCATCTTCGCATTCGATCTGGCCGTCGAGCGTGTCCGCGCCGCTGTCGCGGCGGCCCGCGCGCAATCGTTTCCGTTCACGCTGACGGCCCGCGCCGAGAACCTGCTGCACGGACGCCGCGACATGGCCGACACCATCAAGCGCCTGCAAGCGTTCGAGGCCGCTGGCGCCGACGTGCTCTACGCGCCGGGGCTGGCAACGATCGAGGAGGTGCGCGCCGTCGTGTCGGCTGTCGGCAAGCCGGTCAACGTCCTGCTGATCGGGGCTGCCAAGGACTTCACCCAGGCGACTCTGGCCGCGGCCGGCGTGAAGCGCATCAGCGTCGGCGGCGGGCTCTCCCGCATTGCGTATGGCGCCGTCCTGACGGCTGCGCAGGAGATGAAGGACAAAGGCACGTTCGGCTTCACCTTCGGCGGCGTCTCCAATAAAGAGCTCAACACGATCTTCGGCAAATGGGTGTGACATGACGGGACGGCTCGACGGCAAGACGGCATTCTGCACGGCATCGGCCGCGGGCATCGGCAAGGCCTGTGCCTTGGCGTTCGCGCGTGAAGGCGCCCGGGTGATTGCTACCGACATCGACGAGGCCGGGCTTGCCGCCCTGAAGAAGGAGGGCGTCGCCGAGGCCCTCCGCCTCGACGTGCTCGATACCGCCGCTGTTGCCGCCATGGCGCAACGCGTCGGCGCCGTCGACATCCTGTTCAATGCCGCGGGCTACGTCGCGCACGGCACGGTGCTGGAGTGCACGGACAAGGACTGGGATTTCTCATTCGATCTCAACGTCAAGTCCATGCACCGCACGATCAAGGCGTTCCTGCCCGCCATGCTGGCCAAGGGCGGCGGTTCGATCGTCAACATCGCCTCGGGCGCCAGCTCCGTGCGCGGCATTCCCAACCGCTACGCCTACGGCGCGACCAAGGCCGCCGTCGTCGGCCTGTCGAAGGCCGTCGCCGCGGATTTCATCCGCAAGGGCGTGCGCTGCAACGCCATCTGCCCGGGCACCGTGGAGTCTCCCTCGCTCGACAGCCGCATTGCCGCGCAGGCCAAGGCGCTCGGCAAGACCGACAAGGACGTGCGGCAGATGTTCATCGACCGCCAGCCCATGGGCCGGCTCGGCACCGCCGAGGAGATCGCCGCCATCGCCGTCTATCTGGCCGGCGACGAGAGCGGCTTCACAACCGGCCAGACCTTTCTGGTCGACGGCGGCTTCGCGCTTTGATGCCCGGCGGCACGCTCGTCGCGGGCGGTGTGTCGCTGCGGCGCGCGCAGCCGCGATCTCGAGGCGGTGCTGGCCTTGCAGCAGGCCGCCTACGCCCGCAACCGTGCCTTGCTTGGCTGCGAGCCTTTGCCGTTGCTTGCCGACTACCAGCAGATATTCCAGGACTACGAGGTTTGGCTCGCGGGCGCCGACAGCCTTGCCGGCGTCCTGATTCTGGAGCCGCGGCCGAACGATCTTCTGATCTGGAGTATCGACTGGCCAGGGCGGTGGGCTTGGCAAGGCGCTCTTGTCGGCGGCCGAAGTCCGTGCCCGCGAGCTGAAGCGGGACACCATCCGCCTCTACACCGGCGCCACCCTGCAGCATCTGATCGACTGGTACGGCCGCCACGGCTACCGTGTCGAACGCAACGAGCAGTTGAGCGACCGCACCATTGCGCACATGATCAAGTCGCTCGAAAAAACCTGGAGCTGAGGAAACCGTCCATGCCGCGCTTTGCTGCCAATCTGTCCTTCATGTTCAACGAGGTGCCCTTCCTGGATCGCTTCGACGCGGCGGCCAAGGCCGGGTTCAAGGCCGTCGAGTTCCTGTTTCCCTACGAGCATCCGGCCAAGGAGATCGCGGTGCGCCTCAAGGCGAACGGGCTGACGCAGGCGCTGTTCAACCTGCCGCCCGGCGACTGGACCAAGGGCGAGCGCGGCTTGGCCGCCCTTCCGGGCCGCGAAGCGGAGTTCGAAGCCGCGATGAAAAGCGCACTGGAGTATGCCGCGGCCCTCGGCTGCCAGCGTGTCCACGCCATGCCGGGTCTGGGCCATCACGGCGCCGATCGCAAGACCTACGTCGCCAACCTCAAGAAGGGCGCGAAGATGGCCGCCGGCTCCGGCATCGACGTCATCATCGAGCCCATCAACACGCGCGACATCCCGGGCTTCTTCCTCAACACCACCGCCGATGCCCGCGCCGTCATCTACGAAGTGGGCGAGCCCAACCTCGGCCTCCAGTTCGATCTCTATCACCGCCAGATCCAGGAAGGCGACACGGCGATGGCCATCCGCGAGTTCGGCCACCTCGCGCGCCACTATCAGATCGCCAATCCGCCCGATCGCGGCGAGCCCGATGACGGCGAGATGAACTACCGCTATCTCTTCAAGGCCATCGACGACAGCGGCTTCAAGGGTTACGTCGGCTGCGAATACAAGCCGCGCGCCGGCACGGTCGAAGGCCTCGGATGGGCGCAAGCCTGCGGCGTGAAGCTGGGTTAACTGTCCCTTCTCCCCGTTCTTACGGGGAGAAGGTTAGGATGAGGGGCAGCGGCGGGCACCGAGCAAGATCTCGCCCCTCACCCTAACCCTCTCCCCATTGAAGGAATGGGGAGAGGGGATTTGTCTGCGGCGAGCTTGACAATTCACAATCCGCGCGGCGAGAAGGCCGGCGCGACCACGGAGAAGAAGCATGAAAATTCTGATCCTCGGCGGCGCCGGCATGGTCGGCCGCAAACTTGCCGAGCGCCTTGCGATCGATGGCGAGCTCGGCGGCAAGGAGATCACCGAGCTGACGCTCTATGATGTGGTCGCGGCTGAGAAGCCCGCCGGCGCCATCTTTCCGGTGACCATCGCCGTCGGCGATCTGCCGGCGGACGGCGAGACCGACAAGCTCGTCGCCAACAAGCCCGATGTCATCTTCCATCTCGCCGCCATCGTGTCGGGCGAGGCGGAACAGGAGTTCGACAAGGGCTATCGCATCAACCTCAAGGGCACGATGAACCTGCTCGAGTCGGTGCGCAAGGCCGGCAACAAGCCGCGCATGGTCTTCACCAGCTCGATCGCGGTCTTCGGCGCGCCGTTCCCCGACAAGATCCCCGACGACTTTTTCACCACACCGCTCACGTCCTACGGCACGCAGAAGGCCATCGGCGAGCTGCTGCTGGCCGACTACACCCGCAAGGGCTTCGTCGACGGCGTCGGCATCCGGCTGCCGACCATCTGCGTGCGCCCGGGCAAACCCAACAAGGCCGCCTCCGGCTTCTTCTCCAACATCATCCGCGAGCCGCTGGCTGGCCATGAGGCCGTGCTGCCGGTCTCCGAGGACGTCATGCACTGGCACGCCTCGCCGCGGGCCGCGGTCGGCTTCCTCATCCACGCCGCCACGCTCGACGGCGACACCATCGGCCCCCGCCGCAATCTTGCCATGCCCGGTCTCGCCGTTACCGTCGGCGGCCAGATCGAAGCCCTGCGCAAGATCGCCGGCGAAAAAGTCGTCAAGCGCATCCGCCGCGAGCGCGACCCGTTCGTCGAGCAGATCGTTGCCGGCTGGCCGCGCAATTTCGAGACGCAGCGCGCCATCGATCTCGGCTTCAAGGCCGAATCCAGTTTTGACGACATCATCCGCGTTCATCTCGACGATGAGCTCGGCGGCAAGATTGCTTGAGGACCAGGGTATGCAGAAGAAACCATTGATGCTGCTGTTGTACGGCAACACGAAACCTTACGAGGCCTCGCTCACAGCCTCCGGTCTTGCGGAAAAATTCGAGATCGCCGCCATCGCGCCCGACAAAGGCCCGTCGCCCGATCAGCTTGCCGAGGCCGAGGTCCTGCTGGCCATGAGCGCGCCGGACGGCCTCATCGGCCGCATGCCCAAGCTCAAATGGGTGCAGTCGCTCACCGTGGGTGTCGATCACTGGCTCGAGCGCAAGGATCTGACGCCGAAACATGTGCTCACCGCTGCGCGCGGCACGCATCGCGTGCAGATGCCGGAAAACATCCTCGGCGCCATCTTCCACATCACCAAGAACTACATGGCAGCCGCGCTGCAGCAGCGCGACAGCAAATGGGTGCGGCGCGTGTCGCAGCCCATCGCCGGCAAGACGCTGGGCATCCTCGGCCTCGGCGCCATCGGCCAGGAGCTGGCGCGCAAGGCCGCCGCGCTCGAGCTGAAAGTCATCGGCACCAAGCGCACGGTCGAGCCGTTGCCGCACGTCGACAAGGTCTACGCGCCCGAGCAGATCGACGAGGTTCTGGGGCAGAGCGACTACGTCGTGCTGCTGCTGCCCGTCACCGATGCGACCAACAACCTGATGAATGCCGCGCGTCTCGCACGCATGAAGACCGATGCCTGGCTGCTCAACTTCGGCCGCGGCCACCTGATCGTCGACCAGGACCTGATTGCCGCGGTCGAGGCAAAGGTCATCGCCGGCGCCATTCTCGACGTCTTCCGCACCGAGCCTCTGCCATCGGATCATCCCTTCTGGACCACCGAGGGCATCATGGTCCTGCCGCATATCGGTGGCGGTCATCCGACCAGGGACCGCATGGTGGCGGAGCTCTTCACCGGCAACGTGCGTCGCTATCTGGCCGGCGAACCCTTGAAGGAAGTGGTCGACCGCGCCCGTGGCTATTGATCCTTGTTGACTTGGTTGTGCCGAACCGTTTGATGGCGGCCGTACATCGTCCGGCGTGAGGAAACCAGCATGACCGAAAAGAACAGCGCTCCCGGCTTTTCGACGCTCGCAATCCATGCGGGCGCAGCACCCGATCCATCAACGGGTGCCCGCATCACGCCGATCTACCAAACCACGTCCTACGTCTTCAACGATGCGGAGCATGCTGCTTCGCTTTTTGGTCTGCAGGCGTTCGGAAACATCTACACGCGCATCGGCAATCCGACGCAAGGGGTGCTGGAGCAGCGCATTGCGGCGCTGGAGGGCGGCACGGCCGCGCTGGCGGTGGCCTCGGGACATGCGGCGCAGTTTCTGGTGTTTCACACGCTGCTCGAACCGGGCGACGAGTTCGTAGCCGGCCGGCAGCTCTACGGCGGCTCGATCAACCAGTTCAATCACTCCTTCAAAAAATTCAATTGGAACGTCGCCTGGGCCGACGCCACCGAGCCGGCGAGCTTCGAGAAGGCGATCACCAAGAAGACCAAGGCCATCTTCTGCGAGTCGATTGCCAATCCGGGCGGCGTCGTCATCGATCTGCCGGCGATCGCCGCCATCGCCCGCAAGCACGGCATTCCCTTCATCGTCGATAACACGCTGGCCACGCCCTATCTGTGCCAGCCGAAAGATCACGGTGCCGACATCATCGTGCATTCGCTGACCAAGTTCATCGGCGGCCACGGCAATTCCATCGGCGGCGTGATCGTTGACTGCGGCACCTACGACTGGATCAAGGCCGGCAAGAAATTCCCGGTGCTGACGGAGCCCAACGCCAGCTACAACGGCATGGTGCTGGCCGAGACCTTCGGCAACTTCGCCTTCGCCATTGCCTGTCGCGTCATGGGCCTGCGCGACATCGGGCCGGCCATCGCGCCGTTCAACGCCTTCCTCATCCTGAATGGCATCGAGACGCTGCCGTTGCGCATGGCCAGGCACTGCGAGAATACCGTTGCTGCCGCGACGTGGCTGTCGAAGAATCCGAAGGTCAGCTGGGTCAACTACGCCGGGCTTCCAGAAAATAAATACAATGGGCTCGCCAAGAAGATCTGCCCCAAGGGCGCCGGCGCCGTCTTCACGTTCGGCCTCAAGGGCGGGTACGACGCAGGCGTGAAGTTCGTTGCCGCGCTCCAGTTGTTTTCGCACCTCGCCAACATCGGCGATACGCGCAGTCTCGTCATCCATCCGGCATCGACGACGCATAGCCAGCTCACCAAGGAGCAGCGCGCGGCGGCCGGTGCTGGCGACGACGTCGTGCGCCTGTCGATCGGCATCGAGGATGCGGCGGATATCATTGGCGATCTCGAGCAGGCATTGTCGCAAATCTGATCGCGCGATTCTTGCGCGCCATTCATCCGCGAGCTGACGGGTTCGTGCGGAACCTCATCCGGATATCTGCGTTCTTCTTTCCGCGTCTGCTCGCGGTCAATCGTGAGGAGGCGGCGCATGGTACCAAAGGAAGGAAGGCTCACTGATGATAAAGGTTATTGGCCCCGCGCTGGTCGTCGCGGCATTGGCATTGATGCCGTCGGTCGCGGGCGCTGCCGCTGCGCCGGGCTTGCAGCTGAA